>JAJFLP010000100.1 GCA_021772635.1 Verrucomicrobiota bacterium | reverse complement strand
CTATAGGCAACTGATTCGCACAAAAAAACGATTTCGATAGCGATTTCGATTTCGACTCCGATCGGTCGTCCCACGGGCTCATCTCCGATGGGATGGTTGTGAGTAAGATTAAGAAATCGATAGGTCACTTAATCTGAGTCTAGTAATATGAATCTCGCCTACGCACGCTGCCCATTAGCCTCATTCGTAATCTTAATCGTAATCGATGAGTAGCAGGACTCGGAAATTCATATTCGAAACTTAAAAGCCACGCTGAACCGCCGTCGCTAATGGCTATGTGGCGTCAAGAGCGTGAACTCCAACGGGCACCGAACCGCGTCGTAACGTGTTAGCCCTTGACCTTGTTCGAGCCGCCGTTGGAGTTCACGCTTTAGCGTGCTGCGAAGCAGGTACCAACGCCGTCTAGGTTTCACCTAACAAAGTCGAAATGTCATGCCGTTGGAAGCAATCGTGGTAATGGCTGAAGACTTTTTCAGGATCAAGTAAAATAAGCGAACATTCCAATTCGTAATCTTACTCTTGCTCGTAATCGTAATCTTTCTGGTTTTCGAGGTGAAATTTGTGAAGGGATTACGATTATGAGTACGAGTACTATTACGAAGAAGACCCACCGAAAAATTCCCTGTATCCAACGTTGCAGGCACGATCAGAGGTTCCGGATAATCCCGCAACATCAAGCTTTATCAGCCCCCGACGGCCCCGGGGTATACTACAACAAGCAGGCTCGCGCACCGACCGGGGTTCGCATTTTCGAACGGGGCCCAGCTAATCTAATGCGGTACGCAGAAAGACTTCTTTGCGTTGCCCGACTGTCAGTTGGCTCAATGTTGCGCGAAAGCGCAGACTGAGAGTTCGGAAAAGTGTGATAGCGATCCGCGGCCTTGCTAAAAGTATCCCGTGAAAATCTTCGCGATTTATCACCAGCACCTTTGAATCCTTCGCGACATTCGCCGATGCAGAGCGGGACTCACCGTCTAAAATGGACATTTCTCCAAAGCACTCACGTTCTTCTAAAACACCGAGTATCACAGCGTTCTCATCCTTCCCCGTGACGATATTTACACGCCCGCTTTCAATAATGTATAGAGCATCCCCGTCATCTGCTTCTTCGAATATCACGTGGCCTGCGGCATACTCCTTTTCAATACAGATTTCACTCAGAAACTGTAAATCGCTGCCCTCCAGATTAACGAACAACGGGACCCTCCGTAAAAATAACATCCTCCCCATATTAAGCGACATTTTCTCAATCTCCTTTAACTCAGAGTTCTCGTTAATTTCCGTTCCTAATTTATGTAACGCCAGATTAATATTATTCAGGACCATCGGCTCCCGGTTAATTCGTCGCTCCGACGTCGAGAGTGCGTAGAACAGACTTGAATCGGTCAAGCTTTCCGTAACGCCCTGCTTATCCTTCAGCTCGAGTAAGTCCGATTCAAATTCGGACAGTTTTAGATCACCAATTGCATAAATTGTACACGCATGTACCCAGAGATTCTGACTGTAATCGAGCAGTTCCCTTAAGGTATCGTTCCTGTCTCCAATAATTTCACGCTCGGCAAGCGTTAAATTATCCTTCTCTAAAACCCGTACCAATTCCCGGGCTTCAGCCGTCATTCCATCGAGGATCTCCAGTGCTTCCGCTCTTGATCGTGGGTCTCGATCCTTCAGGTTTACAGCCGCTGTCCTGATTATCTTCGGATCATCTATTAGCTCGAGATATCGCAGTATCAACTCAAGACGCTGATCGCAGACTCGTGACAGTGCGTCGCTTAGCAGGTAAACGGAATTCTGGTCCTTCTCAGCTTCCATCGTGTAAACATAAGTTTTCTCAGTTTGAAGGTTTCGGATTTCTTCCTTTAAAAAGCTGGAGACCTGATTAAGGCCACCGTTCGATAACACCTTTCCCCGTTTCGAACCCTGACACTCCTTCGCCTTCTTTTTCATTTTTCTCATTATGGTTACCAACGCCGTGGCGGCAGCGACCTTGATTCGCACGGAGATGCCTGGTAACTTGAGGAACTCAATCAAGCTTGTGAGCGATTTGGGGTTCCCGATTTTGCCGAGGCAATACAGCATCTGCTCTTTAACTTTTTCGTTCAACATCGGAATCATTAACAGGTGCTGCAGTGGTTCGACCGCGACATCGTCCAAATGAATAATGGCGTCGATTACGTGGTGCCGGAGTCGATCGGATTCAAAGAATTTGGTGAGCGGCGGAACGATCTCTTCGTCATCTGTTTTTCCACTCGCTTTAACGACTGCCAATTGTACAGTCTCCTCCTCAGATTCCGCCAGCATGGTGAGTAATTGGACAAGTTTTTTCGCATGAACTTCGCCGATAATATAGGCTGCCTTAGCCCTCGAATTCGGATCTTCAGCATTAACCATCCCCCTCAGAATCGCCAATGCCCGGTCGTGTTCCTGCCGATTGGGTTGAACCTGGATGAATGCGATTACTGCTTCTGCAAGTACATCCATTTCGGGACTGTCTAAATACGGTTTAAGGACGTCGAGGTCGTCGTCAGACCCAATCTTTGCAATCGCTCTGACGGCGGCTGCAACGACCTCCGTCTCCGAGCTATTCAACAATGGGCGAATCGAGGGAATTAGGGTCGAGTCTGCGGAATCGCTGAGCATCGTTAGAATCTCAACTGTCAGTTTAGGACTGGTCTCGGGTAAAACGTCACATAAACGAGTGTTCAACCCGGCGTATCCAATCTTGTCTAACATTTCAAGAGCGAATAGTGCAACCTCGTCATCCCGGGAAGCCAGCAAATCCAGTAATATTTGGATCGTACTGCTGTCTTTAAGATTGCTCAACTCGGACGCGGCTGAATCACGAAGGTCTCGGCTATGAGATTGAAGGCTCGTTACCAGTCCCTGAAGGTATTCGGATTTAAGTTTCGACGTGGCGAGTATCCATAGACCGCACAGAAGTAGCAGTATAACCGATATTACGACGTCCGAGATGTGAAACATAAGCAGGAGCATTAATACGAATCCTGCAATAATCGTACATACCGGGGCAACTGCTCCGGCAATAAAGGCGCGGCTTTGTGCTCGATGTTCTTTCGGGACAGCGTTAAAAAGGAGTTCAAGCGCGGAGTGCCCCGTCGAGGTTGCCATCGTCTCATCGGTAAATCTGGCGGATATAGCCGCTAAAGACCTGAAGCTGAATATCGAAGACGATGGCGCGGGGGTAAAAACACTCCGGCAGGAAAGTCCGACTGCGCTTAATGTCATTAGGACAGGATGAATCATCAGTGCAGAACCCACTCCAACGGAACTCAGTACCCGGGGGGTAACGAATAAGTGCAGTATGAGACCCGCAAGGGCAATGAAACTGTTCAGTATTCCCAGCAACCCCGTAAGTTGATCCTGGTCTCTCGTAATCTCATGCATCGTAACAAAGAATTGATAATCAACGAAGTACACCACCATCCAAGTTGGAAACGACACATATGCCATCGCCCGGACCAATGGAATACTCCATAAAGCCGAGTAGCTAGTGACTGGCGTCGAGCCTTCATTGCCGTTCTCGATTTTTCCGGCAGTCGCCGGAATTCCAGCACTTTGGGCGGCGGCGCGTATCCAGTAAATCACGGGTATCAGAAAAATTACAAAAATCGCCCACAGCAGCAATAGATTCCGTGTACCAACTACCGAGACAATCGGGATTGTAACAGCACCGCCTAAGATCATCCCGATTAACCCGATTCCCCCAATTATAGGGAATATTCGTCGCCCTTCCCGGGGATCAAAGATATCGTTGGCGACAGTCCAGAAATGCATAAGGATCAGGGTTTCGAGGAAAATTTCAGACAGGCCGTAGAGGGCGTACGGGATCCAATGGAATCCGAGCGGGATAATTGCAGTTAGGCAAATGAGGGTAACGCTGAAGGTAAGCAAGAGAGCTACAAAAAAAGCGTACCGGGAAAGACGATCGACCAATTGGAAATAGGCAGCCGCTACAACGATGACCATCACTGCCTTGAGAATGTACATTATCGGCAGTTTATCAGGTCCAACTATAGTGATAAAGTACGATCCCCGACCGGCATCACCCAGCCCCCAACCGAACATAAGCAGAAAAAACAAACAACTCATGGACAGGCAGCGGGGTAATTCGGAATCTGAGATGGGAAGCAGTTTTGTGAACTTACCTGTCATCAAGATCAACCATTACACCGGCCGTTATTCCAGCGAGTAACCCTCCGTGGCGTTACGTCATTGCGGAACTTCGATACCGCGTATCGTATACTTCATTCAATTTTTCTACCAATGACGAATTCGCGACGATCAATCGAGAATCCTCTCACGACGTTATACCGCCCACGATCTCTCTCCGTATTCTCGGAGTCCGCTCGTGCGGTCCGCATAAGCGCGAGTCTCGGACATCCTGAATCGGGATTAAGAAACAAGCAGTACAATTTTTGGACATCTTTCAACTAACCACGCAAGAGAAATCGAACGATATTTCGAAAACCTGATGATTTTGGGTATAATAGCAAACATCATAGGCAACACACAACGCAATTACAAGCCTAAGTCGACGATAAGCGACCTTATTAGCCTGATGCCACAGGAAAAATTACAAAAAGGACCTTAATAGATCGGATTTCGCAAACTTCGCGATTACTGATATACTAATGTTCGTAGCAATTCCCATCGTATCATTGTGATAACAAATTCGCAAAAACTCACTGATGAATGACAACCGCAAAAATCAATCTCTAGAACCGTGGCAGCGTCGAATTCATGTTCTCATTTTTGAAGCAGATACGCGGGCTGGCAAGATCTTTGATCTGCTATTAATCACATCCATAGTATTGAGCGTGATTGCGGTGATGCTCGATAGCGTCACCAGTGTGCAAGCCGTTTACGGCGATCAATTGAGGGCGATTGAGTGGTTTTTTACGATACTATTTACGGTCGAATACGTTTTTCGTTTAGTATCTGTAGGACGTCCAATAAAATACGCAACAAGCTTCTTCGGTATTGTTGATTTATTGGCTATCCTACCGACTTTCTTAAGCTTAATTTTACCTGGGAGTCAATACCTTCTAGTCATCAGAGTATTGCGAGTACTTCGCGTCTTTCGAGTTCTTAAGTTAGTAAAGTATCTCGGGGA
Organism: Verrucomicrobiota bacterium; assembly: GCA_021772635.1. Taxonomy (GTDB): domain Bacteria; phylum Verrucomicrobiota; class Lentisphaeria; order JABSQK01; family JAJFLO01; genus JAJFLP01. Next base: position 7,717 of record JAJFLP010000100.1, on the reverse strand, counting down.
AGCGGACTTGCTGCTCCAGGCTCTGCGTGCCAGCCTTCATAAACTCGCTGTGTTTCTCTTTACCGTTTTTATCCTCACCATTGTTCTCGGGTCCGCAATGTATCTGATTGAAGGCGAGGAAAACGGATTTACCAGTATTCCTCGAGGTATTTATTGGGCGATCGTCACCATGACGACCGTCGGCTATGGCGATATTTCGCCTCAAACCACCTGCGGGCAGATATTGGCGGCACTGGTAATGATACTCGGCTATAGTATCATCGCCATACCTACAGGCATCGCGACAGTAGAGTTCTCGCACGCATTCGGTATCGGTAGGGAAGTCTCAGCGCAAGCGTGTCCCCAATGCAGTTTGGAGGGACATGACACGAGCGCCAAGTTCTGCAAACACTGCGGTTCTAAATTATGACTCCGTGGACTTCCTCCACCCCGCAAATATTGCCGTCGCCGTGTCCTTGAATCGCGTGAGTTAATCAGGCTAGGCCTAAAATAAGCGAACATTCCAATTCGTAATCGTACTCGTAATCGTAATCTTTCTGGTTTTTCGAGGCGAGATTTGGAAAGGGGTTACGATTATGAGTACGAGTACGAAGAATTCAAAGTCGACTGCTTGTTTCTTAATCCCGATTCAGGATGTCCGAGGCGCACGATTATAACGGTCCGCACAGATCAAACAACAATCCCTTCCCGAATACTGAGACACTTATGACACATGAAGACGATATGAATCTCATACCCCAGGAATCGTGTGCAGATCCTGCGAACGCCCCTTGGAAAATCGGGCTCGTCGCCGCCTCTATCTTAATCCTTGAACTCTGTTTTATCCGCCTGATTCCAGCCGAGGTAAGAGCTATATCATACTTCACAAACCTGATTCTGATGGCCGCTTTCTTCGGGATTGGAACCGGCTGTATCCTGTCAGAGCAACGCTCTACCGCGTTGCTGCTGCCGGTCGGACTTGCGCTAGTCTTTCTATTCATCTTCATCGGCCGCGGAATCGTGATCTACGAAGAGGCGAAGCAAGTTCACTACTGGCTGCAGTATGCGAACATTCCCGGGCAAGCACGAAAAATCCCGTTATTTCAGGCCGCTGCTATTCTTTTCGTACTCTGTTCGTTGCCATTTATTACACTCGGCCAGACACTGGCCCAAACAATGAGCAGATTCCCCAGGCTCACGGCCTACGGCTGGGACATCGCGGGTTCCCTCTGCGGGACCCTTGTCTTCGCCGCATCGTCACTCCTTCACCTGCCACCATGGGTATGGCCCCCGGTTATCACGGTAGTCTGGGCGATCGTATTCGGCCGATCATGGGCCTTGCGGACCATGATTATACTTTCCGGGACCATTTTCCTGACCCTGAGCATCTCCCCATATCCCTCAAAATGGAGTCCTTATTATTATGTCCAGAGCGACCGGCTGCCAATCGGCACGCAGGTTTGGGTTAACTCTACTTTTCACCAGCTGGCGATCGACTTTTCATCGGATGATCCAACCCATGCAGATTTCAGGAAAACAATGCTCGACAAGTGGAATCGTCCTTATGAGATGTATCGCGCGTTGCATAACGGACAGGGACCAGAACGCGTTCTCGTGTTAGGCGCAGGCACCGGTAACGATGTCACGGTTGCACTGGCTAATGGAGCCAGCGATATCACCGCTGTTGAGATCGACCCGATGATTCTGGAATTGGGTAGGACAGCGAATAAAAGTCAACCGTACTCCGACCCGCGAGTGCACACCGTTGTCGACGATGCTCGTCACTTTCTACACACCTCAAAGGAACAATTCGATCTCATCGTTTTCGGGACACTGGACTCCATCACGCTCCTCGGTGGGCAAGCGAATCTGCGCCTGGAAAGTTACGTCTATACGGAGGAGTCACTGAACGATGCGAAGCAGCTACTGCGGGATGACGGCGGCATGGTTGCAATATATTACTCGGTGTTTAAGCCATGGCTGTGGGAACGGCTTTACACCACATTGCGCCATGCATTTGGCGAACAATCAACGATACATTTCGAGAGCTCTCAGGAACTCTTCAATACCGTACTCATCGCGACCAAGGGCCGCGATGATTTTCACGACACCGCTGAAAATGTTATGATGTTCGGACGCGGATCTCCGGCTACCGATGACTGGCCATTCATCTTTCTCGAATTTCCAACGATCGCCCCGATTTATTGGAAGCTATTCAGTTTTATCCTTGTCCTGATCATTGGTGTATTCGCCTTATTGCGTCGCGTACACCCGGCAGGCGGTCTGCACCTGAATTTCTTGTTTCTCGGACTGGGTTTTACCCTCATGGAGGCCAGCGCGATCACGCGATTATCCCTTTTATTCGGCAGCACGTGGGTCGTGAACGTCGTCGTATTCAGCGCTGTTCTATTGACTATCTTCCTGGCAAACTGGGCGGTACTCAAGGAGAAAGCACCCCCTCTTCGATTGGCTTGGCCGGGAGTAATTGTCTTTATATTTCTAAATTACTGTCTTCCGATATCCAGCCTCTTCAGCCTGCCCGTGGTTGCACGAGTTCTGAGCTGTGGGCTGTTGATTGGGATCCCTGTCTTCTTCGCGGCAGTATGCTTCAGCCGCCTCTTTGAGAAACAGCCGACAACCGGTTATCCGCTGGGGATCAATCTGATAGGCGCCATGGCCGGCGGTATGTTGGAGTACGTCTCGATGGTCGTGGGGATGCGCGCGGTTTGGGCAGTGGCGATGGTAATATATCTTTTGGCGTGGCTAACCACGGCAACATCGAAACCGGCCAGCCGAAGCAATTGAGATTATACTGCTTGCAGTATAACACGTTACAACCAATGGGAATGCGAACTTGATATCTCAAGGGAATTCTCCATAGTAGGAGACCGTTTATAGCAGTGCCCGCTGTGGTCACTGATTATACAGCCTTTTGATTTCGTGTCATGATTGAGAGCTGACGTTCCGGAATATGACGCGAAACCTAAGAGGTAGGATATGAACATGTATGTCGGGAACCTGTCTTATACTGTCGGAGATAGTGATCTACGCGAGGCCTTCCAGAATCACGGAAATGTCAGCTCAGCGACTGTGATCAAGGACAAATTTTCGGGTGATTCAAAAGGTTTTGGATTCGTAGAAATGTCATCTAAGACGGAGGCTCAAGCTGCCATGGAAGATCTGAATGGCAAGGACCTTCAAGGTCGGGTTCTGGTGATAAACGAAGCCAGACCGCGCGACGATGATCGACGGGTTAAGGGTAACGGTACGCCGAGAAGACGGTGGTAACGGTACTAGGACGGGCGTTGCCTGGGCGATGGCTGTTTGAAAAATCGGTCGATATCTCTTACTTATTTGGTTCGAAGCTATCCAAAAATTGTACTGCTTGTTTCTTAATCCCGATTCAGGATGTTCGAGACTCGCGCTTATGCGGTTCGCACGAGCGGACTCCGAGAATACGGAGAGAGATCGTGGGCAGTATACGCGGCACCGGGCCAGTTCCCGCTTCAGAATAAGTCTACTTGTACCGTCTCCAGTTAAAACAATAATCGTCCCCGGCCACAAGGAATTCGTTGTATGCATCTATAACGATCTTCAACGCGCCGTCGGGCGTATCAACTGGTATTACTATTCCCAGGTCTTCGATATCAATCGTTTTCTCCGTTTCGAGCAACCCCGTCCGTACCCAGTCAATCAGTAAATTCCAGGTCGCTCCGACAGTTATTATTGGAATATCGCAGATATGTCTGACCTGGAGCAGCTGCCACGCGTAAAATAACTCAAGGCACGTTCCAATCCCTCCTGGCATCACGACAACAGCATTCGAAAGGCGCATGAACTGGTCCAACCGACCGGAGAATCGATCAAACCGAAGATGAGCATCGACAAATCGGTTCGCGGTATTTTCCCAAGGTAATTGAATCGTTAAACCGATCGATTTAGAACGTCCTGAGACATTCCCGGCTTTGTGTCCTTCATTGGCTGCGCGCATGACACCTGGACCACCCCCCGTAACCACGCCGATATTATTCTCTGCTAACGTTTTAGCGAAATTGCGAGTCATCTCGTATATTGGCGTATCGGGGAGAGTACGGGCAGACCCGAATATCGAAACTCGAAAATCATGATCAGCTTCCAGCTCTTTTATCTGATCATCCGTTAATATCTTTGTCGTACTCACGGCGACCTCCCAAGTTATACCAATTGCCTTCGAGTTTTCGAATTGTCGTTCGGAATCCCTCGGGTAGTTAGATGCAAGGTGTCCAAAACTTCTACTGCTTGCAGTATACCAATTTCAGTCAGGTTTTCGAATTGTCGTTCGGAATCCCTTGGGTGGTTAGCTGCAAATTATCCGAAACTCCTGATCTTTTTCAAGAACCTATCCGCTTCCGCCTGATCCAAGTCAGTAACGACGAGCACCTTGCCTATCCTGATCTCTTCAAAGGCGTAGACCTCTTTCTCTGCCGAACGAGAAAAGCTCTCAAATTGGTCAACTAGCGACATTTGCAAGAATCCTTATCGCTATTATGCTCGTCGGACGAAAGTCGTACATTTTGAGAGATCTTTCAAAGAGGTGGCGCCGACGTAAGCACAAGCACTGCGAACACCCCCGCAAATATCTTGTAATGTATTGCTGACTGGGCCTTTGTACAAAATGATTGAATCAGTACCTTCGGCGGCACGATAATCCTTCATACCACCGGTGTATTTGTCCATCGCTGTTTTACTGGACATGCCGTAAAATTTCATTGCAACACGTTGCCCATTCTCTTCAATCCACTCTGCTTGACATTCGTCATGGCCGGCAAGCATGCCGCCGAGCATAACAAAGTCTGCCCCGGCGGCGAGCGCCTTGACGATATCTCCCGGGGTCCGGCATCCACCGTCCGCGCATACGTGACCTTTTAGGCCATGCGCAGCGTCCGCACACTCGATAATAGCAGATAATTGCGGGTAGCCGACGCCAGTCTTCATACGCGTCGTGCAGACGCTCCCTGGACCAATGCCGACCTTTATTATGTCCGCTGCGCCAGTGATCAACAACTCTTGAACCATTTCTGGTGTCGCAACATTGCCCGCCATGATCGTAATTTTTGGATATGACTGCCGCAGTCGCATAATTCGATCTATGAAATATTCCGTATAACCATTTGCGACGTCCACGCAAACGTACTGTACTGGAACATGTTCCTTGATCTCTCTTAATTTCGCGAAATCACCGTCCCCGATACCGATCGTGAAAAACGCGCACGCCTGATGTTCTTCGCTGCCGAAGAAGTTCAAAAGATCTTCGTTGCTGTAGTGCTTGTGTATACAGGTCATCATCTGTGGCCCGAGCGCGGCGGCCATTTCGAATGAACCCGTCGTATCCATATTCGACGCTACGATCGGGATCCCACTCCACGTCGTCTTGCTGTTGAGAAAACGGTATTTCCGTTCCAGTTTGATCGTAGATCGGCTTGGCGCCTCGGAACGCTTCGGACGAATAAGCACGTCGTCATAGTCAAGTTTAGGTTCGTTATCAATTCGCATCGTTAATCCCCGTCTATTTCGTCAGATTTTTCCGAGTTCCAATTCCGCATCTCCACATCCTGACCGCTATTAGTCATCGTTGCGGCTGAGATAATTGCCGACGCTACGTTCCCGCCGATGTATCCGCCTCGAATAGAACCACGTGCGGCGGGCGTTGCCGCGGTTTACCCGACTGATTTCTGCCATTGCTTTCCATCAGAATCCGCCGGATAATTACGGCAATTCACCGCGGATATCGGAGTGTTTATTAACAGATTCGGATAATATTAACCGAGTCTTCTGGACTATATACGCGTTTACAAAAATAACCTAAAAAATAGGGATATACGTTTGTAACTCGATCGGAACACCCATACACTATAGCCGATTTTACGATGCTGTGTAGCTTTCTGGGTGACCGAGTGACTTAGTGGTCTATTCGCCAGAGCGGCACACGTTATCAGGCTCACGTGAATGACGTAGTCACAACCTGACGCACGTCATAATCCCGCATGCGGGATCGTAGGTCGTGTTAATTAAATTTATGTTGCGGGGTAGAGCAGTCCGGTAGCTTGTCAGGCTCATAATCCCGCATGCGGGATCGTAGGTTCTTAACAAATTAAATTTATGTTGCGGGGTAGAGCAGTCCGGTAGCTTGTCAGGCTCATAACCTGAAGGTCGTTGGTTCAAATCCAGCCCCCGCTACCATTTTGAGGCGCCTTCGGGCGCCTTTTTTTGTGCCTAGAGAAGACGTTTCGGCTGTGCCGCTCTGATTTTCATTATTCTTGAAATTGTTTGAAATACCTTGCAAGAAACTGCGTTTTTGTCAAAGAAGTCTCAAACATTTTCTATTGAGTCTCATGAATTCTTTATTTTCCCGCGAATTTCCGCTATTTTATTAGCCTTGTCCTCCGCAGATAATCAAGCCTCTCCTCTAATAACTCCGCATCCAAGACTCGTTGTATAATTGTTTTCGTTACAACTTCCGATAGGTTTATCACGGCTATTCCGATGGGGAAAAATCATCATAAGGTCATAAGGGAGACGGCAAATGAAAATAACCTTGGATTCAAGACTAAAAAAGATTCTTCAGCAGGCCCATCGCTGTCGACACTTTGATGATACCTGTCAGTCTATGAGATATAATCCTTCTGAAGGCCATATCCCACGGGGGTATGCTGGCGGATGTGGTAAGGTAGAAAATATCGAACTCATCATAATCGTAGCGGAACCAGGGGATCCACATCCTCATGAAAGCTACACTGGTGATCTAACAGAAGCTTGTCACCAATACTGCACAAGCTCCATCTTTACTGGTACAGACCTCTTTCATCGTAACCTTCATTATTTACTAAAGAGATGTTTCCCCGGTGAGCCGCTCGAAGAGATTTTCAAAAAAACGTGGATAACCGAATCGGTTTTGTGCTCAGCCGACAAGGAATGTGGAGCAGTCAAGAAAGCGATTGAAAGAACCTGTGTTAATGAATATTTGGCGGCGCAATTACAGTTGATGCCTCAAGCCTTTGTTATTACCGTAGGCGGGAAAGCTCGCGACAGAGCCAAAAGCGTGTTAAGAAATCGACCTTGGGCACATGCATATGCTGTTGCCCCTCCAGGGTGTAATCATACACCAGCCAAACCGAGCTGGGATAATGCTGCTGAGCAATTTAGATCGCATGCGGCTTAAGTATCCGCAATGACTTTTGCCCCAGTGTAAGCGTGAATCGGACAATGAATAGCAACAGAACCATGAGCTACACTCTAATCCGCAAGACCCTATTCTTTCTCGGTCTATTCTGCTTTTCCTCGTAGTCTCTCTTCGCCTCGACGTATTCCTTGACCAAATCGCTCCGCATGTTACTGAGGTTCAGCGGTACCAGATTAATTGGTTTGCCATGTTGATGTCGATAATGATGATGGTAGGCGGCATAGTTTGTCATCCAGCAGTGCTAAAACGGTTATTATCGCGTTAACAGCATGAGCTCCACATCTAAGCAAGCTTCTTCGCCTAATTGTTTTCCTTACTACTTCCGATAGATTTATTTTAGGTATTTCGGCAAGAAGAGAAATTCTTCTGAAATCGGCGGTGGAATTTATCTTGTAAAAGGGGACCACTGAGAGCAAAAAATTATCATCGAAAAGGGGACCACGTAACAATGTCCTTCCAAGCTGTTTTACTTTACGGCATTAACGGAAACCGTGAATAAGACATGGAGGACGAGGAGAT
>JAJFLP010000099.1 GCA_021772635.1 Verrucomicrobiota bacterium | reverse complement strand
CGGTTATGCCTCTTTTGGCGCAGGTTCACGGCGACTGAGGAAGGACAGACCTACGGGTATGTCCGTTCCTCAGTCGCCGCATCCCTGCATCCAAATTAGGCACAATCATAATACAACGAATTACGTACACGATACACTAGGCTCAACATAGATCTTTGCTGATAAACTCGAAGCTATCCAAAAATTGTACTGCTTGCAGTATATCCTTTCATAGTCGCCCTGCGGTCAGACTCCCCAACAAGTAATTGAAATATAAAACTATATTTCTGCAGGTCAATTCTCTGATTGATCTTCCGGCCCGAATTGCTTCTTCGATCCCAATAGATTTGTGTAGTCCCGCTCAAGATAGTTCACCATCATTCGCCAATCCCACTTGTCTCGAACAAATTCCCTTCCGGAGGCACCGATTCTGGCGGCTTCATCGGGATTTTTTAACAGGCGTACTACTCGCTCTGCCACAGCCGTGGAATCGCCGGGGGCGCACAGAAATCCCGTTTTTCCGTCGATGATGGCCTCGGGCGTCCCGTCCAACGCGAACCCAATCGCCGGTTTCCCGCTAGCGAGCGCTTGGACTACGGTTCTCGGTAAACCCTCTCTCAGCGACAGGTGGACGAGAACATCCATGAGTGATATGTATCGGAAGATTGAATCAGGATTGACTAATCCTGCAAAATAAAAGCGTTCACGCAGGCCGATCCTGTCCACTTCCTTCTCTATCGATTCCCGGAGGACACCATCGCCAACGACGAGAAATTGGACGTTCGGAATCGCGGTTGCTATTTTCGCGGCTGCCTGGACAAAGAAGTCATATCCTTTTAACTCAAATAACCTCGCGATTTTTCCAACCACCGGTGCGCTTACATCCAATCCCAATCCCCGTGCGAGTTCGCTGTCTTGTTTCGAAGTAAGGTACGGCGTTAGGTCCATTCCGCTGTAGAGAGTTACGTAACTTTCCGGTTTCCCGATCAGGTTACGCGTGTACATGTCGCTCATGGCGGTCGCAACGACGTAATTACGATCGCTGTAACGCGCCCCGAAGCGTTCGCAGAGTATATACAGGTAATTCTTCCAGCGGGATTGATAGCGGTGAAATGACGGGCCGTGAACGGTATGTACGACTACCGGGATTCCTGCTCGGGCTGCCGCGTATCTTGCGAGTACACCTGCTTTCGAGCTGTGGGTATGGACAACGTCGAATTTCTCGTCTGCGAATGTTTGTTGAAGCTGTCGTAACGCGATTAAATCGTGGACTGGACTTATTTCGCGACGTAAGTGATCGTTGTGAATTACGCGAAGACCGGGAATCGGAATTTCATCCAGTAAGTTCCCTTCCGGGCCTATAGTGCGACCAGACAAGAGCACGGCCTCGTGACCGTTCTCTAAATGACCGCGTAGCGATAGAAGCGTATTCTCCTGGGCACCGCCGACGATAATTCGGGTAATTACATGGCAGATTTTCATGGCGATCGGGACGTAGACTGTAAGCAACCCAAATTTCCGTCCGTAATTACGGACAGCATAAGCGTCCCGTATTGACGGGATTCACGCTAATGCCGGACGGGCAAAATCCGGCCCTAGTATTTGCTTGTTTTAATTCGAATTTACACAAGCAGGTACTAGCCTGAATAATTCACCAGTATTCTGCTACGAGCCCTAATCTCTGCTCAAATAAACCGATTGGCTTGGCTTCACATCTTAGTGAATGAAAATTCGCTTTCACCGTGGCGCCTTCTCCAATCATCTTATTATGAACGAGTTAAGTTATCTCGCGACGAATCGCGTGAATTAATCAGGCTAGAATACGGATAGACGACTTAAAATTGGTCAAATACGAGCTTTCGCACGATAATTCAATGAGTTGCTTGAGTGGAGCGCGAAGGAGGAATATAGTTCTGAGACACGAGGTTGGTACCGGAGGTGGGAGTCGAACCCACACTCTCTTGCGAGAACTGGATTTTGAGTCCAGCGCGTCTGCCAATTCCGCCACTCCGGCACACAGAACTAAAATATCATACCGACCATTCAGGTTCAACTTGCGTGAGGCAAATGAATCTCACTCAGTTTCTCCCTTTCTGTGGCCAAAAAAAAACGCAACACTTGGTTGCGTTTTCTCCAAATTCTTCAAGAAGAAAGATTGGTAATCAATCGGAAGCTTAAAAAGCTTAGTTGCGGTGTCGCGCACGACTGGCCGCGCGTTTTGCCATACGCCGCTTTGTCTCGCTCGGCTTTTCGTAGTAACGCCGGTTACGGAGTTCCTTCAGTGTCCCTTCTTTGTCCAACTTCTTCTTCAGGCGACGCAGTGCTTTATCAACTGGTTCACCTCTTTTCATTTTTACTTCTGACATGGGTGCTAGTGCTCACCTCCCTCAAAAAAAAGTCCAAACGCGCAATGATTGGCAAGGTCTAAAGATTGACCCGCACCTATTGTACCGGTTGAGCTTGATTCGTTACTTTTGGAAATTCTTCGTCGATATATTTCTTTAGCTTCTTCAACGCCAGGTTCTGAATCTGTCGTACTCGCTCGCGGGTACGTCCAATCCTTTTGCTCACTTCCTCAAGCGTTTTCGGGCGACCTCCGTCGAGACCGAATCGCAGGATCAAAATGAGCTTCTCGCGTGCGTCAAGCCTATCGACTAACGTCTTTAATCGTTTGAGCATCTCAACTCCGCACAACGTTTCGTCCGGAGTGGATGCACCAAAATCGGGGATGATATCCTGAAAAACGCTGTCTTCCCCTTTCTGTATCGGGTCTTGCAGCGAAAACGTTCGTAGTTCAGCTAGCCTCAGCGCGGCAACTGTCCTTTCGCTAAATTCCAGGCGATTGGCGATCTCAACGTCGGTTGGTTCCCGTCCGAGTTCCTCGCTCATCTTAACCCGTGCTGCTTTAATCTTATTTATTTTCCCTGCCGACTGCACGGGTATGCGGATCGTTCGACTTTGATTCGATAGCGCTCGGCGCATGGACTGCTTAATCCACCATGCAGCGTAACTACTGAATTTTGCACCCTTAGAAGGGTCGAATTTCTCTACCGCCTTCATTAAGCCGATATTTCCCTCCGAGATTAGATCGACCAAGGGTAACCCCAATCCTTTGAAATCATGGGCAATTTTCACGACCAGTCGCAAATTGCTTTGGATTAGCTTTTTACGCGCCTCCGCGTTGCCTTTCGCAATTTCCGCGGCAAGATCAACCTCTTCCTCTCTGCTGACCAGTGGGATTTGGCCTATCTCTTGCATATAAGCTTTCATCGTATCGTTTTTTCCTGAGAGCATGGATACCCCTTGTGCGTTGGCGTTGTATTCAAACTTAAATGTGGACTTGAAATCGGACCAGAGAAGAGCAATATTGATGGTACAGAGTTGTTCATAGGGTTCACGGGACCGCATTCGGTCTCGTCCCGACGCTTACCGGAAAATAGCTTCCGCCCTCACGTTCGCTGGCCGCAATAACCCACAAAATTTCAAGTAAAAACTCTTAATATATTGTTATTTCTTGCCTTAATCAAGTAAAAATGTCAAAATGGTGCAAAAAAATACTCCAAGAGGTAGATGAAATTGGCCCGCAGGGCACCTCTGAAACCGGAATTTTGTGTGAACGAAAATTATACCACATTGCGATTAGCGGGTGCGCGCGTAATATCAAGGACGATTCGATTATTGTGACACCCGATTTGTCGTCTGCTGAAACCTTGGCAGAGGAACTTCGGAGCACCAGTTCGCTATTCGGCGTTAATCGCGAAGTTTACGTCCTTCCTGAATCAAGCCTTACCCATCCAACCGCTTCTTTAGAGAATGAGTCTTTGCGGTGTCGTATATTGGACCTAACGACCGAGCCCGGGAAGATCTACATTGCTTCGGTGCTCTCTTTGCTGGCAACGACGCCAGTGCCAAGGAAATTTAGAGACAATGTAATGTTTCTCGAAGCGGGCGATACGGCCTGGCCCCCTGAGAAGCTGACCGAACTGCTCGTCGCTATGGATTATGATAATGAGGTGCAGGTTTCTCAGCCGGGTGAATTCTCGTGGAGAGGGGGAATCTTAGACATATTCTCGCCAGCATACGAATTTCCCATACGGCTGGATTATTGGGGGAATGCGATTGAATCCATGCGATTCTTTGATACTCAAACCCAACGGTCACTTGACGAACTTGAGCACTGCAAGATCCTTCCTCGCGTAAACGCGTTGATAACTGGCGCGCCCACCAGTGGGGATACTTTCAATTCATCCGATTCGAAGCCGAAACGGACGGTCAGAACCGATCGCCCCAACGAAGGTGAATGGGGCTGTGAGCTCCCCAATTTCTTCCTTGATTTTTTCGAGCGAGAATCCGTATTGCTCGTTTTCTGCGACCTCGATTCGACGGAGAATCATCTCGTTCGATTCGGCGATGAGCAACGTCAGAAGTGCTTCGAATCAGTTATAAACGGAAGTTATAGAAAACTATTTTTAGACGAAGATCGACCCGGGCGTGCCGTTGTCCGTGACGCCTACCGTGAATGCAGTTTTCATTCACTCCCGCAGATTTCGAAAGGAACTTACCCCGAACTCAGCGATTCAGCGGACGCTCTCCACAACCGTTTTCTGCGGGAGCAACTGCGATATCTTTCGGAAAAAGGTATTCGGACGCTCGTCGTATGCGCAAAGCAGCCAAGCGTTTTCGAGCGGCTCCAGGAAATTATCGGGGATTCGGAACCGATCACGAAACTGAATTTGCTCTACCACCCGGAATCGCTGCCATCGGGAGCTGTATTTCCGAAGTCAGAAGTACTGTTACTATCCAAATCCGATATTGTCGGGCGCACACGTGTAACAAAACGTCCGCCTGTCCGAAAGCATTTCAACACAGACCATTTATTCCGAACCGGGTTAGAACTTGCCTCAGGCGATTACGCTGTGCATGCCGTATATGGAATCTGTCACTATCTTGGGCTTGAGAAGGAGAAGTTTCATGATCGAATACAGGAGGTTCTAGTTCTTGAGTTCGCAGATGAGGTTAGATTATTGGTACCGCTCGACCAGGCGTGCTTAGTCAGCCGCTACATCGGCGGCAGAAAAAGAATACCAAAATTGAGTCGTATCGGAAACTCATTGTGGAAAAAAGCAAAACTCGCAGCGACCAATGCGGTCGCCGACATGGCCGCTGATCTAATTAGAATTCAGGTATTGCGCGAAACGACTTCCGGCGTGTCATTCGAGCTTCCAGATGATCACGAAATGTCGTTATTTTCTGAATCCTTCCCGTACCAGGAGACTGACGATCAAGTAGTCGCCATTGACGATGTTTTAGGCGACATGGACCGCAAGCTTCCGATGGACCGTCTGATTTGTGGAGACGTAGGCTACGGCAAAACAGAAGTTGCGATGCGTGCGGCATGTAAAGCGATATTAAGCGGAAGGCAGGTAGCCGTATTAGTCCCGACCACCGTTCTGGCGCAACAGCATTTTCTCACGTTCTCCGACCGATTTAAGGAATTTCCAATACTTATCGACGTCCTATCGCGGTTTCGTACGGCACGCGAGCAGCGCCGGATCATTGAGGACTTGGGGGACGGGAAGATTGATATTGTGATCGGCACTCACCGGCTCTTACAGTCTGACCTGAAGTTTAAGAGATTGGGACTACTGATTATCGACGAGGAGCAGCGTTTTGGAGTGCGGCATAAGGAAAAACTAAAGCACATGCGGGCAAATATCGATATCTTGACCATGACCGCGACCCCCATCCCGCGGACGCTATATCTGTCTATGGCGGGTTTGCGTGATATGAGTACAATCTTTACTGCGCCGCTAGAGCGATTGCCGATCCAAACGGTTGTCACCCAGTACGACCGCAACTTGGTGAAAGACGCGATCACCCGCGAAGTTCAACGGAAGGGGCAGGTATATTATCTTCACAATCGGGTGCGAACTATCGATCGCGTCCGCAGGAATCTGGTAAAGCTCCTGCCGGACCTGAAAATCGATATTGCGCATGGCCGTATGGACGAAGCGGATCTTGAAGCCGTCATGCTGCGATTTATCGCGGGGGAGACCGATGTCCTGGTATGTACGACTATCATCGAATCGGGTTTAGATATTCCGAACGCGAACACGATGATTATCGACCGCGCTGATCGGTTCGGATTGGCGGAACTTTATCAGCTTCGCGGTCGTGTAGGTCGCTATCATCGCCAGGCCTACACATATCTTTTGTTACCGGAAGAAGAAATTATTCTGGATGACGCCAAGCGTCGATTAGCCGCGATTCGGCGCTATACTCAACTAGGGGCGGGGTTCAAGCTTGCGTTGCGCGATCTAGAGATCCGTGGTGCCGGTAATCTCCTGGGTGCTGAACAGAGCGGCCATATATCGGCAGTCGGATTCGAGTTGTATTGCAGGCTTATGAAGGAAGCGGTTTCTCGGTTGCAGAATAAGCCATCGACGGTCCGAATCGATGTCGCGCTTAGTTTAGACTTTTTGGTTTTAGGGGACGGTTCGGCAACGTTATTGTCAGCCGGTATTCCCGATAATTACGTGCATGACGATGAGCTGCGTGTCGAACTCTACCGACGATTAAGCTTATTAAACAATAGTGATGACGTCGACGAATTTGAGATCGAATTGCGCGATAGATTTGGTGCTGTTCCCGCCGACGTTAACCATCTTTGCGTCGTATCTAAACTAAAGATCATAGCTGCGAAAGCAGGAATTCACTCGATAAAAGTAGAGAATAAGCGCGTCATTCTGGAAACAGAAGACGGTTATATTAAAGAGAACGGACATCGATTTCCAAGATTGAAATCGACCGACAATAATGATCGCCTCCGGGAACTGGGCACAATAATTTCGCGTCACGCTAATCAAATGCCGGCATATTCGGGCGGCGGGACCATTCTCGAAAGTTCTGCGGTAGAGTCAATGGAAGAAGCGCTTGCGGGCTCGTGAAAAATCCGTTTGAACTTAGTTCCGCCAATTTCATCGCCGGGGAAAGGATGGACTGCCTGCAGTCTAATCGCGCCGCGATGATCGAGTGTCTGTTGACACCCGAATCTGGGCACTAATGAAGGGGTAAAAAAACTATGATCGGATTAATAATGGTTGTCTTGATGGTTATCGGTATTTCAGGATTATGTTCGCTGTTTGAGGCGATTTTATACGCTGTTCCAATGAGTCATATCGAAGGTTTAGTTCAGGAAAATAAGGTGTCCGGAAAAACGCTCCGCGAGCTTCGGAGGAAAGTAGACGCACCGATCACCGCGATACTTTCACTTAATACGATTGCGAATACCGCCGGAGCAGCGATGGCTGGAGCACTTGCTGCAAAGGTTCTAGGTGCCGGATGGATAGTGTCTTTTTCCGCGGTCTTCACGTTGTGCATTCTATTATTCTCTGAAGTCTTGCCCAAAACCGTCGGAGTCGTCTATTGCCGTCCGTTGTCGACGCGGATCGCGAGGCCGCTAACGGCATTGATTTGGTTGTTTCGTCCCATGATATGGTTATGCAGCCTTGCGACGCGGTTGATCACAGTACCGTGCCACCGAGAAGAAGTTTCTGGCGAGGAGATTCTTATAATGGCCCGAATGGGAACCCGATCCGGTGCGATCGATCAGGATCATGCGGCTGTGATCGAGAATATTCTTTCAATGCAGACACGGACTATCCGGGAAATTATGACGCCGCGGACGGTCGTATTTGCGTTAGACGGCGAGCTGACCGTAAGCGAAGCGAGAACCCACGATGGGCTGTCGACTCACAGCAGAATACCTGTGTTTTTTAACGAATTGGAGGAAATAACCGGGGTTGTTTATCGCCGCGATATTCTCGCGGCGGTCGCGGACGCCAAACCGGATATTCAATTGAAAGAGCTAATGACGCCCGCGCATTTTATCGTCGACTCCACGTCCGTCGACAAGGCCTTGAAGAGTTTTCTTAAACGCGAGGTTCATATGTTCATCGTGATCGGCGAACGTGGGGAGCTTTCTGGGATCGTTACGTTAGAGGATGTTTTAGAAGAAGTGTTGGGCCAGGAAATCGTCGATGAGTTCGATCAGGTTGAGGATATGCAAAAGCTAGCCAAAGCTCGGCGGGAAAAGGTTCTACAGGAAATAAACGACTCTGTCAGATCCTGAGATGATCATGATTTTGATTGATTTCATGCTCTCGATCGATAGCATATGTATACCAAACATCTTCATCCCGCATGCGGGACGGAGTATCGTTTCCACCGCGGCGGATTTCGCTAGACTCAACATAGATCATCTTAGGCAATGAATTCAAAGTCGTCTCTCTCCGCACGAGCGGAGTCTCGGTTATCCGGACCGCATTCTCGGAGTCCGCTCGTGCGGAGAGAGATCGCGGGCAGTATATACACCATCAGGCAGGGAAGTGATATACTTTCCAGGGTAGCAGGTATATATTATGATATTGCGTTAGTGCGGGACGCTTATGCAGAGCGTCATGTCGCGTCATTGGGGATCTAAGCGAGAGAGAAGTCAAGTATACTGACTATCATCAGGTTTTCGAAATAATGTTCGAAATCGCTTGGCTAGTTCATCCAAGGTCATCCGAAAATTGTACCGCTTGCGGTATAAAATGGCAAAAGAATGTTGCTATGCCTTCTAATATTCGAGTGGATTTCCGCAACACTTGCCTCAACGGCACTTTAACAGACTGGACCAACAAGTATGAAACATTCTATACTATTAAATTTCATTTGTATAACCTACCTCCTGATTACTGGATGCACTGCCGAGGCCAAGCAGAAGCGGCCGCGCTATCTATTTAAAATCGCGACCTTGGCCCCGGATCGCAGTATTTGGATCAGGTCCTATAATGAGATGTCAAAGGAAATTATGGCTGCGACAAACGGGGAGGTCGGCTTCAAGAGTTATCCCAGCGGCATTCAAGGCGATGAGAAAACGGTGATTCGCAAAATCCGTATTGGACAATTACAGGGTGGCGGATTCACTCAGGTTGGAATGACGATGATTTGTAAGGACTCACTGGTCCTGCAGTTGCCCCATGTTTTTACGAGTTATGAAGAGTTCAAATACGTATTCGACAAGATGCGGCCGATATTCGAGGATCAATGCCGCGAGAACGGTTACGAAATCCTTGGGTGGCCGCATTTAGGGTTTATCTACCTCTTCAGCAAAGATCGAGTCGTCGATTTACCGACGTTAAAGAGTAGTAAACCATGGTTGATTGAAGACGATATTCTCAGTAAGGCGATGTTCGATGTAGTAGGTGTAACCGGCGTGTCGGCACAGATCGGCGACGTTCTTACCGCCTTACGTTCCGGCTTGATCCATACCGTATACGCGCCTCCCATCGGCATGATAACCCTGCAGTGGTACACCGGCGTTTCGACTCGTCTCGATGCGAAAGGGATATTTTCTTACGGAGCGTTTGCGCTTAATAAGCGTAACTGGGACAAACTCCCTGAGGGGTACCAAAAGACGATCAGGAAGATTTGCGATGGCCGGTTTGAGGAAATTAATAATAAAGTCCGCGCGGAAAACCGAGATGCGCTTGGGATATTGGACAAGAAGAAAATCATAACAATTTCTCCGACCGAGCAGGGGTTGCGCGACTTCGCGATCACAAGCGAGAAAGTAGCCGATCGGTTAGCAGGGGACGTGTTCGCTAAAGAATCACTCAGGTTGATGCAATCGTACTTGAAGGAATTTCGGGATCGTAACAGCAAGGAAGAGAGTCCAGCGAAAGAACCTGAGCAGAAAAAGGGGTGAGAAAAAACTTTCGAGTCGGACTCTAGCCTGCATTATGCTTCGATTAGTTTATCATCAGTCGAGTGGTACCCCGTCACTGAGGCGCGGGATTATATTAAACGGTGAGAGGTTTCGTACGACGTAATTAACCGTCGCCAACCAGTTTCTCGGGACGAAAACGATATTCCCTTCAGCGAGAGCAAGATCTAACGCGGCATCGGGGGTTAAAAGTTCTTTTAGATTGATGATCGTGTTCGTACCGTCGTTGGGGTTGATGACGTGAATTCTCGTAGGTGCTCCATCATTCGTTACCCCGCCAGCCTGCGTGAGCAAATCCATAAGCGAAAGTTCCGGCGTAGCGGTATACAACCCAGGTCGTCGCACCTGCCCCATGAGATAAAGGGGGGCCGACTCCAGCTCCGGAACCATGAGAACATCATTCGGTTGAAGCCGGATGTTGAGGGAAAGATCGTGGTCCTGCATCAAGCGCTTTAGATCTATATCTGCAACCTGGTTTCCACCACGTATAACGAAACAGTGTTTGGCGAACGGCTTCGCCGCAATCGCCCCGACATTCGTTCGTTGCGCACCAACCACGCCGCCGGCACTCGCGAGCGCTTCCAATAGCGTCGGCCTGTATTGGTAGGTGTATACCCCGGGTTGCGCGACCTGGCCCATGAGGTACACTTTATTGCCGGTATACTGCTCTATACGTATATTGGCCTTGATTTCAGGGTAATACGGCTCGAGTTTGTGCCTGACTTTCTCTGCAGCCTCCTCGCGGGTTAGGCCGGCCAATCGCATTGAGCCGATCAGTGATAACGTGATCTTCCCGTCAGGCCCGATAACGTGGGATCCTGACAATTCCGGGTGCGTCCACGTATCCACGAATATCACATCTCCTTCGCCGAGGAGATAGCTGTAGTCACTTGTCTCCCTATGTCCACGAGTGTCTTCGGTCGGATTCGGCCGGGCCTGCGGGTACTTTACTTTCCGGGTACGAGCGGATTTAGAGCGAGAAGTACGTTCGCTGCTCTTGAAATCTTCAGTGATCGGTTCATCTGCCATTGCAATTGAATTGAGATCGTGTTCCCGGAATACATGCATTTTCTGAAAATCGTCTGGATACGTATCTGCTTGCTTACCGCCAACCGCGATCGCATGATAATCCGATCCGCGTCCTGAAATTGTCGGCGCGTCCGGACTGGCTGTAAGCGGGTAGAAGGGAATGACTCCGAATACCATAATAATTGTCAGTGGAAGACGTTTCATGATTTGACGCTGCATTCGATGCGATATTTTGTGGGTTGATGCCGATATTTACGGAGACGAAAAGTGACACAGGGGAATCACGTTTCACGATGCTTCAGAACGTCGGATTTCAGAGTCGGTAGTCGTCCCGCTCGGAGTGCAGGCTACCCGACACTATTGAACGTCGGTGCGCACGAGCGAATAATTTCAGATGGAGTGTGCGAGCGCGACATCGAATTGACCAATACGGTAAATCACTGGACCTGATTAATCAATCGAATCGTATTTCAACGCGTCGTCTATCAGTTCTCGCAACTTGGTGGATTTCTGATCATGCTTAAGGTACGGTAAGATATTCCGCGCTTTCTTGAATGCTGCTACCGCGTCATCGTTTTTTCCCTGTTTGCGATATACCTGGCCCAACTGGAAATATAAATCGGGTAGAACCGGGGCGTTGATTATCGCCTGTTCTAGCAAATTCTCCGCGGTTCCGTAATCGCCCTTAAAATACGAGGCCCATGCAAGTGTTCCTTTGACGATCGAACTGTCGGAATACCGCTCGTAAAGACGCGAGGCGATCTCATAAGCTTCGTTGGCATTTTCTGTGCCGTCCGCGCGTAGCAGCGATGTGACCAGGTTTACGCTCAATTGAGGATCATCTGGGAGTTTCTTTGCGGCGTTCCTGAACCCGTCAACAGCCGTTTTATGATCGCCTATCGTGCTCGCGAATGTCGCCAGTGAAATATAGGGTATCGCGGATTCCGGGTTGATTTCCGCCGCCTTTCGATACCACATCATCGCGCTCTCATTGTCTTCTATCACCTGGAATACAAAGGCCTTCAGTAAGGTCATATCAAAATCATCGGGATTATTTGTTAAGTAGGTTTCGATCGCCTCCAATGCGAGTCCGTAATTGTTCTGTGCCACCTGACCGTATGCCATTATCCAGATGGCTCGATCGTGATTGTCGTTGGGAAAACCCAACACACTTTTCGCGTGTACAACAGCCATTCTCGGTTGTCCGGTTTTGAGGTAATTCAACGCGAGCGCGATATACGGTTCCGCGTCCGTGGGTGTTTCATTGATTTGTTCTAACAACAATTCCGCCCCTCGCGTCGCGTGTTTATACTTGATTAACAAAACCGCAAGACGCAATCGGAGTCGAGGAGCATTGGGGTAAAGTTCGATCACCTTGGCGATCTCGATCTCAGCACTATCGATTTCTCCCTTTGCCATATAAAGTTCGGCGCGGGCGATTAACGCGTTGATGTTATCTGATTCAATTCTCAAGGCTCCTTCAAGGTGCTCCTCAACCGCATCCCAGTTGGATTCCTTTAGAAAAACGTATGCCAGCCCCAGGCGAGCATCAATCGTCTCCGGATCAAGATCTAATGCCTTCCGGTAATAGTTTTTCGCCAAATCGGTTTCACTGAGCATGGAAAAGGCACCTGCGGCCAATTCGTGAAGTTTCGGCGCTTGGCCTGGCAGCTTTTCGATGGCAACATCCAGTTGCGTGCGAGCAGCATCCAATTTTCCCTGTTGGATCAAACAATGCGCGGCAATCAAGTGGGCCTCCGCGCTGTCGCCGGTAAGTGTGAGGACTGCCTCAGCCTGGTCCAGGGCAATTTCGAACCTGTTAAGGCGAAGGGCGAGTCGTGCGTATTCAAGCCTGCCTTCGGGCAGTTGTGGTTTGAGCCTCACGGCAACTTCGAACTCAGAAAATGCGTGTGTCAAATGGTTGAGTTTTTCCAGGCACTTGCCAAGTTCAAGATGAAATCGAGCGTTCTTCGCGTCGCGATCAACTGCATTCTTGAATAATAAGATCGCGTCTTTGTAATTCCCGCGCTTGTAGAGTTCCAGACCCTGGAGGTAATACTCCTCGGCGCTCTTTCGCTGCCCTGACGTTGAATATTGAACAAAATGGAATATTCCATAACCAACCATTGACCATGTCAGGAAAAGTACGAGACCAACGCTTATAATTCGGAATAACGGCGGCCTCCAGTAGCCCCCTCCGGCTATCAGCTTATCACGACAGCTTGCTTCCCGCGATTGCCCGGATTCATGGCAAGCGTCCGGGCAGAAAGATTTAAAGATGAACAGATTTGCGTATTTTCTCCCAGGTCGGCACGAGTAATGTCCTCTAACTGTGAATTGGCTGAGGCATTTATAAGGAGACGCTTTGACTGGCAGCCCGAGTTTTAATCGAGCGAATCGCCATATAAGCCAAAGGTTACCTTTAACGTAATGGAATGTCAAAAGCACGATATCGACCGGGAAACGAACAATACATATGACAATACGAAGCGGCCAACCCAATAACTTGATATAACAGAACTCCAGAATATCTAGAGATCGCCCCAGGATTAGTCTAAATTTCATCACAATATTTCCCTATATTAAAGGATACTACCGTAGCTATTAGTGACACTATCGATAGTCGACCTCGTATCACGCCGAAAGATACTTCGCTAAAGATAACAATTCCAAACACTTTCAGCATTAGACGCGACAGAATCCGATTTTACACTGTTCGCCCAAGCGTCTCGTCCAGATCCCGACTCGTCTGCAGATGTCGTGTGAGATTGTGTTTATGCCGGGTTAAACTTCTCGTGCGAATTTCCTCTTGCGCGATTAATTTTCAGCGGTTCCTCAGCATTATCGGAGGAGTGTCGACCGACGCGCTTTCTGCTATACAGCAGAATTATTACATAACGAAACTCAGGTTAAGGCACGCTGAAGCAGACTTTTTATCCGCTTAGTTTATCTTACAATTTTTGTTTGATGAAGTATCGCAAATTATTTGATTCGAAAGTCGATTTTAAGATCATATAGCCACGGGACTTTGGGATTAATGCCTTGGGCGATGAGCTTTTCGGGTAAATTTCCGTAATGTTTTTTTAGGAGTTGAGGATTTGGTGGATTGTATAGGGTAACGATGATCGTGTCGTACTTGACTCTTACATCACCCTCGATTCCGCGCATGAAATCATTTGCGAAGTGTTTGGCGTCCCAAGTGTCGAATGGTGATCCTATTTTTCTCCGCATATGATAAGTAGCGGCTTGTGCGATTAATGCCATCGTCATACGTCCGTATTGGACATTGAGGTTCATAGTGCCTGCACGATTCCATCCGAGGTCTTGATAATTCTTGAAGAACTCTTCGATGTGCCAACGTTTTGGGAACTCTTTACATAGAGTCTCAACTTCATTTCGATTGTTTGTGCATAAGAATGCTTTGAATTCATAATCATCAGGCCGTTCACCTTCGCGTTGGATGAACTGATAGTAAGATTCAAAGGTCGATTTTTTGATTTGGTAGTTAGTAGTGGTAGATGCATAACCAGCCCAATGCCGCGTAAATGCCAATTCAGGTATGGCAGATATCTGTTTTTTCAGGGATTTTCTATTGGTCATGGGGACAAGAAGATCGAAGGGTGTTTGTGAACGAACGTAGTCTAATAGTTCGATCGTATAGTGTTCATTGTCAGCCATTACCAGAGATTGTCCATCTTTGGGATTTAGAATCTTGGCAGTCAATTTGAGAAGATCTAAAGAAGCGTTGGTTGTAGATCTTGCTGAAGTTCCAGAGACAAAACAGAGGGGTTGTTCTGTTATAGTGTCTAAACAAAAGAAGGTCTGAGCGGTCTTTTTTGCGGGTGAATGAGGGTCTTTTTTGCGTCTGGGTGTTTGTCTCTTAGTATACGATCTGATGCGATGCGGATCGAAGGCCAGAAGCGAGCCGTCAAAGTCGCCTAAAGTCGAGCGGATTTTAGCCAAAACGACCTGAAGATTTTGAGCTTCGTTTACAGTATGGCCGTCTAATAGATGGTGTATTGCCGTATCCGTAGCAACAAAATACAGCCCATTGGCCAGTTCAAATCCCTTTTGACTTAGGGTGCGTTCTTGGCGGATCCCCGTTATACATAAAGCCGCTTCATTAACCAGTTGCATGGCCAAGCGAGGATCGACATGGGATGTCGGCTTTTGTGTCCAAGAACAGAGTAAGTCCCAAGTTCCGAGTTTAAGGTGTTCTGGAATAAGCATCCAAGTCCCGACCAAATTGCCGGAAACTTTATCAGATAATAATTGACGAACGTTTCGTTCGATACTTTTGTCATCAGCAGGTTCAACACGGATTTTTTCTGCAGTTCGATGGGTTTCAATATCCGGCGTCTTCTTGTCTTTCGGGAAAAATAGATGGAGTTTTTTTTTGAAGCCCATACTCGGTGATGACTCGTTCAACACTCCGTTTACTGATGGTGGTACCGGATTGCACAAGTTTCTGGGTGATAACATCCACTGTGGCATCGGGGTCAAGAAATCGGTGCCTAATGATCTGTCTGACCGTTTCGCTCGTTCGTCGCGGCTTAGTTTTCGGCCCGCGCTTGTTTCCGGCAAGTGCGGGGACGCCACCTTTCTCGAATCGGTGAAGCAGTTGATAGTAATGTTGTCTTGTATAACCGAATTTTTCAGCAGCTTTCTCGGCACCAAGCCCCAGGCATTGGCCTTCGAGTAACATCGCGATTTTTTTAGTAATGTCATCGTAGGAGTCGACAATGATGGAACCTTTCGTTCCGGTTAAAGTAAGTTGTTGTTGCATGAGCATCCTCCATGGTTTGTGAATTGCGTATAAAAACGGGCAATATATTATACCACGGGAATGCAAAATGTAAATTAAATTATGGCGGACTATTCTTGTGCGGCCACCATTCCTCCAGTGTCTATTCTATTTATAATTTGGATAACTGGACAACAGGCCGGCTTTTCACCCCACATCAATGGCCGCTAAAATTAATATTACAATATAGTGGTTGCTGTTTCAAAATCCGTTCACGTCTAAGTAAGGCCAAAAGGTTATCAGAAAAGAAACAGTAAAAAAACTGGCATGGTAAATTCTCTGCTGAAGCGTGAACTCCGACGGGGGACCTTACCAACACTAATCTTTTGGTGTGCGAGTAGCGCCCGTTGGAGTTCACACTTTAGTGTGTCAAAATGACCAAGTTTCGTAGGAGCACCGAACCGGCCCGCGGCGGCGGGCCTGTTAATATTTAACGAAACTTTTTTTTATGGCAATCATTTGGAAGAATTCCGGAATATTCCAATCGTCAATCCAGCAATCATATCAATCGACAATCCTTTAAGTTTCAGAGGAGATCAATCGATATTGAATTGCGGTAACATGGGACCGAGTGTTTTTATAAAGTCAATTGCAACAGCATTCGCCGATTCGAATGAATTCGTCGATTTTACTATCAGAAATACCAGATACTGCGGCCGCACATTCGATTCAAACGGCTGTTTCCAAGAATCCAGCAGGATCTTGTTTACCGCGAGAGGATTATAACGGACCTTCGGCATATTCTCTTCTTCTTTCTTATACCAAAACAAAACGAACTGTTCATGGCCGGATTTATTGCGAAACAGCCGTACCGATACCGACTCGACAGGTAAGTCCACGATCATTACCTCTGACCGGTACTCATCCACCGACTCATATCCCCAGGCTTGAAAACACTCATCCGGATGATGAACGGATACCCCTGCGATCGGCATCGGCGCACCTGTTTTACGCTTAAATTGACCGGGGGCCCAGTATGAGATCCGTAGTTCTACGATGGCGTCGTTATCGTTACGATATTGCCGAGTGATATAGTCGTCGGGGTTCCGTAACAATAACAGGTCGTCTGCAAGGGTTAGATCCTTTATCTGGTAAAACGAACCGAGAACTTTCGGCATGTCCGTAAGCATTTTTCGATTTTGATCCGGTAAAGTAATTTTATCCCAGTCGTAGTGCCGGGTAATGATGAAGTTGGCGAGAACGCCGCCGGATGACACGAATATCACGGTAATCAGAAGAGTAACCACCCGCATACGTCCCGGAGACCCGGAGCCGTCGTTCGAGACTGCCGGAGGCGGTATGTCGCCCGTCCGTTCTATATCATCCGCGGGATGAGAAAACAGCTTCCCCAGGAGCATGACGAGCGATACACCGAATACGAACGTTAGCCAACCACAAAACTCATGCCGCCAGCCACCGGAAAAATCACGACTGACATTGGAAACCAGCAATCCCGTGGCAACAATGCGCAACGCATTCATCAGTACCGAAATCGGAATTGTTAGAAGGCAGATGAAGGCGGTTTCGGCGATACCTAGCTTATACAGGTAGGTCATTAAAACCGCACACGCAACAAGCATCCAGAACGACTGAATACCCGTACACGCATCATCGATTCCGAGCGACACGGCCGCGAGATGTAGAACGTTTCCTTCCCGGTGTACGATCATGCCCAGCTTCGTAAATGTCAGTTCGCATAACACCGAGACGATCGAACGTAGTTTGTTGGTCAGTATTTGTGTGGTCGACTGTGGAAAGGGGATTGCGAAGAACAGGTATGCTAACGGAAACCCGAATACCCGGAGTGTCCCGAACCCCCCGGCTGTCACATATAAACCGACGATTGACAGGAGTAATCCGATGGAAAATATAAAACCGCACCTGAACAACGATGTAAACAGCGCAATATAGTACCAGTAGCCGAATAAAAGGATTGCTGTACCGGCAAGGAATATCGGCAGCCCCCACCACGAGGGGCGTAATGAAATACTACGTTTCATTTGAAATAGTTCGAAAGTAGCGTATGCGGAAACAAGCGGAACGATGAAGCCGTGAGAATAGCTGTCTATAGTTGAGTATACCGTTAATAGCACCCGGAGAGAGGGCCAATAGAACGCTGCGAGCGAAACCGCGCCGAGGGCGACGCCATAGATCATCGCGTTCTTGGAATCAAATTTATTGCCTATCGCTACGGCTTTTAATCGTAAGCTATTGAAAAAAGGAACTGGCATTCGTATAGTACACACTGCCTGTTTGAATTAAGGTCTCGTGACGTTATTTGAAGATTAGCATTCAATTCGTGACGATTAATATATCTGAATTTACGGTGACTGCTTGGATTGGGTCCAGCGAGAGAATCTCTTAGAGAAATAGATTTTGCCGAATTTCCGGACGAGCGGCCCGCGTCGTTGGACGAATATTATGACTCCGCCCGACTGGAATACGGTATTGCGTCGCGTGGCGCAATTATATTTCATGCGCCAGGACTTGAAATTTTATTAAGTTGAGTTATATTAGCAACGTAAATAGAGGCGTAAATATTAGTTCGCCACTACGAATAGGTATACTGCTAACTTCAGTCAGGTTTTTGACGATTTTTCTAAAATCTTTGCCTACCGTGACAAGAGATCGTCGAAAATTCAACTGCTTGCAATCTAAAGTAATCGTTTATGAGGAACCGGAGAAAATTATGAAGACGAAATTGATACTATTATCTACGTTTATTTTTATCTTTGGCAGTGGCTCAGGATTTGCGGCGGGTCAGGTAACGCGTGTACAGACTGGAACATGGACGGGAATAATACCGAACTCTACCCCGGTATTTACCTTTGACCAACATAATGCAAGCCTTGGCGTACTGCAATCAATTACAATCAAGCTCAGTTTAAATATCGCTGGCGGTTCCCTGTTTGTCGATAACGACGGTGCAGCTGGCGGGACAACGAATTTAGAGCTTGGCGCGAAAGGGAAGGTGACGGCAACCGCTGTGCAGGTATTGAATGCATCTGCGATTGGTTTTGGCGACCTCAATCAGTCAACCACAGGTACTCCAAGCGTAACCGCCAACATTAATACGTTCGGCGCGGATACCGGCCTTCCGCCGGTTTTTCATTTCGAAGGCGACGGTGACAACGCAATTCTGTCGGGAACGGCTAAATCGGGTAATAAGTCAATTCTGATCGGAAGCGCCTATCACAGCGGTTACATAGGCGCGTCGACATACGACTTAAGCGTTCCCCTCACTAATATCATAAGCTTTACCGGTGTCAGTGGTCTGGCTGGGTTTATCGCGCCGGTTACGACCAGCGGTACAATTGAAGTGACGTACCAGTATCACACGCCGGAGCCCGGTACATACGTAATGCTACTCACCGGCATCGGGTTGATTGCGGTGTCTTTTCGTCGTAGAAAAAGAGCGCACGCCAGCGCGATCAGCGAAGGCATGTAGGGTTTGCCCTACGTTCTTTTCAGCCGAATCCGACGTGGATTCGTATTGAATTTAGTTCTTATTGGCCTATGTTATATGGTATTAGAGAACGGAATTATTATTCATATCGATCATGGCAGAAAACGGTAAAGGAAATAAAATGAAAAACATAACATTGTTAACATTTACGGCAATCGGCTTGATGTTATCGTTGGCATCTGCGTCTCGCAGCGCAACGATAACCCAAATGGTTACCTTTGATACTGTTCCGGATGACAGCATTAACCACATCTACGATAAGTTTAACCCGGCGCTTGGTATTCTTAACTCAGTCAGGTGGGAGCTTTCGGGGACAGCCCTTGGTGGCACATTAGCTGTCGATAACGATGGTGTTGCCGGAGGATCCGTTACGCTGGAGACGGGAGTCCACGGCTCGCTATCAGGCGACGTTTCTATTCTCGAAGCGGTCGTTCTTCTTGAATGGGCCGGGCTTGATTTCACAACGAGCGCGACCGAAACGTTGGCCGCTGACGGCGCATATCCTTTGCCTGAGACGTCTATTGGCCCGATCTCCGGGGTTCCGGATGGCAGCGGGTTCGATTTCGATCTTCCGTCAACTGGAGGATCGACCGATTTTTTCAGTCTATCCCTGGTCTCTGAAGCCGAAACAGGCATGTTGGAAATAGACAGCAGCGTCTGGGGACAGTACACCGGCGCCGGCGGTACTTTCAGTATGGACCTCGATTTATCTAATGTTTTGAAAATTACCGGATTGGGCGGCTTGCAGATCGGGTTTATTCCATCCGATATCGCTGGTGACCTGGAACTGATATACGAGTATACTCCGGTTCCGGAACCCAGTACATACGCCCTTATAATCGCGGGCATCGGTCTCATGAGTTTACGGCACCGTTGCCGGAAGTAAACTTACTTCATTGATCGGATGCGCCACCAAACACAACACGACAATATACCAAGGTGAAATACATGCAGACAATAGTGATGAACATATATAATTCTTTCGTCGGAAAATTCAGAAAGGCGACAACCGTCATTGCCAGCGCAGTGCTGATTGCCGCGGCAACGCAGGTAAACGCTGCTTCGATTTCCTATACTGATACAGTAGACGTCCAGTCAACGAATTTTGTGGATACTGTATCATTATCTAAGTTTGATCCTGCTCTTGGGACTCTGACGAGCATCGACTTCGAATGGACTGGCCATCTGGAGGGGACCGCCAAGTTTGAAAGTCTAGATGGGAGTGCAACCATCGTCACCACCAATCTCGCCGCCGAGTTAAAATTGAAACGCCCCGGGGGCGGGTCCGATATCGTGATAGCGACGCCTCTCGCGCAGAACGTAGATAATGCTTCTGCCTTCGACGGCACTATCGACTTTGGCGGGACTTCCGGGAAAACACATACGGGATTGGTTGCCGACTTATTAGTGGTTGAGACTTCTACTAGTGCCTCTGATTTTGCCCTCTTCTCTGGGATCGGAAACATTATCCTAGATGTTGCGGCGACAGGGGATTCTATGGGAAGTGGTGCCGGCAATCTTATTACGCAATTTTCTACCAGTGCCGGTGCAAGTTTAAAAATAATATATAACTACGACGCAGTAACCCCCGTCCCAGAACCGAGCACATATGCACTTATCATTGCAGGCGTCGGTTTGCTTAGTTTGCGCCGTCGCCGTCGTTCGTAAACAGACGCGGCAGGCAGTCTCTTGTTGTGTGGAATAGCCAAAAAATTTAAGTAGTTTACTCGATCCTTCAGAGACGCAAACTCTCTGGAGGATTTTTTGTTTGTATGGAGTTATAACTTCTGTTATCGTTGATTCCGGCACTCCGCTTCTTCTGTCCAATAATAATTCGACGCAGGGACGCGCAAAGATGACACTGGCCATCATTAGAGAACTCGTTAGCAAGAACCGTATTTTCGGACGCACTCAAATACGTTCGGCCTGTGTCGCGTTTGGGTTGATTCTTTCCAATACTCCGTGTTTCGGTCTCAGTATAGTCTTGAACGATGTTACACCAGGGGGGATGTCAGCGAGTGCACTACAAGGGTTTACCGATGCCGCGACCGAGTGGGAGTCATTGTTTTTCGATCCAGTTACTGTCCGTGTGGATGTCGGTTTTGAATCACTCGGGCCAGGCGTACTCGGTTCAGCGAGCTCTGAGACGCTCGGGGGATCCTTCAGCACGATAAAGAGTGCACTTGCCGGGGATGCGACCTCGACGGACGATGCGACTGCGGTCACGAATCTGCCAACTGGGTCTGCCCTAAAATTTCTTACCACTGACCCGACGGGGACGCCTGTCCGGTATTTAGACGATGACGGTGGTGCTAATAATTCAGTACTGGACGTGAACCGCGCGAATTTAAAAGCGCTTGGGCTGTTATCCGATGATGGATCGACAGCCGATGCTACGATTACTTTCAATAGCGATTTCAGCTTTGATTTCGACGGTAGCAACGGGATTAGTGCCGGCACATTCGACTTTGTCGGGATCGCGATCCACGAGATCGGACATTCCCTTGGCTTCGTTAGTGGCGTAGATATTGTGGATATCACGTCGGGGGCGGGGCCGTTCGCACCGACAGATCTGGATCCGTTCAGAGTTTTTAGTGTCCTCGATTTGTTTCGATATTCCGCTGACAGTGTCGCTGAAGGCGGTGGGGTACTGGACCTGGCAGTTGGTGATACACCCTATTTCTCACTCGATGCAGGGGTAACTAATTTGGGAACGTTCTCAACCGGGCAGTTCAACGGCGATGGCCGTCAGGCCAGCCATTGGAAAGATAACCTCGGGTTGGGTATTATGGATCCGACGTTCGCACCTGGGACTTTGGGACAAATCTCTGCGCTGGACATTCAGGCCTTCGACGCCATCGGCTGGGATCTCGTGGCGACAGCGGTACCGGAGCCTCAGGATTATGTGCTGGTGCTCATCGGTATTTTTATGATGCGGGGCTATGTCGTTCGGCGTCGCGGACATCATTCGAATCGCGAACGCGTCGCCTAATTACCGTTGAACCCACATAGTGGGGTTTCATTCCCCGCGGTTTACCGCGATATCAAAACTATACCGAACGCCTTCGAGTTTTCGTCCGGATTACCCGAGACTCTCGCTTATGCGGAGAAATATCGTCCGATATCTCTTGCGTGGTTAGTTCAAAGTCGTCTCCGCACGAGCGGAGTCCGTCCATGCGGACCAAAAATTGTACTGCTTGCAGTATATTTCCAAACTCGATACCCCGTCTGCTCTGCGGCGGAGTAGTTCATTTATAGTTGCTGCGCTCTTAATCACTTTTCCTACCTATACACATCCCTTTCCACGTCGATAGGCTACCCGTGCTATCAGAACTCTTTACTCAATAACCCCTATTGCTTTTGTGGTCCAGGCTGCTCCGGCGACTTGTGTTTTCAATCCCACGAGTGGGTTTAGTTCCCCGTTCTGCGGTCTTACACGAACATAGTAAAGCCTTCAGTGTCTTTCATCCCCCGAGGCAGTTGATTTAATCGATCGTTAATAAGTCTACCGAGCGTCTTCATCGGCATTCGGGACGAAATATTGTTCGAACGATCAACCTCTGAGTCCTCGTTGAGAAACGAGTGTAGGGGGGTTGAAAAAATGCGAATTAAATGTATACTGCTCGCCTTGGTCCCGAATGTGGAACGGAGTATTGTTCCATATCTATTGGACGGTTAATTCCACGCCATCCGGAAATTGGAGCGCTCGCAGCCGAAAACAGGTCATCGGAATGCGTATTGTAAGTCAGGTGTTTTCTGTCCGATGGCAGCGAAAGTATCTGCCAGTTGCCGCCGGGGAGTAATGCGACCGTGCTGTACTTTGGAGGGGAGGCGTGCGGTCCTCTTTTCAACGAATTCTTCTTTGGTAGCAGTCTACGGTAACCCGAACACTTCCCTTCCCTATACTCCGATCTTCGGAACCACCTAAGGGTTTTCGACTTTCTTATGTTAAAAGAACGATCCATACTTTTCACGACGTTGGATAAGGCGATTGATCTTTCTCTGACTGTCTGTTCCTTTTTCGCTGCGTATTACATTTCCCTACTTGTCAGCCCCTACGTTTTTATTGAACAATTTGGTTCCCTGGATGCCTATTCGTGGATGTTACTGGTGATCATCCCGGCGTGGATATATGCGTTATGGGAGTTCGATCTATATGAATCGCATAGAATGAACTCTATATCGTATATCGGCGTTCAGATCGGGAAAGTTCATTTAATGGGAGGAGCGATCTGTACGGTAGCGATGTTCCTGGGGAAAGAGGAATCATTCAGTCGCGGCTTTTTTATCATATTTCTTCTCGTAAGCTATTCTGTCCTGGTCGCCTGGAAGATTCTTGTACGGTACATTCTCTGGGTACTGCGAGAACGCGGGTACAATTATCGGCAGGTTTTAGTTATAGGCGACAAGGATAGGGTAGACGGGATCACGGCAATGATCAGAAACAACAAGGGCTGGGGCTTGCGGACGGTAGGGATTATAAACGTGGAACGAACACAAGACGCGCTGTCCGGAACACTCGACGGCGACTCTTTTAAGGGGGATGCGAAATCTTTGCAGCGGGCACTTTCTGATCATGTCGTTGACGAAGTCCTGATATCGACGCCCTACAACATTGACACGACAGAAAAGATCATCGGGTACTGCGAAGAACTGGGGTTAACAGTGCGTATATTGCTTGATTTCTTCCATCCCCTACTTTTCAAGACGTCGATCGCAAGATTGGATGAGAGATATTTATTGACTCTGCACGCTATCAGCCTCGATACCGACAAAGCTCTGATTAAACGCAGCCTGGATATTATAGTGTCAGTGTTTGGCTTATTGGGTGTTGCTGTCGCTTTCATTCCGGTTGCGATCATGATAAGGATCGTATCGCCGGGGCCGATTATTTTCAGTCAATTGCGCGTCGGCCAAAACGGCAGGCTTTTTAAGTTCCATAAGTTTCGGACGATGAGGATTAATGCGGAGGAAGAGAAGAAGGAATTGCTGGGTGCAAATGAAATGAATAGTGTGATGTTTAAGATCGAGAATGATCCCCGATTGATACCGGGCGGTAAATTCTTGAGAAAATACTCAATTGACGAATTACCGCAACTCATTAATGTTTTACGGGGAGAAATGAGCCTGGTCGGTCCCCGTCCACCAGTGCCTGAGGAAGTTGAACAATACTCAGCGTGGCACCGGCGGCGCCTCTCGATAAAACCGGGTTTAACAGGGTTATGGCAGATTTCCGGGCGTAGCAATATCCAAGACTTTGATACTGTCGTTCGGCAGGATTTAGAGTATATCGATAAATGGTCGCTATGGTTCGACCTTAAAATTATATTCAAGACAATCGGTGTGGTAATTTTTCAAAAGGGCGCCAAATAGAGATTCTTACTAAATGTTTTTATCCAGTGAACCGGACCATATCGAAATTGGAATTTATTGGAATCGACGTGGGGCACAACGCATCCGCCAGACTTTTATAGAGATCACTCGTTTTTCGTTGGATCGTGCGTAATATTATCCGGTGTGACGCGTCTTTCGTTTAGTATAAAGTGGTTTGTTCGCTTGAACCCACATAGTGGGGTTTCATTCCCCGCGATTTACCGCGATATCAAAACTATTTCCAAAGCCGATACCCCGTCTGCTCTGCGGCGGGGTAGTTGATTTCGTAACGAATGAGCCGGGTTAGGTTTAATCGGGGAAACGTTGTTGTATCCCCATCGTCATTGGGTTTTCGAATATAGCATTTCCACCGCGGCGGATTTCGCTAGGCTCAACATAGATCTTAGGTGATAAGTTAAAAGTCGTCTCTCCGCACGAGCGGAGTCCGTCCATACGGACCAAAAATTGTACTGCTTGCAGTATATTTTCGTAGCACCACCGTCGGGGCGCGCCGACAACTGACATCGCTACAAAAAACAGCTAAAAGAGACCATCATAAATGGGTAGAGATAAGATAAAGTCAGACCCTGATCTGATTAAAAAGAAAAAGCGACTACGGATCATTGCGATTGGATCTATAGGCTTGATCCTTTTGATCGCGATTGCCGGTGTAATATTCTGGGCTGCCCGAAAAAAACCTAAATTGACGGCGGCGCAGCATTTTTCAATCGCGGAGAAATTAGCGGCGAAGGAGAATTATACGGATGCCTACAGGCATTATGTAAGTGCTACGATTTTAGAGCCCAAAAACTCTGACTACCACTGGAAGGTCGCTAAGTTCGCAGTCGGCAACAACGATAAGGTTACCCGAAAACACGCTCAAGTTGCCTGGGACAATGGGATGAGGACGAAGGATGTTCTCATTGCTCTGGCAACCTCCGCAGACAAGGACAACGAGGGAAAGGCCGAGTATGCGGTATCGTTGCTCGAAAAATTGGCAGACATCGAAGATCCGGATCTTGCGCGCGGAGACATTTACTTCGGTTTCGAGCAATATAACAAAAGTTTGGAAATCTATCGTAACGTTTACAACGAGAATCCAGATCCGGAATTAGCTAACAAAATCGCGACTTCTTATATTCGTCTGAGCCAATACGAAGAATCTTTATCGTTCTTGAACGAGCTCAGGTCTTCAAAGAGCTTGAATAGTGCGGGCTATGGAATGTTGATTGCCATGCTGACCCTCCGATACGAAATTAGCGAGATAGACGCGGTGTTTGGCGAACTGGCGAGTAATAGTGACCAATACGACAGTAAACTGAAATTGCAGTACGCCGTCCACCTCCTTTCATTTAAGAAGCCGACGGATGCAATTTCGGTGCTCGAAGAAATTCTTGCGTCAAATGAGGAAAAACCCGCGTCTTCGGCTGCCAAAGGAGACGGCCCGTCTTCGGATAACCCAACGATAAATCGACAGGTGGTCCGTTTGTATTTGGGGCATGTCCATGGAGCGTCGAAAAACACCGAGAAGATAAAAGAGTTGATTGTCCAGGCAGACGGACAATCGCGAGAACTCGAAGGCGAGCGTCTTTTTTACGATTATGTATTGCAAACATTCGTCGACTCGAGACAAGCGACGTTCGATGATTTAATCAAGGCACGTAACCTATCGATTCCGCACCCTGTTATCGAACTGCAGGTAATGCGAGAGCAAATGAAGGCTGGCAATTTCAGTGATGCTGAAAGTACCTTTGGGAAGATTCGTAAATTGGATAGTTCGTTTTCTCAGAATCCGCGAATTGTCCTGAATTACGCCCAATGCCTCGCTTTCCTAAGCAAGACCGACGAAGCCTTGCAGGTGGTAAGTGAGTTGCACCGTCAGAAGTTATATTCGAAACGATCCCTTGAAGTATTTCGTGATCTGACGTTGAAAGCGAATCTTGTTGACAAGAGTTGGGCTGCACAAGATATCCTTCGGAAAGAGTTTAAGGACGACGCCAACGTGGAATGGTTCGGTGGACTCCTTGCGCTCCGAACGGGGAAGCTGGATCAAGCAACGGATGTTTTTGCCTCGCTGGCAGCGAAATTCCCGGAAAACGCCAGAGTGGAACTGGCCAGGATATCAGTGCTGATGCAGAAAGGGAATTACGAGCAAGTACTGGCAGAGTGCCAACAAAGCTCGGCGCCACGACAAATGCTATCGGTGCTTGAGGCTCAGGCTCTAACCGCGCTTGGGCGCCTTGACGAAGCGGTACCAATTTACAACGCGGCTGTTGGCGATGACGGTGGGCACCCGGCGATTCTTCGGGAATATGGGAACGTCTTGCAACGCCTGAACAAACTGGAAAAAGCCAGGGAGGTATATGATAGGATTTTGAGAAAGGAGCCAAACGATCCTGTCGCCCATGCCGGACTTGCCACAATCGATTTGCAGAACCAGGATATATCTGGCGCTCGCGTTCATGCGGAAAGTGCTATAAAGGCGGATTCAAATTTACTGGCCGCTTATCTTATACTTTCGAATGTAGACCTTGTTGACGGAAAATATGCCGACGCACTCGGTAATAGCGAATATGTTCTATCTCGATCGCCCGGGATTCTTCCGGCCATGTTCATCAAGGGTATCTGTCATGTGCGACTCGGGCAATTTCGCGAAGCAGAAGATATTTTGACACGGTACCGCGGCAAGAATCTTGATAATCAGGGTGCAATCTTGCAGCTCGCTTTAGCTAAGCGAGGTCTGAATAAATACCAGGAATCCATTGCTCTTGTTGATCAGCTGTTTAGCATGGACGCCGGCACGACCGAATTGAAACGTTTCCGGTTCGAACTATTGAACCTAGCCGGGCGTACCGGCGACGCCGGTGCGGTACTGAATGAATTGAAATCTGAGATTCCAGACGATGAGTGGCGCGGTTATTCTGCCTGGCTTTTGGAGATGGAAGGGAGAAAACAAGAGGCTGTTCAGGTGTTGGAAGGGCACTTGAACACTCCAACGAGCATCACGCAATGGGCAGGCCTGAAAATTAAACTGAGACAACCCGACGGTGTGATAGCAAAACTGAATGCTACGAATATAAATCACGCCGCTTGGAGTCAACTTGGTCGGCTCGCGGAGCAGGAAAAACTTCCGCAGACTGCGCGAGCGTGCTATCGGCAGGCGATCCTGAATGGTAGCGAAGACCCAATCATCCTCAACAACTTTGCCTGGGTTTCGTTACAAGTTGATTCGCCGAATGAAAACGAAGTGTTAAACGCGGTAAAAAAGGCCCATGAAGCGCTGCCGGGGAATATCGAAGTCTTAGATACCTACGCCAACGCCTTACTGAAATTTACTAAGTATAAGGATTGTATTGAATTGTTAAAGAATAAGAGATTCGCCGAGAACGAGCCCAGATTATTGTATCATTTAGCTAGGAGCTACGAAGAAACCGGCGAAGTTTCTCTCGCGGTGAATATTTACAAAAAAAGCGTGTTTTTGGTTCGTTCGACCTGGAATTTGCCGATCCCTCGGGAAGAACTCGAGAGTCGGATTAAAGCTCTAGAGGCAACTCTCGGAGAGGGAGAGAATTAAGCCCGCTCTCACGTATTGGATCTCATATTGGCAATGAAGAGTCTTACCGCACTATCGGGATCCTCGCTTATGCAGACTTTTTATTACACCAATTAAATTTAAGCCGATAGACGACACTCGTGTATTGGGGCAATCAGCATGAAGAGCAATATGAGTAACTGTTCTTGCTACCACGGAGACACGGAGAGCCGATCCCGCCAAAAGAGGCGGGAGAGACAGGCTGTCCGAAGGACGGCAGTAAGCAACGTGAACGGCAAAAAAGAGGAGGTCAATGAATTCTTCGCTTCGCAAATGCGGGCATCGACTTCACGGAACTACTTAATTGGGGGGACACAGAGATTTAAACAGACTGTGCGCTCACATAAAAGTTCATTTTTAAAGTCGCCGTTGCCGCGGCTTAAAAAATCTCCACTCCTTCTTTTCTCCGTGCCTCCGGTGCGCCAGGCCAAGTCTGGCTGATCTTGCTGGCTGAAAAGTGCCAGTCATACTAATTGGTTGTTCAGTATGTAGCTGCGACCTGCCCGTACGGGGTAACCCAATCGGGTGAGCTGGTCGGTCCTCTCTTCTTGTAAAGAGGGCGAAACGGGTTAAACCCCGCAGACGGCGAAGTTGTGAGCCTCAACACAAGTGAACCTGATTCGGCCTCGTTACACAATTGGTGGTGGCCATCCTTCCGGAGATGGTGAAGCCTGTTAACAGTGGGGAAGAAACAACTACGTGCACTCACTGTGCCACCCGGGGTGACTGAGGGAAGCGCGCGACAACAGATCAGTCGGGAACCTGGGAGACCCATAACGGTGTTGGTTAAAGCCAACAACCCGTGCAGGGAATCAATAACCTGTGAGGCGGCCGTATATGAGAGTCGGAGAGGCTCATAGTAGTGATGAAGCGGGGTAATGCCTGTGGAGCGAAGGGGCCTCGGCGTAAGACATGCTGAGTGAGAAGAGTGGTGGTCTGATTGGCTACGCCTACGACATGAAACTCTGCCTCTCTGAGACAGAAGCTGAGGGTAATAGCTTGGTATGGTCATATCAATGCCTTGGTCTAGTTTAATCGGATCGAGACCCGAATGCCCTACGCGAGAGCCGGATGCGGGAAATCTGCATGTCCGGTTCGACGAGGGGGAGGGCGCTGCCGTTCGCGGCAGTCCCTCTCTACTCTACTGGTAATAAAATTCTGAAACTATCGCGATCGTGCCTTGTTTCAGTCATATCAAATATGGAGGGCTCCAAGATAATCGCACATTCACTCGAAACACTCGCTTCTCGTGTTGTTCTCGAATGAACGAAGACGTAATAAGACTGATGTTTCTATTGCAAATAGACTAACTTCTCTTTATAGTTCAAGGCGTCTTTTTTCGGACACGCATATCGAAGCGGACGCAAGTTACGCAAGCGTCCTACCGGATAAGTCATAGACTTTCAGGTATAAGAAGTGATTTTCGCATGAGCTACAACTAATTATAGAAGGGGAACTTATGAAAATTGACCTTAATAGATTGGGAACGCTATCAGGGTACTTGGGGATTCTGGTTTTTGCGACCGGTGTCGCAGGCCGATTCTACCGCGAACCAGAGTTCATCGGACATAAGGCAATTAGTATTCTTACAGTCGGAATCGCCTTTCTAGTTTTCGGCTGCTGGGCGAAACTGGAGGCAGGATCGGGTCCGCCTTCTGATAGCCAGAATAGTAATAATACTTCGGAATAACGAGCGGTTTCACCGGACCGCCAGCGTCCATCTATGCGCCATCTCTAAACCGACTTCACGGCCGGACGTCGAGGTTTATTAAATCACTCAACGTTCAATCGTGCCTATGTCGATCAAAATTCCCTGCGTTCTGATTAATTTGATTTCGTCAAGGATGAGACCTGTGGTCTTAGCCTGAATTCGTCAAATTGAACTTAAACGACACCGAACGCCCCATCATTACAAACTTACTACCCTACATCTATCACAAGCGATGGCACTAACCCCGGAAACTACGACGGAAAAGATAAGAGTCCTCGTATTGGATGATGACGAGAGTATGAGACTCGTCATCTACCGTATATTGTCAGCAAACGGGTGCGTCGTTGAAACCGCCGGCGATGGGCGCGCCGGCCTTCATTCGTTGTTGCAGTCAGAGTACGACGTGCTTCTGGTCGATTTGCATATGGACGTTATGGATGGGTTTACATTCCTTACAGAGGCCCTCAATATTCATCCATGGCTGGGTGTTGTGGCAATGAGCGGGGATTTCTCTGACGAGAACGTTGACCGAATTAAAGCAATCGGTCCGTATCAACTCCTAGCCAAACCGTTAACCTTCGATGATCTCCATGGGCATATCCTGCGTGAGGCTAGGCGAAAGCAAGAATATCTGGAAGCCTCCGAAAATAAGCCTCTTATCCGCCTCCAGTATCAACTCAGTGCCTTACGGAAAATCGGTGAAACGGCTATCGGATTTGAACATTTTATCGACGCTCTGAACCATCTGTGTACCGGATTAGCACAGCTAATGCCGTGTACCGTAATCACTATGTTGGGTAAGGAACGTGAGAAAAACGTTTTGATTCATAACGTCAGCGAAGCTGTGGCTCCCGAATGTCTGGAGAATATCGAACAGATGGTGAAGACTCGATATGTCGCATTAAGCGGAGATGAGTTCGATCGCGATTCGTTGATTGTTAGAAGAATCGATTCGGGTAACGGAGAGCAGAATAAGTCGGGACAAACCAAAAGTGTCGCCAGCACGATTCCCATACCGATTATAAGCGAAGGCAACGTAATAGGGATGATTTGTTTGTCCTCCACACAAGATGATGCGTACGACTCGGCGGATAAATTTTTTCTTTACCACGCAGCCAACCATGTTTCAACGGTAATGATGGCGTTCAGTCGACTCCATAAGCTTGCAATCATCGATGGCCTAACGGGGCTGTTCAATCGTCAGCGCCTGGAAGAAGAGCTTGAGAGATTGTGGGAGCTCTGCGAGCGATATGACCATTCCATGGCGGTTGTCGTCGTGGACGTCGACCATTTTAAGAATGTGAACGACAAGCACGGACACCTGATCGGTGACCAGGTATTAAAGGAGCTTAGTAATCTCATTATGGGACTGAGTCGGACGTCTGATTTTGTCGGTCGCCTTGGAACTGACGAAATGGTTGTCAGCCGATTCGGGGGAGACGAGATGGTTGTAATCCTGCCGTATGCAGACGTTCCTGCGGGAAAAAGGTACGCGAAACGGGTCATGAACGCAATTAAGGACCACGTATTCTGCGAGACAACCGTCAAACTTAAATTGACATTGTCGCTCGGTATCGCCACCCACAGCCCTACAGCGAAGCTCGAATCGCGTCACGAGTTGGTTGATCAGGCCGACAAAGCCTTGTACCATGCGAAAGCGAATGGTCGCAATCAAATTTGCGTATGGTCCGAGGTGTTGCTGGCTAGTTAAGGTTCGTGATAGCATCTTGTATACGAATATTCCGACATATAACTAACGGTTACTGTTTAGAAACACAACGAACCGTCTTCAACGCGGTTAGAAAATCCAATGTGCAAAATCAACACTTTACCCCCTGAAACGATCGAGATAATTCCCGACAATGCCCGGCTATGTCTGATCGATCCTGCACTGAAAGCCCACATTTCGTCCGCACTCCAATCGCGAGACGCGAGAAGGTTCCAGATAATTGATCATGTGCCGAATCCGGACGAGAGTATCAGGGCGGTGTGCGTGTTACTCGTATCAGATTCGGTGTCATCGGCCAACTCAGGCGACTACTATACCTGGATCGCGGGGCGGCGTCCCCGAGATACAAAGGTCATCACACTATGTTCGGATCCGATTGATGATTGTTTTCGAAGCGATCTACTTCCCGGGTTTCTTTTTCTGACACTTCCCGACGACTCTAATCCTAAATTGATCATTGATGCAATCGACCGGGCTTTTGATTCGCTATTACTTCAAGATCAGAACGCAACGCTTCGGGCCAAGCTGCAGTTGAGTTATGAAGAGATCGGAAAACTCACTGAAGTTGGTCAGGCCTTAGCGACCGAACACGATTTCGACCGCCTCCTCACTTTAATGCTGGATCACGCAAAGACGCTGGTATCAGCGGATAGTGGCACGATCTATGTTGCCGAACGGAACCATGCAAGTGGCCGAGCGACGGCACTACGATTTAAGAAGACTTCACTATCCGTGGCGGCAGATGAATATTTATTGCCTATCAATGCAGCCTCAATAGCCGGGTATGTCGCGTATAGCAAGAAACCACTTGTGATTAACGATGTTTATGCGCTTACGGGGAAAGAGAAATTTAAATTCAACCGCTCGTTTGATATCCAGCATAATTATACCACGAGGTCGGTGATGGCAATTCCGATGATGGACTATCGTAACGAGGTAATCGGGGTGGTACAATTGATCAATCGCACTGAAGTTGATCAATACGATGATACGCCATCAAACATACAAGTCGACGGGGTTTACCCGTTTACCCGCAAATGTCTCGAACTCGCCAGCGCGCTTGTAGGCCAGGCAGCTGTCGTGATTCAGAATAATCGGCTATTAGAAGATATTAACAATCTCTTCGAGGGGTTCGTAAAAGCATCCGTAACGGCGATTGAACAGCGAGACCCGGTCACGGCAGGGCATTCGTTCAGGGTTGCGGACTATACGACCAGATTAGCACAAGCAGTTTCCGACTCAAAGCTTGAGCCGTTCGCAAATATTCATTTCACAGGCGATCAGCTCCGGGAACTTCGATATGCCTCGTTACTACATGATTTTGGGAAGGTAGGGGTGAGTGAACAGATCTTGACGAAGGCAAAAAAGCTATATCATCCAGAACTCGAGATTATAAAATGGCGATTTCGTTACCAACGAAAAATCCTCGAGAAAGAGGCACTACACGCGAAAATGAATTTTCTTAAGAAAAACGGAACAGACGGATTTTTGGATTACGAAGTCAATGTTAATGGCAATTTGGAACAGAAAATCCAGGAATTGGAGGATACGTTGAGAGGTATAGAAAATAGCAACGACCCTATTTCCGGTGCCTTCTTAACAGAAGATGAATTACGCGCATTTACGACCCGCATGGTGAATATCGATAACGGGATAGAGGTACCACTGTTACGAGAGAACGAATTTCTGAGTTTGTCTGTAGTGAACGGTAACCTAAATTCGGATGAACGCAGAGAAATCGAAACGCATGCGGCGCTAACCTATAAGTTTTTGGGACAAATACCGTGGATTACTGGGCTGATTGGCGTACCTGATATTGCGTATCACCATCACGAGAAGCTTGATGGCTCTGGATATCCTTTGGGGTTGAAAGCGAACGCGATATCGATCCAAACCCGAATGATGACGATCGCCGACATCTTCGATGCGTTGACGGCCGCGGATCGGCCGTACAAGAAAGCAGCCACCGCTGAAGAGGCGTTGAACATACTACGACTAGAAGAGAAGGACGGTCATCTTGACAGCGACCTCTTGAATTTATTCATTGATAAGAGGATTTACGAGAGTGCGACGTAAAGCACCTCCAGCGATGTCACCGGTTATAACGATGCCATCTTGTGTTCGTATTCATAATATCGCTGCCTTAACTGATAAAATTTACTAATGATTGTAATCATCCAAGGCGGGGATAATGCCGGGCGCTGATCTCATAAGCTATGTATATACCGAACGCCTTCGAGTTTTCGAAATATCGTTCGATATCTCATGGGGGGTAATTTGAAGTCGTCTCTCCGCATTCTCGGAGTCCGCTTGTGCGGACCGCACGAGCGGAGTCCGTTCATACGGACCCAAAATTGTACTGCTTGCAGTATAGTTTATATCAATGAAGTCAATTATATTTGTAAGTCTTAGATCCGTTATACCAGTGCCAACAGATAATACATATTCTGCCTGAACTGGCTCTTATCAGAATAATAAACATTTGCCGTAATTTAGCAAGGAAACGATTAATCATATGTCTGATACACTTGAACCTACGCCGGAAACCACGAAAACTTCGTCCGCGACAATATGGATTGCAACTGCTGCCGGCGTGTTCTTTTTTCTCACGATGGCGGACAGTTTCATTGCGACTCCACTCCGCCAGGTCTCGTCTGTGATATCTCATTTTCTGCTAGAGTTATGCTCTCTTC
This sequence comes from Verrucomicrobiota bacterium, assembly GCA_021772635.1. Lineage (GTDB taxonomy): Bacteria > Verrucomicrobiota > Lentisphaeria > JABSQK01 > JAJFLO01 > JAJFLP01. The sequence goes on along the minus strand of JAJFLP010000099.1, from coordinate 34,766 downwards.
CCGTGACTCGGCAGGGGACAATCTTAACTGCCGGCGACCTCCGGTTTGACGTAAATCCAGCGTGTAGCGGATCTACTACACTTAAGGTGTTAATGGGGCTGGGAATCTATTGGTGTGGAACCCACCCGCGCCTCAACGTATCGCGAAAAATTATCGGATCCTGTTTAACTATTCCGATGGCATTAGCCGCGAACGGAATTCGGGTAGCACTTCTTGTATCAATAAGTTATATGACCAACACCGTTATCGGTGAGGGGACGCTGCATTCGTTTATTGGTATAGTCGGCTTTATAGTCGGAATGATCGGATTTTTCTTAATCGCCGAGTCGATCGCATTGGCGGAAGCCGAAGATTCGGCGAACGACCCGGTTAAGTTAAGTTTTTTAGGCGTTCTTTTGTTCTTAATCTACAGCCCCTTTCTCGTGAAGTATGCATTATTCTATACCCGCGTTGGAGCTGTTGAGGTTTATGACAGACCCCGCTTTTTGCTCGTTGTCGTTGCAATCGGAACCGTTATATACTCCTGGCGCCGGACGGTCGCTAATATCAATTCTTCGAGGTACGCGGTAATCATTTTCGGGATCTCGATGGTAACCGTTTTCCTATCACTTGCCGTTGACATTACTTACCTTCTTGGAATCGGACTTCTTCTCTCGCTACTATCATTTGCCTTGGCGTACAAAGGCAAAAGATTCGGGATCAGTGTTATCCCGTTACTGGGCGTTGCATACCTGGGATTTCCGCATATAGCTATCCAGGTTAATATCATAACATCAAAATTGCTTCAGCTCCCAACCCTTAACTTTAGTATGTTGTTTCGCCTACCGATCGTAGTGTTTCTGTTTTGGCTATTTGCGCGGTTAAGGCAGCGGCTTCCAAAGGAGACGGTATCGAAGGCTGGAATTCCGAAGCAGTTCATCCACTCCGCGCTGATCATGGCAGCAGTTTTACTAGCGTTTCAAGGATACACGTACAGCATTGCCAGTCAGGATTCACTGGAAAAGAGAGTATCTTTTAGTTATATACAGGGCGACTGGATTGGTCACGATTTACCTATCTCAGATCGTACCGAAAACTTTTTCGGTACGGGGAATATTTGGATGAGAAAATATGTAAAGGGCGACCATGATATAGACGTTCTAATTAACGCGTCCGGCGGGAATCGACATCAAAATCATCCGCCCGAATACTGTTTAACCGGGAGCGGATGGAAAATTGAACATACTGAGAAGGTCGTAAGAAAAATCGGTGTGGTTGGTGAAATAGAAATGACGGCAATACACTTGACGAACGACGGTCGATCAAAAACGTTTCTATATTGGTTCACAGATGGGAATATAAGATACTCGGATTATATGGGCATGACCGTGCAGGATACACTGCGTCGCCTCGCCGGGCGGCGGACAAATTGGTTCTTATTTCGTGTTTTTACCAGCTTCGACGATAAGAAATTGAACGATTTTCTTGAATCATTCGATTTTGCAATTCACGAGTCTGAGGTTCGATCTGTCCAAAGCCCTTAGCCGCGGCGCGACCGTATTCATTATGTGAGTATTGCGGAAGCAGGTCCAGCCCATGAAAGAAACTGGCCGCCCGATATCAACTAGATTTTGCCCTACTTATCCCACGCTCGCAGGCATCAGACTCGAAGCGTCCTTCCAAATCCCATTCTCCGTTTTAAGGTTTTCTAAATTCCTATAATTGATCGCAAGATCAGTTCCAGCTCGAGCTCCTTCCCGAAATCGGGCTGTAAACCGCGCCGATCGCGAAACCAAGCGTCATCTTGACTCCGCACTAGTAGCAACCAGGCCTTACACAAACTTGCCATGTCAAAGGAATTTGAGGACTACAGATAAGATCCTTATTTCTAGAGATTTAACCTAACGAAGTCGAGGACCTGTTATCGTTTCTCACTTCATTCCACAACTAGCAATCAGGTCGAGAATTGCCTCATACACAATTTTGTGTCCGCGCGGAGTCAAATGACTATCATGTACGAAATAAGGGGCGGCAACATTTAGTTTTTTAAGCTCAGGCGTCATGTCTTTGTATCGAATATCTAAGGATGTTAAAATTGAACCAACTTTTTGCATAGGAAGATCGTGTCGGAGTGTAACCCCGCCGTGATCCGCAGGCACTACTAGACCGTTATTGGCAACTGATTCTCTAGTCGGGATAACGATAACAAATAGCGGAAGCGAGTTTTCTTTACATATTCTTGATATTGCCTCGAACTCGTTACGATAGATATCATAAGCGTTTTTTAGGCCTCCCGAATTCCACTTCTCTTCATCATATAAATTTTTTTCCAGGTTACTAATTCTCTTATGCTTATTTCCAACCTTGTGATAGGCCTTAGATAGCAGCCTGTATAAATGACTGTTACGTTTGAGCGTCCCGCGAAAACTCCTTCTATTACCAATAATACCGTCAACGACCTGTCTGTTCTTGTTCCATATGCAGTCGTAGAAATCGTTTCCGACGTACGTTGCAACAATGACGAGCTCTGGCGATAAACCGGCACCGAGAAGATATTCCAATAATTGCCTATATTGCCGCGGTCCCCAGCCTCCAAGTGATGCATTCAGATAGTGACGATTCCCATTCGGAATACTGTTTAAGAGACCAACGAAAGATTCTTCATAATTAACCCCGACACCGAACGCAAATGAATCACCGAGAACCAACGCTGACGGGGGTTGTGCTGTTCGATCGGCCGCGGACGCAGTCCGAAAACCTTGGTCGTCGGTGTAGACCGTCCATTTAGTTTCGCCTGTATCAATGTCTCGCTGGACGTTACTTCGTAAAGAATAGAAAGGAAGGGAGGGATGAGTCTGGTAGATATCCAACCAGGAAATCGGCTGTGGCACGCAAAATCTAATAATGAGTTCGCTGACTACAATCGATCCGAAAATTGCGCCTGCGCATAGTGATACTCTAAAAAAAGCGTACTTGAAACCGTCGTGCCGCAAGACCATCTGTGGACCTTTTCACTTAGTTGTACGAAACGGTAAATTTATTGTTTCCGGTATATTCTGCCGAGTGACCGACGAAAACTTTATTTTAAGATGGATGAACACATCATTCCGTATTTTTTTTTTCGTCGGGGGATTTACTGAATTTCTGTCGAAGTATCAAACCAATGAATGCCATATCATCTATCAAATACCGCTTCCACAGTCGGCGCGGTTCCATTATTAAACGCCAAAACCACTCTAATCCCACTCTTTGCATCCATACTGGAGCCCGCCTCACCATTCCCGCCGTGAACTCAAAGCTCACACCAATTCCGATAGCAACCGGAACCTGGAGGTCATCTATGAACCGGGAAATCCATTTTTCTTGTTTCGGTGCACCTAACCCTACGAACAGAATATCCGGTTTCGCGTTCTTGATCATATCGACGATTTTGTCGTTTTCATCGATATCGTTTTCGAAGCCCATCGGCGGAGAATAACAACCTGAAACAACAATATTCGCGAATTTTTTGGTAAGTATCTCCCTGCATTCTTCGGCTGCGCCGGGCCTACCGCCCAGAAAAAAAAGTCGATAGCCTTTTACTGCTGAGTATTCACACAATTGCGGGAATAAATCTGAACCAGAAACCTTTTCTTTAAGCGGACATCCGAGAAACCTGGCAGCCCAAAGTATCGGCAGCCCGTCCGGTAACACGAGCGCCGCGTTCTCGTAAATCTCCCGGAACTCCCGATCATCTTGGAGCTTCACGATATGGTCAACATTCGGCGTTACGACATATCCCGAATCGTTATTAGCAATGATGTTTTCGATTCGGTGAACCGCTTCGCTCATCGTAACGCTATCGATGAGGATGCCTGCTATTTTACTTCGAGTTTCTACCATAAGCCCCTGAACTATACGCATTGTTTTTAGTCGGATCCCAGTGGTTCAGTCGGCGCGCATTTAGTCGCTCTGTGGCTTTTTTCTTCCCGAAGAACAGGCACTCCCATTGAAAACGTCTAAGAAATCTTCGGAACTCAAGATGTTCATAGCGTGGAGCCCCGGATATCAAATTCCACACAAAACCGATCCACATCGCGATTCCACCTACAATGTAAGGCGGTTTAGCCATTCTATAGATTGCGCTCGCAGTCATATAAGCTAAACTGGTGCCCATATAGTATTGACCGTAACCGTGCCGATATCGTCCCGTCAGAATCCCACGATGACTTGACCCCATGGGGCGTAGATGTATAAATCGAATTTCAGGGTCATCCCAACTGCACGCGATCCAGCCGAACATTCGGCATCGATGACAGTCAATGCCGTCCCACATCACTTCCGGTACTATCTTGCCAATTTGCTGAAAACAGTTCGCCCGATAAAATTTGGCTGCGCCGACGGACATTTCGTCGCCGCAGAACTCGCTAATCAATTCGCCATTCTTTCCGGCGTAATAGGGTTTGCCGCTACATGTCCCAATTCGAGGATTGTCCTCCATACGCTGGATAATCGCTTCGAAATATTTCGCCGGGAGTTTCAGGTCCGTATCCATTTTGCAAATGTAGTCGTACTTTAATGGATCGATCGCCGCGTAGCCTTCATAAAACGCATGAACGACTCCAGGGCCAACGCGTCGTTCGCTGTCACGTTTTCGTTTTATTAGGTGGATGAACGGATACTGTGCTTCATACTCCTCTATGATCTTTGTCGTGTTATCCGTAGATCCGTCATCGACAATGACCCATTTCGTGGGCCTGAAGGTTTGCGCAAGAACGCTTTCGATCGTTTCTCGTACATAATCCTCTTCGTCTCGACAGGGACTGATTACCGCATAGTTTCTGTTTATTCGATTGTCAGTGGTCATTACAAATCTTCTTAAGAGAGTGACGATCTACGAGATACCAACAGGCGCATATCGGAGTCGTCGAATTCTAACCCGGACGCTAATGAGATTTATTTACTGGTGCGGTATAGTATCCCAAAGTCTCAATGAATTCAGCAAGAACCCTTTATTCCGGTATGGGTTGATTGGTAAACTTCTTTGGATACACATAATGTATCGCCGACCTAACGGTAATTCGACTGCTAAAATTTTAGTGGCCAGACTCGTCATAATCAACTTAGTGTGCGTAAGCAGGTGAACATATGATAATCTCTCAAACGCCCTACCGGGTGAGCTTCGCGGGTGGCGGAACGGATTTGCCGGCATTTTACCGAACCGAGTTCGGAGCTGTTCTAAGTACCGCGATCGATCAGCATATGTACGTGACGGCACACGAACGATTCGGGTCGGATATTCGGGTCTCGTACTCACGGACAGAGATAGCCGACTCGATTTCGGATATTCAACATGATCTCGTGCGCGAGGCAATGCGTATGACGGGTGTTTCGAGTAATTTAGAAATCACGACAATTGGCGACGTTCCCGCAGGAACGGGAATGGGGTCTAGCAGTACGTTGACGGTTGGGTTGTTGACAGCGCTATATGGGTATCAGGGTAGAATTGTTAGTCCGGAACAGCTCGCGCGAGAGGCCTGTCGAATCGAAATCGATGTCCTCGGAAAGCCAATTGGTCGGCAGGATCAGTACGCAGCTGCTTATGGGGGCCTTAATTATATCCAATTTTATGAAGACGGCGCGGTTTGCGTCGAGCCTGTGCCATGCAAAGCTGAAGTCTTGGCAGAGCTTGAAGACAGGGCGTTACTGGTTTACACGGATCGAACGCGTACTGCAGACGAGATTCTTAGTAAGCAATCCGAAAGCATCGAGGAGCGTAGATCTGTGCTTCGGCGGATGCGTGACCTTGCTGACGATATGCGGAGAGCGATTGCCACAGCGGGGGATCTAGACTTATTCGCGGAGTTACTTCATGCCGGTTGGGAGCTTAAACGCTCTATGGGGCTAGGGATAAGCGATCCGGCAATAGATGAATGTTATGAGACGGCGCGAAGTGCAGGGGCGCAAGGCGGTAAACTACTTGGTGCCGGTGGTGGCGGGTTCATTCTGTTACTTGCTCCGAAGGAGCGGCACGCTTCTATTCGCGACGCGTTAGGAAATCCAACCGAAATTAATTTTAAGATCGACCGTCACGGGAGTCGTCCCGTATTTATAAGTGGATAGCGATTCGCAATGGGGGAGGTAAACGATGGAGTATAGCAATCACAATTCGGCCTTGAGTTATGTGGATGAGTTGACCAAGGTACTCGAAAAGGTTGATAAGAAAGGAATCGATGAATTTTCGGAAGTTCTTTTTAACGCGTGGTCTCTGGATGCGCACGTCTTTGTCTACGGCAATGGCGGGAGTGCATCCACAGCGAGTCACCATGTATGCGACTACATTAAGACGGCAGCCGTTGGTAAGCGGCGGCGGCTAAAGGCAGTAAGTTTGGTTGACAACGTTGGGCTAACAACAGCGATTGGGAATGACCTCGACTACGACAAGATATTTTCTTACGCTCTGGAGTCATATGCTCGGGAAGGCGATGTGGCGGTTGCAATTAGTTGTTCCGGTAATTCTGCTAACGTTGTGAACGCATGCGTCTGGGCTAAAGAGAATGGGTTGAAAGTGGTTGCCCTCACTGGGTTTACCGGCGGGGCTTTAAAAGAAATAGCAGACCTGAATATCCACGTTCCTTGCGATAATTACGGCATTATCGAAGACATTCATCTTTCGGTCGGACATATCGTTAGCCAAACATTGAAGACTGCAATAGAAATGATGCCAGACGATCGTGACCGGTGAAGACCAAGTGTTAGATCAAGATAATACACCCTCTGTCAAGGCTATATTGTTAGGTGCAGGAATTGGGACACGACTACAGCCGTTGACGGACCATACACCGAAATGTCTGATTCCGATCGGGGAAAAGCCATTACTTCAATACTGGTTCGACAGTATTGAACGAGCCGGAGTCCGAAACATATTAATAAACACGCATCATCTTGCCGAACAGGTTCGAGAGTATATTAAAGATGTGAACGATACTCAAGATCTCCATATCGAGGAAGCTTTCGAATCGACCTTACTCGGTTCAGCAGGCACGATTCACGCCAACGGTGATTATCTCGATGACGGAGACATCGGATTGATCGTTTATGCTGACAACCTTAGCAATCTCGACGTAAGTGCGTTTCTGGACTATCACCTAGATCACGGTCATCCAGTCACGATGATGCTATTCCGTGCCGACCACCCGAAGAATTGCGGAATCGTCGAATTGAACGATGACGGGTTGATAGTTGACTTTGTTGAAAAGCCAAACTGCCCGAAAAGCGATCTCGCTAATGCTGGAGTTTACGCCGTGACGTCCGAAGCCTACCGCGAAATGGCGGATATGGATGGCTTTGATTTGGGTTTCGATGTAATCCCCAAATTTATCAATCGGATGCGTGGTTGGGTTTGGGAGGGCTATCATCTGGATATCGGGACACATGAAGCCCTGGCGAAAGCTAGTCGAGATGTACAAACACTGCGGAAATTCACATGACCCGAAAACTCAAACCCGCCGTATTTCTAGATCGAGATGGTACTGTAATTGAGCAAGTGCACTACCTGAACGATCCGGATGATGTGAAGTTGATAGACGGGGTTGCGGATTCTATTCTGCGATTAACTCGCGCCGGTTATCTCACGGTCATCGCAACGAATCAAGCAGCAATCGCACACGGTTTACTGACGATTGAAATATTGGCCGATATTCATGCCGAAATGAATCGGCAATTGCGCGAGATACAGGCAGAGATTTCCGGTATTTATTTTTGTCCGTTAGCTCGAGTCGGCAATGATCGAGAAGCAATCGAGGATCCATACAGAAAGCCGGGCCCTGGCATGTTGCTTCACGCTGCTGATGAACTCGGAATCGACCTTAGTAGGTCATGGATGGTTGGCGATATGATCAGTGATATCCTCGCCGGAAAGAACGCCGGGTGTGTATCTAACATTCTGGTTAAGACAGGATATGGTGCATCCCAGCCTCACGATCATCCCGCGATCGATTATATCGCCGAAGACCTTTCCGATGCGGTCGACTTAATCCTAGGTTCGCCGTGATAATTTTGGTTGTTAACGAATATTTTTATATGGAGATAACCTAGTGAGAATCTTATGTACTGGAGGCGCCGGCTATGTTGGCAGCGCATGCCTGCGGTGGTTATTGAAAAACGGGCATGACGCGATCGCTTACGACAATTTGGTGGAAGGTAATGCTGAATCTGTGCCACATGATCGCCTCGTCCTTGGTGATATCAGTGATCGGGCTGCATTGGCCAACGCTATGTCAAAACATGAGATCGAAGCGGTAATGCATTTTGCAGCAGTCGCATCGGTGCCAGACTCGATTAGCGATCCGGAACTTTACTATCGAACGAACGTCATTGGCACCAAAAATGTCTTAGATGCGATGAACGACAATGGGATAAAAGCGATTGTTTTTAGCAGCACGGCGGCAACATTCGGATTCGACAACGAAATGCCGCTAACTGAAGAATCCGATCAAAGTCCCGAAGTCCCGTACGGGACCACCAAGCTCGCGGCTGAATGGCTGATTAAAGATTATTGCCGCGCTTATGGAATCGGTTACACATTATTGCGGTATTTTAATGCCTCCGGTGCGGATCCGGATGGTCAATTCGGAGAGGATCGAAACCGCGAAAGTCACCTTATCCCCTTGACTTTGTTTGCCGCGGTCGGTCGACGCGAATCGCTGAAAATATTTGGTACTGATTATGACACTCGCGATGGTTCTTGTATTCGTGACTATATCCATACTGATGATCTTGCGTACGCTCATCAGCTTGCGATCGAAGCGTTAAAACCGGGAGAGGGCAGCTCTTACAATTTGGGTTGCGGCGAGGGAATTAGCGTGCTGGAGGTTCTGAAAGCGAGTGAAGAGATAACGGGATTGAGTATAAATCATACGAGCGAAGAAAGGCGGCCTGGAGACCCGGGCATATTAATTGCCAGCTCGGAAAAGATTAAGTCTGAACTTGGTTGGTCTCCAAGATATAGCGATATCCGCCAGATAGTCGAGACCGCCTGGAAGTGGCATCGTAATTATCCCAATGGATATAACGACAAGAAAACACTCCCACGTTAAATCTTAGCGTAATCATACTTATCGTCAGCCATATCGCGAATATTTAATATTATTCGCGCACATCCGATCAACTTTATTAAACTTCTGACAGATTGCAGATATAGTCCAGTTACGACGCGGTCGATAGAACTATCGTTAGTTATGTAGCGGTGAGGATCACGCTATGTGGCACTTCTGAATATTCTTATCTTAGTTCCATCATAGGTCAATCTCCTCATTCATTAGCGGGCCCCAGTGTGGGTTAACTATCTTCCTTACCGAACCAGTAGACGGGGCAAGCATACAAGCGAATAATGATTCATTATATTACCACAAACGGAATTGGTAATCCTTGGGTATCACTCGAGCTTGGTGTTCTTAATCGAGAGAAAATTCCATTTAAATTGCACGCGATGCGCTTGCCTGATTCCGTATTCTACACCTCCGAATGGGCACGCGATCTTGTCGATCAAACGATACCGATATACCCGCTTCGGTGTTCGTCACTGATTTTTTCCGTTCTTCTCGCGCCTTTTATATTCGGGTCCCGATTTTTTCTGTGTCTTTGGAACGCTTGCGTCGGTCGACGAGAGTCGTTTCGCATGCGAATAGCGGCCTTTGCCCACCTTTTCGTTGCCTGCCATTGGGCTCGGGGTCTTAAGCAGGAGAAAGTGACTCATATTCATTCCCAGTGGGCGCACTCGTGCGCGACGATCGGCATGTACGGTGCTCGGCTGTTAGGGACCACGTTTAGTTTCACCGGGCACGGCGCTGATCTTTGGAGGGATCGGGTTGCATTGGAGGATAAGATCGAGCAGGCCGTTTTTATCGTATGCATATCGAAATTCCATCGAGATTTCTACCTAAGAAACGGCGCAGATCCGAGCCAGCTTATCATGGTATACTGCGGTATTAATCCGAAATTATTTTTTCCTAAGGACCTTTCATATGATAACGGACAACCGTTCAAGATTCGAAGTAGCGGACGGTTAGTTGAGAAAAAGGGATTCGAAGATTTGATTGATGCCTGTAAGATCTTATTGGATAAGGAGATTAACATACAATGCGCAATCATAGGCAGCGGCCCATTAGCTAACGAATTACAACAGCGAGTAGCAACTCTAGGGCTACAGAAATATATCGATATTCCCGGACGAAATATCAGTCATGAGGAGATGAATGATTTCTTACACGAGGGAGACATTTATTGTCTTCCTTGCGTTTGGGCATCAGACAATGACGCGGATGGTTTACCCGCCGTTTTAATGGAAGCGATGGCAAGTGGGCTGCCAGTTATATCGACGAACCTGGTAGGGATTCCCGATTTGATCAGCGATGGTGTGAATGGATTGCTCGTCTCGCCACGCGACGCATCGTCTTTGGCTACCGCGATAGAAAGGCTGTACGAGGACTACGAGTTGGCGAAGAAACTTGCTGCGGCAGGGATTGAGACTGTTCAGAAGAGATTCGATCTTGCCACGTGCGTCGATCCACTAATCCATGAATTTCAGAAAATTCTTCAGAAAAGCTCCAGGTAGTTCATGAAGCAATTAATCACTTGTACTCGATAAGCCGATTTCCGCGATTCAGTAACCGATTTTTGTGGAACCCAAGCTGACCAATCGCCTGGGGGACCTTTCCTAGAATACAGAAAAAAGAGTATAACCTTGCGTCACGCGTATTATCTCCGCGACTACGGCGGTAGCGGTATACGCGGTATCCAAGAAGAGCGTATCCGACGATCAGGAACGCGCCCGCGGCGGAGATCAAAACGGTGCTGGCGAGAATCGTTGCCGGAAGTATGAGCCCCCAAAACCAGACACTACGAGACTGCTTAATCCAGAGGCATTCATTATCGTTTCGAGTGAGCCATGAAACCTGGGCGTACGCGTACCCACCGCGAACCGATCGTTTCCACCATTGAAGTAACTTAATGTCGCCTCCGTCATGGGTTGCCATATCATCGCCTAAACGGACGATCGACCAGCCGCACCGACGCAGTCGAAGGCATAATTCCGGTTCTTCTCCTGCGATGAGCGCAGGATTGAAGCCACCAGTTTTTACAAAGCAAGAAACTCTTACCATAAAGATCCCGCCGCAATATTTAATCTCTCCGGGTTCGGTATTCAGCTCCATGTCTGATAAACGACCGAATATTGATTTTTCCCGTTCGCGCTCTCTGAGTCTTCCACACGCGACCGATATATGCTGGTTCGTGGCGAGCGTATGTTCGGCGTTCACCAGCCAATTTTCAGAAATTGCGCAGTCGCCGTCCACGAACTGAACGAATTCGACTTCGGGCGATTGACCAACCAAACGATCGAACCCCTTATTTCTAGCGCGAGCAGCGGTGAATGGCGTCGACGGATCTAACTCGATCACCCTGAATCCACGTGATTTTGCGACTTCGATACTGTCATCGGTAGAGCCAGAATCCACGTAAATCAGGGAATTTTTGGTGCAATTGACTGAATTTAAACATCGCTTAAGGCGTTCTCCTTCATTCCGGCCGATTACAACGACGCCTATGCCCATTTATTCATCCTATTACAATTCTCTTACTTTTGAATCTATTTCTGGGTAGCTCCTCTTGACTTGGAGGTCCACCGCATCGAAACATCAGCAACTTTCACTTAAAGTTTACTTCCACATTGATCTTCGATAAGTGTCGCGATAATCAATTTGATTGCGAACGTCGCCTCCGCCCGCTTCCGTCGACCCTGTTCGCCGTGGCGCACCAAATTTCGAGTCCATACAGCAAGTTCCGTTACCAGCTCTACACTCGCCGCCCCAAGTGTATAGCAGAACCCGAAGTTCTTCCGATAGTATCGCAACTCGCTCTTGGTTCGGTATCGAACAAGTTGTTTCCCAGACCGAGAAACCGCGTTCTCATTTTCGTCTGAGGCTGCGATCGCACTTTGTCCCGCAATATGAGTGACGGAAACCTGTGGGAAATAAAAAACTTTCCAACCCGCCCGTTTTGCCTGCAAACAGAAATCTACCTCTTCAAAGTACAGAAAATATCTCTCGTCAAGTAATCCTATTTCGTCTAGTAATCGGCGCCGAATCAGAAAACATGAACCAACCACCCAGTCCGCTTCACATGTTTCACTGCAGTCCGTAAAATCCGGGCCACTTAAACGCCGGGATTTCGAGTTATAATTTGCGAGACCGGATCTTGATAGAAGTTTCCACCATATCCCTGGAAATCTTCGGGCCGACGGTTGAAATACTCCGTTTTCATCTACTTGTCTCACACCCAAGATGCCACATCTCGATATCTTTCTCATACACCCCAGCATTGCTTCGATGCTTCCGTCACCGAGATAGGAATCTGGATTCAGAAGCAAGATTAATTCACCGGAGGCTTGTCTGATTGCTAAATTATTTCCGGCAGCAAATCCGATATTTTTTGCGCTGCGAATCAACCGCACCGTCGCGAAGGAGTCCGCGACCATGTCCGCAGACCCATCTCCAGAATTATTGTCGACAACGAAAATTTCGCAATCGAGATTGCGAACGCAATTACCTACTCGCGTCAAGCATTTCTGCAATAGGTCCTTAACATTATAACTGACGATTATTATCGAAATTTCTTGGCCCATAATAAGATTTTTGATTCTACCCTGAATCCGTGAAAAATCCGGGAATTAATTAATCTATAGAATTGAATAACCTGTTGGGCTATAGAAGTTTATATCTACCAGAAAATGATATTTAAGGTCTAACCCAAAAGGTGAGTAAATGCAATTCAAAATAGAGCAAGGTTCAGAGAAAATCAACAGTGTTGACGGCTTGTCTTTATTGGGGCTATTACTCGATCAATCGAATTTAAGAAATCATGTTGGGTCATCGAATTTGGGAACGAGAAATGAGTTAGAACGAAAAGCGGATGTATTTTCTTCAGTTGTCGGGTTGTAGACACAGGGGCGAACCGATTGTGAAGACATCGAAGTATTCCAAGACGATGAATTGTTCAAGGATTCACTTGATCTTCAAAGGAACTACTTGAGTGCAAGTCTTAGGCAATACTTGGATGAGAATGCTGGTATTTATGATAAGAATATTGGTCAAGCAACGCTGAATCTATTGTGAAACGAAGAGTTCGGGACTGTTCGGACGAGTACGCATGAATATGTTCCGTATGACGTGGGTGTTTCACCGGATGAGATTATCTCGCTGTTCCACTCGCACGGAACGAGCGAGAAATTTCATAGTGAGATAAAGTCAGACTTTGATATCGAACGGCTTCCGTCGGGGAAGTTCAAGACTAACGCTACCTTTTTGCAACTGGGAATGCTTGCCTACAACATTCTGCGAACCTTGAGACAGGGCGTTGTGGAGTTGGCTGCAAAATTGTTGCCCATGCCGGTTCGAAAATCCTGAAATTCGGCAGCAATTTTACCTGGCATAACGTGCTTGCAACTCTCCACCCAAGATACTGTTAGCTAAACATGTCAGTTTATAGATAGGAAAGGATAATTATCACGGCTGAAATGTGCCTTCGGTGCCGATCCTGTCAGCTATTGACCAAAATTTAGGATATCAAGGAGGCGTTTCGGCCGTTAAAAGGCAGCGCCGGAACCGATATAAACGTAATCGCCCAACACGGTAACGGAAAATTCCGCTCCGATTTCAATGCGGTTCCAATGGCCCGCGCGAATCGCGCAATTTTTCACGGATTCAGGTCTAAGCGAAGGGTTATATGTGGCTATCATCGAAACGTCGGCGTAAATTGCCGAATATTCACCCTCAATACCCACCGACAGGTTTCGCGCCCGGTGGCGTCGTCACGTGACTTATAATCGCGATCCTAAGACATTGAACCTGTGTACAGTCGATGGCCCCGTTGAAATAATAAAGCTAGATGATTTCTTAATCGTAATTGAAGACTCGAAGCTATAAAAGAAACGCCTAAAGGACATTGACTTGATCTCATTTGTCTGGATAGTTTTAAGAGAGAGCCGGCGTTTAAATTAGTTCGGAAGTATTCCGTTTCCAGCCATTGGCGGACAATAGGGACTCCAGGGCGAGGGCGCATGCGGGACGTACTTCAAGACTAGTACGCTACGTTTGTAGTTGTATCCTTGAATGTACCGCCGTCGCGGTTGCAGTATTGTTGATCTTCCGTGCAGGATATGCTGTAAATTCGAGTATCACGACGAATTTAGTAGATGAAGTTTCTGATTCTTGTGTGCAGATTTCCAATGTATTGAGTTTAAGTCGGGGCCGGATTCGCTATTTTTACAGAAACGCACGGCGTATTAAAATCAGAATAAATCAGGATTGACATTTTATTTCTGGTCTTGCCACGAGGGTTGCCCATCTCGAGAAGTCTGTATGCCGTGCTACGATCATAGCGATGAAAACTCGATTGGAATTGCCGATTATTGCGTCGCGGAGAGGCGGGCGAGGGCCGTGATTGTTTTCTGAAAATCTTGAGATAACCGTGTCAATTTCCGTAAGTCATACCGTCTGTTTCAACAGTCGAATATTTGAGACTCAAAACGCTTGCCGCACGCATAAGATTCAATGTACCAATGTCTTCGAAGTAGGTTACATGGTGTGTGCCTTCTCATCATTGAATTAGCAGTTCAATCGTTAGGGGAATTATGTCGAATACTCCACAGATTAGTCTTAAACTCAGAGCTCTAAGAGGAGGTATTTGGGTATTGATCGGTCATGGTGCTGGTCAGGGGCTTCGTTTGTTAGGCAACCTTGTACTCACTCGATTGTTATTACCGGAGGCTTTTGGAATAATGATGTTGGTGAATACGATATTGCGAGGATTGGAAATGCTATCCGATGTCGGTATTCAACAGTGTATAATTCAGAACGATCGAGGCAGCGATCCTGAGTTCTATAACACAGGATGGACGTTAAAGGTTTACCGCGGTGTATTTTTGTGGTTGGGCACGACGATGATAGCGTGGCCAATCTCATGGTTTTACCAGAACTCACTTTTCCTATGGCTTATCCCGGTCGTTGGACTTACAACCATATTGAGAGGGGTGGAGTCGACAAGTGTAATAACATTGGTAAAAGGTCTGAATTTGAGAAAGGTCATCGCCTTGAACGTCGGATCTCAAACTGTATCTATGGTTCTGATGATTGTTTGGGCATTAATCAGCCCAACCATTTGGGTATTAGCGTTTGGTGCAATCGCCGGCGCTGCATTCGGGTCGATAAGTAGCCATTACATTATCCCGGGTTATAAAAATCGATTCGTGTGGGATCGTGAAATAGTCCGGAAATATATCAATTTCGGCAAATGGATTTTCTTTTCTTCAGGTTTCACGTTCCTTGCAATGCAATCAGACCGATTGATTTTGGGGAAACTTATTCCATTCGATCTATTGGGAGCATTTTCTATCGCGATCATGATTGTAGAAGTCCCGCGTAGTATAGTTACGAGGCTTAGTGAGAGCATTCTGTTTCCTGCGATTAGCGAAAAGCTGAATCTTCCACGCCATGAACTACGAGCAAAAATAATTCACAATCGTCGAAAGTTTCTTTACGCCGCTGCCGTTGGTGTATCTCTCTTAAGTTGTTTCGGAGATGTTATCGTAAAACTTCTTTGGCCACAGGAGTACCATGGCGCAGCTTGGATGTTGCCGATACTTGCCTTGGGCTTATGGCCAGGGATTTTGAATAATACGATAGCTTCCGCGTTAATCGCTCTGGGGAAGCCGATCTACAGTACTGTGGGAGGTGCACTTCGACTGGTATTGATTAGTTCAGGAATACTGGGAGTATTTTATCTGGCCGAGGGCGCTAATATTTCCGGTATCGCTTGCTCTGTGGTCGTTATAGCGTTTGGTGATATACCTTATTACCTCGTTTTCTCCGTTGGGCTTTGGCGCGAACGGTTGTCCGCTATAAGACAGGATATGATTGCAACGGGAGTGTTGATCGGATTACTCGGAACTCTATTGGCGGTTCGTACATTAGTCGGTTTATCAACTCCGTTTGGTATCGAATTCTGAATAGTCGTCGTTAAGATCGACAGGCTCAGTTGACAGCACGAAGAAGTGACAACAAAAGTTTGTGAATGAAATAAGTGGGAATCGCTGATATAGTCAGTTCATGAAAGGTAGATGCGACCTATTTATAAATTGAGTTTAGGTTGTTAGTACGGATAAAATCCGTTGGTGCGAATCTCGTCTTAGGCTATTCGATATACGTCTGTTCCGGGAACTATGGATCTCGCATATTTAGAGAATTCGAATTCGCCGGTCTTGGGACGGGTAGGTAACGGATCGAAAAACGAGAATGATGATTCGCGAGCGTTACCACGGCCGCCTAACAGTCTGGAGGCGCAGCCGGACCGTTCTACTTTCCTTCGGGAAATCGAATTACCTGTCAGTTGTCGATGTTGAATTTCGAGAAAAGGTGCTTATTATCCCTCATAGATTAGGAGTTAAGAAGCAATGCATAGTTTTTGGTCGCTACGCGGACGTCCGACAAGAAAGAGCGAGTACAAGGGCATTCCTGAATGCGCTCTCCCCGGCCAACATGCCGCGATCTTCGAGCACTTTAGAGAAGCTATCCCTCCAAACTCAAGGGTGATCGACCTTGCCTCAGGACGTGGCGCTTGGCCTAAACGATTGATGGACGCGGGCTACGAAACGGTCGCGACCGAGTTAAATATGGAGATCTGCAACGTACCATGCACGTACGTGGATCTAAACGACCCCTTCTCAGATAAATTTGACGGAGCGTTCGATGCGGTCAGTTCAATCGAACTGCTTGAGCATATCGAGAATCCGCGTCACATTATCCGCGAAGCCAATCGACTGCTAAAGGAAGGCGGTAAGCTTTTTCTCTCCACGCCCAACGCGTCGGGCGTGCATTCCCGAGTCAAATTCCTATTCACCGGAAAATTCGCTCAGTTTGATGAAGAGCAGTATCAATCGATCGGCCATATTACCCCATTGACCTTTTGGCAGCTGGAGAAAATGCTTATTGAGGCTGGGTTTGAAGTTCAATTTGTGAAATTTCACAACCACCACACTCTGGTGCCACATACCGTCGGTGAGGTCGTTAAATTGATGTCGTCAGTCTTTCTCCGTCCGTTCATGCGTGGCGTTGCCGGTGGACAGACGATAATCATTTCTGCCACGAAGATAGGTTCGATCTAGAATGCTTCCTGTCCCCCAAAAGGCACACAGGCTGCCCACGCGAAACCGAATTTCTTATCAGTTAATGCGGTAAACGCCCTTTTCTTTCAGGGTAATTGAGTCGTTATCCCACTCAACATCCATTGTAATCTCCGACGTCTTTGCTTCCGCGATCTTCCCGCGGCGTACTATTTGATTGTGATATCACCTGGTAGATTGTTCGATGCGAGCCAAGCCGCTTAAGTGGTCATTTGCGTGTGCTGATTATTTTTTTCGCGCTTCGCTAATTATTGAGCCTGGGCAACAGTGTTTCGCCCAAAATACCGCTCTTCGTTCTGGGTTAACACTGAGCTCAATGCGAAGGCGGATTTTTCGGAGATTCTTACTGCAATTTTTTGACTTAAATGGAGGTTGCCTATAGGTTCCAACGTTTCTAAAAGTCAATAGACAGATTAGTTTTCTTCGTAGCCCCACTCCAACCCGTCCTGTATCACATGAAGGCTCATCATGCATTGGTCTATTACTGCGCCTTGGATTTCCGATCCCGAAAAGGACAATTGGTTGGAGCCCTGGGTTCTTGGGGATGACCACGACTTTACGCTGATAGCTTCTCCAGAACTTAATGAAAATAGCTGGCAGTCAGGGCGATCCAGGCCTCTTCGGAGACTCATGAATTGCTCCCATGCGAGTGCCCGAGCCGTACGGGCAAGGAAGTCCGGCGGGGTGATTGCTCTATTTCCACCCCTCGCCACTGCGGTAGCGGCGATCAAAACACTCACGTACAGTGATTTCCCAATAGTTGCCTGGGATTTTAACCTCGGAGCCACCCCTACTGGCCTCAAGCGCTGGGTGGCCCAGCGTGTCCTCCAGAATGTCGATTGTTTTGTCGTTCACTCAAATTGGGAGCGCGAACAGTACAGTCGGTGTTTCGATATCCCACTGGATAGATTTAGGTTCGTACCTCTTCAGAGGCCGATGCCTGCTACTCTCCCTGAAAACCGGCCGGAAGGTACGTTTGTGCTCGCCATGGGTACTGCACAGCGAGACTATGCAACGCTGTTCGAAGCCCTCAAGCGTACTGACTATCCTGCAGTAGTCGTCTCAGGAGCTCTCGCGCTGGAGGATTTGGAGGTTCCAAACAATGTAACGATTAAACAGAAGCTACCCTATGAGGAATGTCGACAGTTGCTGACCGAAGCGCGTTTCTCTGTCGTTCCCGTCAAGGTGGGATCCGGCGCCTCAGGACAGGTTACGATCGTGGATGCCATGGCTCGAGGATGTGCTCTGATTGTAACTAAGTGTCCGGGGCTGATAGACTATATACAGCCAGAGGAGACGGGGCTCTTCTACGACCCTCAGGATGTGACAGGTTTGGTTCGGCAAATGGAGAGGCTATGGACCGACACTGTCCTGCGAAACAGGCTTGAAAAACAGGCTTTCGCCTACGCCGTGCAGCACTTGAGTGAGCAGGCAGTGGCTGACAAACTACGAATCATTCTCGATGAGCTAGCGTGACCTCGGGATACCGGTGTTTCCCAACCGAGTCCCGTCGGACCACGCATCGCATAGCTGTGTCCAGAACACAAACTCCTCTCCACGAGCTGGGCCCCTGATCACGTGCTAACGATATATTCAGCCCGAAATGCCGCCCAAAAACTTTCGGTACAAAGCCAGCTGGAATATATATAATCAAAATCGATGTAAAAGGTCACGACGAATCGGTTATCCGAATCATAGCTCACGTAATTTATTACGAACGCCTGCCTTAGTTTTTAGACAAATAGGACTTCTTCACCCGATGGAGGACCGCTACGCCAAGCGTTTGATAAACGCTATTCCGACATCTACCGAATACACAAAATCGCTGACACGGCGCTTGATTCCGTTAGACGATCCATTTTCAATACCGACGAGAGCATATCAGGAATTTTTCGGATCGCCGACAATGAAGAAACTTCTAAGTCAAGTGATTGTGAAAATTGCTTAATTTAGGGTTAAATTCGTATTTAACACCGGTTTGCTGGAAAGACAGCTGTGTCCCGGTATTGCCATGGATTCGAGTTGACCGAGTTGACAGCAACCTGACCATCGGTTTGCAGCCCCTCCTTCACCAGGGCGGTTAGTCCACCAACCGCGAGCATATAAATCGGATTTTTCATAGCGTTCATTAGGTTGTCGAGCAAATAGAGATTTAGAATAATGGCGAGACTGGCTGCGGGAGCGATGGATGGATGTGCCCATAACTTAGGTGAATAGTTCCACCAGAGGACACAAGTCGGGAGCGACAACATAAACACAAACAGAATAAGGCCCCAAAAACCATTCTTGCCGAAAATGATTATCCAAGATGCATCTGTAACGGAAATATCTCTGCCATCGTTGTCATATACTCGAGAGCGTCCCCATCCTCCCCATCCGAATAACCGTTTTTGCAACGCTTTTTCCTTTAGAATATCTTCGTTGTCGAGTCGAAACTGTAGCGAACTGGCACGGGTCGGATTGATATAGGTCGCCGCGAAGTAAACCAATTCTGAGCCTGCCCAAAGGTTTGCCGTACGAAATCCTATGTAGAGACTGGGAATCAATAGTACTCCCAGCACTATAGGCGAAAAACGAAACCATTTTAGAGAACAAAGTACGGACAGACCGATAATCAATAAGATTACGGAATACGTGGATTTACACAAAATTGTCGTGACAACTAATGCGGAGACAAACCATCCGATAGGGAAATTCAAAAACGTTTTTAAGGTTCCTGTTATCATTAACCACAGACCGATAAGAGCGGTTGTGGTCATCCACATTCCTACGGCTAAACCATGTTCCAAAAATACCGTAGGTCGAAATCCTCCGAATCTCATGCTTTGAATAAAGCTGTGCTGATGAAAGCCGTAGACCATGTGGTGTAGCTGTGGGCTCATGCGAATTTCGAACATGCATAGCGGTACATATATCACGCCGCCAATGAATATGCCGATGGTCAATTCGCGCAAGCCGGTAAGGGTGTTGAAATACGATCGCCCGATCAAATACGGTAGGCCCCAAGTGATGATATAACTTAACGAACTTGAAAGCCCATCATACAAACCGAGACCGTTGACTAATGATGATGGGATTGGGGAGAAACAAAAAAGCAGTATCGGCAAATCCCGCATCTGAAATTTTAGCGTTACCAATCGCTGAAGGTCGAATAGGAGTAGCCCAAGTAGAACCCCGACACACGTGGCCGACGTTTTTGTGTAATCAGGAAGTCCTGGAATTTCGTAGGCGTAGATAGGCAAAAAAAGCCATGCCAGTAAGAATGCCGTGATGACGGCTCTCCGGGGAGGCAAGAACGTAAATAAACTCAAAACAACGGGAACCCAACCGAATAAAGCTACTGGAACAAGAATATTCATAATTCGCCTCCAACAGCATCTACAAGTGCCTTGAACTTTGGAGCGGTGTCAAGGGGTTCGTCCTGGTATTGAAGATGTCCCCAGCTACCCGACCTGCCATGCCCGGCAACGTAAGTCAATGCCACGAATAACTCCCCACCGACTTTATTAAAAAATAAATTCAATAAGTCGGCGTAACACTGATACATCATCGGATGAGTTTGTGCTTCGAAATATGTGTCGGCATACGGAACGTTTTTACCCCATGTGACTAGATGTTGGCCACCTTCGTATGCCAGAAGGGGAATGCGGCGACGAAGATTTTTACTCCATTTTTCAGCCAATGCCTTATGTTTACGTAGTAAGGGGACGCCTTCCTCGTGAAGCTTCTTTAGCGATATTTTTAGTACGTCTTTTGCAGTGGTTTCTTTATTGAACCTACTTTCCTCCTTACCGTGCGGTCCAAAATAGGCAGCACAGGAAACAGCATCAAATTCACCATTAAGCCGTTTCAAAATCGTCTCCGCGACCCACGGCCGATAGTGTTGACCTGCGGCAACACGAATTATACGAGAGCTTTTGCTACCGAAAACTTTCTGCCATATTCGCCAATCCCGTAGAGCTTCGTCGGCAATTACATCTGGCGCTAAGATTCTACGCTGTTCCGCTTCTTTATTGACCCATTTGGCCTGAGCAAAAATGGAATTCCATGCCTCATTTGACCACTCCACATATATCGGCAAATCTTGTCTAAGACGATCCCGAACGAGTAGCGCGTAGTTGCGTACAAAGTTGTCATCGGCTAAATGAGGCATGCAGAACCATGGAACGGCACCCAGTTCGTTACATAAGTCGATCATATACTCGAGCGCAACCCCTCTAGAACCGCTCTGGCGGCAATCCTCGAGCGTTCTTCGATCGCGCCACTTGGCCACAGTGCTGTTATTAACACGGGCCCACCCCATGAACCTGATCACCAAAAACGGGCGTAAACGTTTGATAAATAGCGGATGGAATGGCGATTTCGCATTCTCGAAGCCAGGCATCCAAATATGGATATCTCGAACGGGATCGCCGGGGTCAGATCGATCGATCCGCATGTAGATTCCACCGTTTTTCGGCGTGACGTCAAGCAGGATTCGATTCGCTTTTGCCTCTACAACCTTCGCATCCAAACCAAAACGTAATTCCCCCGTGCCGCTATATGTACAAGTATATACACCGGCCGGATAATGACCATCCATGTCACGAAACATCAGTGTAGCAGCAGCTTGGCCGTCCTTTAAGATCGGGTACCCGTATTTATTTAGATCAATCTCTTTTCCGTTATCCCAGGCGCCACGACCGCCGGTATCTTGAGATATCCAAGGGCGCGAATGCTTAAAAACATCGACAAAAACCCACTCCCGATTCCAATCGCTGACCCCGGATAAGTTCATGCCGACAGCTAATTTGCCGTGATTTGCGATTCGTGATTCGAATTGATTTATCGGGATCTGTGCGCCGGGACCGGGGGGAGGTGGGGTGATCGCTGAGCTTTCAGAGGAGAGGACGCTGTTGATCGTCGTGCCGTTAGCTACTGCCGCGCCTGTGGAATCAACACCTCGCACCAGTATCGCTTTTAGCCTAGAAACGTCCTGGTCATCGAATTTGCCATCAAGATTGATATCCGATATAAATTTAAAGTCTTCACTAGACAGATCGTCCATTCTTGCGAGAAACCCCTGATGATCGAGCCACGCGTCGATACTTGGCTTAATATCAGCTTCGGTTACTATTCCATCGCGATTAAAGTCCCCGCGAACTAAGACCGCACGACTGGCTTCGTCCTCGAGGGACTCTAGAGGTGGCGCCGATTCGACAGACAATTTCGAATCGCGAACGAAATTCCTATTACACACCAGCAAGGTCAATCCTATCGAAGCACTCGCTAACAAAACGACGAGTATCGCCTTTTCTGGGATGGGCTTTTGCATTGCTATCGACTCTGTCAGAGGTAAAATTTCACGGCGACGTAATGAGGAGCGATCTGGAGATTTTGTAGACTATACGAGTTCCCAATTTTGTCGATTTTATAGCGCTTTTGGGTGTCGAGAGAAAGGTTGAAACGGAGTCCCTATGGCAATTTTAATACGCGCCGTTGCGGAATTTTTCAACTATTCAGGCCCGCTTCGTATTCTTTAATCAATTTGCCGAAGTATCCAATCCCCGGATACACGCGGACACGATTAAGGATAACAGCGAAAAGAGGTGGTGAAATTTGATTGATGATTTTTACTGCTCTCCTGACTTCTCCTTGGGTGACTCCCTCTGCCTCGACGATGAGCAGGGTTCCGTCCGCCAGATGGCTCATAAGTTCTGCATCGGCAGATAGCAATATTGGTGGTGTGTCGAATAGAATGACATCGAACCCGGAATCGTTGAATAATGATAAGATTTCACTATCGACAGACAGATGGTGTGTATCATTGGTGTCGCCGATAGGTATCCGTGCGGGTAGTGCATCGGTTTTTGGAACGATCGTATCCGCGAGGCTGGCAGTCTTTGCCAGTGCGGAGATTAGACCCGGATTATTCTCGTCGTCGAAATATTCATCGTCAGGACTAAATGGGTTTGCTTCTACCGCCAAAGCGCGGACGCCTATATTTTCCAATTCGCGGGCAAGTTCGAAAGTCAGCTCTGTGGTACCGCCGCCGGACTTAACCGATGTAAGCGCGAATGTTTTTCTGCCGCTGGTGGCGTGCTGTCGCTTAATCGCAAGCGCAAGGCGACGTTTCTGATCCTTTGCGAACGCGACGGACTTTTCATTATTGCATTCGAGAATCCACCCGAGTGGGGGGTAACCAAGTACATCCTCGACATCAAACGGCGACTTTATCCACGGACTGAAATAATCAATCGCTATCGCTATTACACTGCTCAACCCGAACGCCGCTACGAGCAAGACTATCATTAATTTAGGTTTCTTGCCTTCGAGCGGAGTGTCCGAGTCACGTGCTAGCGAGACGACGTTGACAAAACCGGGTGCATTCTCTTCCAATTCGAAAAAGTCGAGGCGGTCATCGATTGCTGAAAGCTGGCTTCGAATCCTAAGAATTCGATCACGAAGATTGACACTTTCGTTGTACAAACTGCTAAAATGCGCCAGCTGTTTCTTATGTTCCTGCGCTTCATCTGATAATCTTGCTTCCAGGAACTCAGCTTCTTTGACTGCCGCAGTAAGAGCGGTCGCCTCGTCTTCCAATTGAGCTTTTCGCTCGGTATATAGTTCGTCACGTATCCGCTGTCTAACTGCGACTAATTCGGATTCCATCTGTTCTTCAAAATCATGGATTCTCTTAGTAATGGCGGGTCTTCCAGGGTGCCCTACAGGTAACCCCTTAAGTTGACTTCGCAGGACGCCAAGATGATCGTTGAGTTTCAAGCTAAATGATCTGAAGTAGGGATCGCGCTCAAGTACATCTTGGGAAATACGAGGTATTTGGTCCCGACTGAAGTTCTCGATTTTAAATTTAATGGCGGCTAGATTATTCTCTGCGTTTAACCGGTTCCTTTCTGCTGCAGAAGAAGCTTCCATCGCGTTGATCATGATCTCTTCATATGGGTTTTCAAGGTCGTCCCTAAAGGGCACCGGACTTAGTTCTTCGATCAAAAGGTTCTTTCTGGAAATCAGTGAACGGATTTCGGTTTGCAACTCCATTTTTCGTTTGGTGAGATTGCTGATCCGAATGTCTTTGCCGATAAATTTATTCTTTATCATCTTATCCTGGTACGCATTCACAACAGCGTTAACTTTATCGGCGAGACCCTCCGGTTTGGCTCCTTTTATACTTACGTGAATGCGGTACGTACGCGGAACCTGCGTCGCATCGATGGTATTCATAAGCGCTTCGGCGCGTAATTGGTCGCTCTGCGCGGGCTCGCCAGCGGTCTCCTCAACACTCCCTAAATTTAAAACGGCATCGAACACGACGTCATAACTCGTGATCGCGTGTACTTGCGTGTTAACGAAGTCCGAACTACGGGTCACTTGGAGTTCGCGATCTTGTTTCAGGTTACCAATGTAATTCGGTAGCACTTCAATGACAGCTTCAGCATAATACACTGGGGGTAAGCGCATAATAGCTACGGTTCCTATTCCGATCACTACTGTTGCCACCAATATCACGAGGAGCTTGTGTCCGCGAAGACTGTTGAGAATACGAATTCGACGACCAGTTGACCCTTGTGGTGAGCTCGATTGTATTTGGGTTGGGTTGTTATCGTCCATGACTAGCTGAATGAGTTGTGAAATCTAGGGTTTCCGCCGTCGCTCTCGCTTCGCTCTTAGCTATAGCGCGGCAGGCAGGATTCACGGTTACGCCGTGGTTCGGGCAGAGGACTCTTAGCCTACTGACCTACTTTTATAGTACATCAATCGAGGTCACTAATCAATGGTATGTATCAGGTGAAGAAGCCCTTATCGACGATACAAAAAAGCTGGCTCAACTCCTCCGGCTTCAGTGGATATTATCAGTAGCTAATTGCCCCTTCTTGAAATAGTAGGACCCTTCTATATATTGCCGTTACAAATGCTCTGCCTCAAATCGATCGGATTTTTAGACGCTGATTAGTTCCCTATCCGCCGGACAGAATTCGCTAAAATCCGATTTCTTACAGACCGGGTACTATCGCTGCAATGATCAATCATATTTACCCACAGGGCACTGAGAAAATAGAACGGAGATTATCAAAGTTGGCCATCCAGTTATACCGAACGTTTTCATCCGGCATGCGGGATGAAATATTGTTCGATATCCCTTAGGTAATGAATTAAAGTCGGATCCGCACGAGCGGAGTCCGTCAATACGGACCAAAAATTGTACTGCTTGTTTCTTAATCCCGATTCAGAATGAGATCGCGGGCAGTATACTTAAGTCCGGCTAGGTTGCTCGATGGCTAACTTCGATGATGACTTGAGTAACGAGCCTTTTTAATAGGAACTGAGAAACTATGAATCGGACCAAAAAATGAAGAAAACGAAAAATATCTTTATTGCGGCGACGGGGCAGAACGTCGGAAAGACGACAAATTGCCTGGGACTATATGATAAATTGATTAAATCCGGCTGGAACGCGGGTTTCATAAAACCCGTTGGACAGCGATACCTGAAAATCAAGAACTTAAAAGTCGATGAGGATTCGCATCTTGTCCATGAAATTTATCAAATGGACTGTCCGGTTGAGCATATGAACCCGATAGCGGTCCCGGAAGGATTTACCCAGGAGTATATCGATAATAGCGAAAGTGGGCAGATCCTTGAGAAGATTTTACAATCTTACGATGTCGTACAAAAAAATCGTGATTTTGTATTGATTGAAGGTACCGGTCACGCAGGTGTGGGATCCGTATTTGACACTTCTAATGCGTTTGTTGCCAAAGCGCTCCGAAGCAAGGTCATCATAGTCACTGACGGCGGTATCGGTAAAGCGATAGATTACCTGATTCTCAATAAGTGTTTATTCGATTCGATGGGCGTAGAACTCTTAGGCGTGATCGTTAATAAAGTTTATATGGAAAAGTACGATAAGATAAAAACTTATGTTGGAAAGAGCCTGGCAAAAAACGGGATTAAGCTCCTCGGTGTCATCCCCTACAAAAATCGGTTGGAGAACCCGACAATGGAGCAAATCAGGGAGAGACTGGGCGGGCGGTTTATGTCCGGCAAAGAGTTTAGATTTAATTCTGTTCGAAATATCATCGTCGGGGCGATGTCCGTAAATAACTTTCTGACACGGATCAAACGGCAAACGATCGTTATTACCCCAGGCGACCGGGAGGATCTGATTCTGGCAGCTCTCTGTTGGAACCTCTCGGAGGCGAGCACGACAAAACAGATTACCGGATTGATCCTGACTGGCAAGGAAAAGCCGGGGCCCGTGGTAACGAAGGTTATGCAAAGCAGCGAGATTCCCGTAATCAGTACCCGGTGGGATACGTTCGAAACGGCGTCTGCCGTTCATAATCTGAAGGTTAAAATTAAAGTTACCGATACCGAGAAAATCAATCTGTCGCAGGAACTATTTGATCAGCACATCGATTTCGATTATATAGTTAATAATTGCTAGACGTGGTGCGTGGTGCGTGGTGCGTGGTGCGTGGTGCGTGGTAACGTGAGCAGAAAGGCACAAACAATGCCTTGCAAGTATGGCTATCGAAATTGGTTCAGGATTAGGGCCTAATTTTTGGAATCCATGAATCCTATTACGGGAATCATGAAGGTTCCTCCGCCAACACCTAACACCAGACCCCCAGTGAATGGGGAAAGTTTTCACGAAACACGCATCACGCGACACGCAACACGTATCACGCATCACGCAACACGCATCACGCAACACGCATCACTTCTCATGCCCGATCTCATTAGCACGGACTTCCAATATTTCGAATCACTCGAGTCGACGAACCTCTATTGCATGAGTGAGGCTGACAACCTTGCGAGCGGTACGGTAGTAGTCGCCGATTCGCAGTCGGCTGGTCGCGGTCGGCACGGACGGACGTGGCTGTCGCCTGCGGGCGTAAATCTATATACCTCGATAATTTTCAAACGCCCGGTTATCGAAAAAAACGTGCTGCTTCTGACACAGATCGCGTCGCTGTCTGTCTGGAATCGAATTTCGGCTTTAGGCGTGCAGAATGCGTGGATAAAATGGCCGAATGACGTTTACGTCGAAGATCGTAAAGTTGCGGGGATGCTTTGCGAATGCAAAACACTGGGAAACGATACTGAAGCGTTCGTTATCGGGATCGGGGTGAACCTGAATATGGATCGCACCGCAGTGCAATCCATCGACCAGCCTGCAACGTCGATTTTTCTCGAAACCAGGAATTTGGTTGATCGCGATGATTTTCTCCTCTCGGTTGCTGACCGTTTTACGAGGTACTACGATGAGTACCAGATATCGGGGCACGATCGGATACACCAATTATGGCGGAGCGCGAGTGGATTGATTGACCGCGCTGTAGTGATAAGCCTCGATAACGGAAACACCATTCGCGGTACCGTGATTGACTTCCTGAAAGACGGTGCTATTTCGATTCGGACGGAAACCGGCGAACGCCGTAAATTTATATCTGGTGACGTTTCTTTGAGGGTGACATGTGAAGACGGTTAATTGGTATCTCGCGAAAAATGTCTTATGCAGCCTGGGCATCGCTATGGCGATCGCGACATTTGTATTGATGATCGGCCAATTCGCCCGTGTATTCGAGCTACTCTCGAAGGGCGTCGAATTCAAATATCTATTGCTCTTCGTAGCCTATAAGATTCCCCAGGCGCTCGGTTTTACGGTTCCATTGAGCATATTCATTGCAACCGTATTAACGTTTCACAGAATGTCCGCTGACAATGAGATTAACGCCTTCCGCGCGAGCGGAATCAGTCTCAATCAAGTAATCGCGCCCCTCGTCCTTTTAAGCGCTGTTTCGTCGGCTTTGTGTTTCCTGCTGCAGTTCCATTTCGTTCCCGAGTGTAATTATACCGCCAAGTGGATGGTAAGGGAGCAGGGCATTCGAAATCCGCTTCTCCTACTTGAAGAAGGTAGGTTCGTAGAGATGTTTGACGGGTACATCATATACGTAGGCCGGAAGAAAGAGAAGACAATTTGGGATGTCCACCTATATGTCCTGGGTGAAACGGATAAAGTCGAGCAGAAAATCGACGCCCGTAGCGGGGTGATAGAGGTAAATACTAAAACAAAGAATCTGGAACTCACGCTCCACGAGGCGACTGTCGAGACAGTAGACCCGAATCACCCAACTAACATTTCCAAAAATCGACGAATAAAGGGAGACACATTAAGCTTTTCACTCGGCTACGGGACCAAGCTTAGCAGCAAATCTTTACAGCGCAGCGTCAGCGAACTAAAGCTTCCACAGTTATTCGCCCGGATCCAGGTTTTCAGCGAGCGCGGAATTGATACCGGACGACTTTACGGCGAGATTCACATGCGAGCTGCATTGGCTGTCAGTCCGTTTACTTTTATTCTGATCGCGATACCGTTGGGTATCCGCGGCCCTCGGAAGGAATCTTATTACGGCCTAATTGCGTGTTTTATGGTGCCATTCGTATACTATGCTGCAATCGCATTTATAGATACGCTCCAACGTAAACCGGATTTCCATGCAGAGATCCTTATGTGGTTGCCGAATATCATCGGTCAGACTGTCGGCGTCTGGGCGTTGTGGATAAAAAGGTAACCGACCGCCCACGTGCGGGGCCTTATTCATTTGAACGATCGTGAAACACAGAATGTATCTCGTCATATTAATTCGAAATTTACACAAGCAGGTACTAGATACTGTGTAGAATCAATCTTGACGCAGCTGTGCGAGTTGATTAACTTAATTACTCCTAGTGAGATCGCTTTGCGAGAGGATAATTCCAGTAGACAGCCAAAGAATCGATATTCACCAGCGCTTGCCTTGGGAACCAATCTTGCAGCGGGAATGATCGTTTGTACGTATCTGGGGATTACGATCGACAAGAAAATTCACTCTGACGATCAGTATTTCACTCTCGCTGGAATGTTTTTGGGGTTGTTTTACGCAGCTTACGAAGTTTGGAAAATCATCCGTGAGACGCCAGCCGGGGACGAGCGAAATAACGATGATCCTTAGACAGATCTGAAGGCTCCAGCCTGATTAAACCATGCGATTTGAGCAGCGATTAGGGCTTGTAGCAGAATACTGATGCATTGATCAGGCTCGGGGCTTATTGCCAACTGGGGGTCATCAGCTTTAATGTTCACGGAAGGGCAGAGAATGGGAAGGATCCGTTGTTTTTGGGCGCTCATGATGGCGATGGCCATATCATCCGGACTGATTTATATTTTTTATCACCGCTTTTTTATCGTCGAAATGGGAGTAGGGTGGAGTCTTGCGTTCGTAAATGGGATGGTCGCATTCGAAATTAATCGCAATGCAGTCGCCAATGAGCCGGGCCAAGCCTTATTCTGGGGGCTCGGAATGAACGGCGCAAGGGCGATGACATTTCTAATAATAGTGTTTCTGTTCCATTCGATCGACGTCCTAAATTTTATGCCGTTTCTTGCGGCCGCATTAGTCGGATATTTTTGCTTCTTATTCTGTGAAATTCTGGCATTACACTCCCGATCTCTAAAAGTATCGATTGACAAATGAGTGACACATCATCTTCTGTTGAACGGGCTGCCGCAGTCGAAAATTATATCCTGCATCACGTTGCGGATAATTTTGATGCTTGGCACTTGCCTTTCGGGATTCATATTCCCCTTTCGCACTCAATTACGCTGCATACTGTGATGCTGTTTCTATGTGCCCTGTTCTTAATCATTCTATTCGGCGCGTTATATGATCACAAGCAGGTAGTCCCGAGCGGACTGACTAATCTCTTGGAAGTTTTCGTAATATTTATACGCGACGATATATGCGTAGCCAGTTTCGGCGAAGCGGACGGGCGTAAGATGACGCCGTTATTCTGTACTTTCTTTTTCTTTATTCTCGGGCTCAACTTAATGGGGCTGATTCCTCTATTTTCGACCGCGACCGCAAACGTCAATGTCACCGGGGCTTTGGCGTCGATAACACTCACAGTCATGGTTTTCGGAGCTATCTATAAAAACGGCCTTGTTGGCTTCACTAAGGCATTTATCCCTCACGGCGTACCTGTCCCGATTCTGATTGTTCTGGCACCGATAGAGTTCCTAGGTATGTTTATCAAGGCATTCGCGTTGATGATTCGTCTTTTCGCGAATATGCTTGCCGGGCACATCGTGATATTTTCATTACTCGGACTAATCATAATTGTCGGGTATGCGGCTGCATTGCCAGCGGTCGTCCTTGCACTCGTGATTTACATCCTGGAAATTCTGGTTGCGTTCTTACAGGCGTATATATTTACGCTTCTATCCGCTATGTTTATCGGGATGATTCACCATCCTGCTCACTGAGGATGTGTTTTCGGACGATTGGTATGGTTTCTTTCAGTGGCGGTTTGTATAGGGTTTTGGCCTTGACGGATTGGTAGTGAGGGTTATATACATAATCTGACGTATGTTTCGGCGGCACTGAAAATATTAAAAACACGTGCTATAGAGCCATGCGGATAAAGTCGCGGGCAAATATGCCGATCGTCCAAGGGGTTTCGGCTAGGCGCTCTGCCTTCCAGGAGGAACTGCGCCGGGAAATGGGTATCGTTTGGAACGTATTGCGCGATCACAGCGCAAGTCCATCTCTCTGCACTCATTCCAAGTCTGCGTGTACGGACCGGGAGAGTGGAGGCGGTCTATGCGGATCGAAAATTGGACTGCTTTCAGTCTAGACAATAACTAATACAACATAAGGAAAGTATTATGGGCGGTTTAACTGGTACATTGGCAGCATTGGGCGCCGGGTTGGTAACCATCGGCGCGGCACTAGGAATCGGAAAAATCGGCGGGTCAGCTATGGAAGCAATTGCGAGACAACCTGAAGCGGCAGGTAAAATCCAGGTTAATATGCTGATCTCGGCTGCACTGATTGAGGGTGTCGCGCTTTTTTGCGCCGTGATTTGTTTCTTGGCCAAATAGGAATTGAAAGTATATCTGGTATCGACTGCTGTGAGCCGTTTATTTGCCGGAGAACTCGGCGGTCCCTACCTTAATCTTATGCTAAAGAGAGGCGTAAATTGTGCGAAGACAAATTAGAATGAACCTGCATGGGATGTCGGCAGTCTTCGGATTGTGTCGGTTGATCATGGTTTTTGGGGTCGTTGCATTTGCCAGCTTCGTTCCGTGCATCTACGCATCCGGAACGTCCTCTGAAATCGGATTGATGGATCCCAGTAAGAACATGGTCGTTTGGACTTGGGTTACCTTCGGCCTGCTCTTGATCATCTTATACAAAGTTGCGTGGAATCCAATTTTATCGGCTCTCGATAAACGTGAGCAGGACATCCGCGACTCTGTAGAAGCGGCGAGGCGTATTAAAGACGAACTGGTGAAAATCGAAGCGACCCGTGAATCGTTGATTAATGAAGCTGACACGAAGGCAAAGGAAATCGTTGCCGCAGCCAGAAAGGGAGCCGTCGAGGCGTCAAAGGTAATCGAAAGTAGGGCTAAAGAAGAGGCAAAAATATTGCTGGACAACGCGCTAAGCGATATTAAATCGGCCCAGGAGAAAGCAGAAGCAGTTCTCCGAAAAGAAAGTGCGGATTTAGCTATCGCGCTCGCGGGGAAACTTATAAATGAGAATCTTGACGACTCTAAGAATCGGGCTCTGACCGATCGACTTATTAAAGAAATGTAATTAATTAGGTTCACTGTTCATGGTTTTAAGTTCAGTGGTTAAAGCGAATAGCGTTTAGCTTCGGTTGGGCTCAACGTCGCCCGAGACAGAGAACCTGCGGCTTAAAACTATTTTCGGGCTTCACAGGTTTGAACCCTTGAAGCCTAAACCTTTGGACCGTGAACCCTAAAACCTTC
Source organism: Verrucomicrobiota bacterium (assembly GCA_021772635.1). Classification (GTDB taxonomy): domain Bacteria; phylum Verrucomicrobiota; class Lentisphaeria; order JABSQK01; family JAJFLO01; genus JAJFLP01. The sequence continues at coordinate 2,754 of JAJFLP010000099.1, read as the reverse complement.
GAATCGTAATATGGCAACCACGAAATCTTCCAAACGATACGCGAAAGCGCTCTTCGATTTGTCGGTAGACAACGGTCGTCTCGATCAGGTCAGCACCGACGTGAAGGCCTTGCGTGCTCTGGTCCTGAACTCGAAAGAACTGACACATTTCCTCGAAGATCCTTTGCTAACGGTCGAGCGGCGATCCGCCATTTTACAGAGTTTATTTCAGGGAAAAATCGAACCGTTGGTTTACCAGTTTATCTTGTTTGTGGAAGAGAAAAATCGAATAGCGTTTCTCGCAGATATCTGCGAGAAATTCGATGAGTTATTCTACGACTATAAAGGAATAATACGGGTAAGAATAATCAGTGCAGTCGAATTGACGTCGGATCAAACTGAAGCGATTTCAGCGAAACTGCGCGAGAAATTCGGTAAAGAGATTGAACCCCATGGCATTGTCGATCCGTCTATTCTCGGTGGGTTTCGGGTAGTGATCGGCGACCAGGTTTTTGATCATAGTTTAATCAATCAATTGAATCGTGTGAAGCAGAATATCATCGCGGCATGATACCGCATGCTGGATAACAGAAATAATACAGTAGGAAGCTCAGTGGTTCGCTTTTGCTGGCCTCTGAATTCTGATCTCTGGACTTTCAAGGGAGCAACCGTCCGGGCCGTACCGACCCGGTTAATACAATAGGAAACTTGGGTTAAGGCACGTTGAAGCGTGAACTCCAACGGGGACCTTAGCAACACTAATCTTTTAGTATGCGAGTAGCGCCCGTTGGAGTTCACACTTTAGTGTGTCAAAATGACGAAGTTTCAGAGGCGCCCACCAGTGGGTATCCTTTTTAACCCACATTTTACAATTCGAAACGGGCTCATCCATAGTTTTTGGTCAAATTCCGAAATAAATCAAATCGAAAATCGGCAATCGAAAATCGAAAATCCACGAAGTTTCAGAGGGAGTCGGCCAGTTAGATTAACCCTTGAGCCGAATTTACAACAAATCAAAATTCATCTTCAAAACACCAGTTTTTAGCCAAGCTTTACAGGAGGAATTAATATGGCAATCGATTTAAAGCCGGAAGAAATTTCGTCGATACTTAAGAAGCAGTTATCCGACTTCGAGCACAAAGCGGAATCATATGAGATCGGAACGGTTCTGAGTGTTGGTGACGGGATTGCGCGTGTTCACGGTCTTGCGCAGGTCATGTCCGGCGAGTTAGTCGAGTTCGCAGACGGGCTTATGGGAATGGCGTTGAACCTCGAGGAAGATAACGTCGGTGTCGCGATCTTCGGCGAGGATACGCATGTAAAAGAAGGCGACGAGGTACGGCGAACCGAACGTATCGCGTCAGTGCCTGTCGGTGATGCGCTTACCGGGCGAATAGTTGACGCCCTTGGTGTTGCGATTGATGGGAACGCACCTATAGCTGCCGAAGAACATCGTCAGATCGAGGTAAAAGCTCCGGGGATTATCGAACGCCAAAACGTAAACGAACCGCTTCAAACCGGTTTGAAGGTTATTGATGCGCTGACACCAATCGGGCGCGGTCAGCGGGAGTTGATCATTGGTGATCGGAAAACCGGGAAGACGACGCTGGCAATTGACACGATCATTAACCAACGCGGCGGCGATGTACATTGTATATATGTCGCGATCGGGCAGAAACGATCGACGGTTGCGGGCGTCTATGAGACGCTGAAAAAATTTGGTGCAATGGAGTATACAACCATTGTAGCAGCAACCGCGTCGGATCCTGCGCCGATGCAGTTTATCGCGCCGTATGCCGGTTGTACGATGGGAGAATACTTCAGAGACAACGGCAAACACGCGCTGATAATCTATGATGATTTGACGAAGCAGGCCCAGGCGTATCGACAGTTATCCCTGTTGCTGCGTCGACCGCCCGGACGCGAGGCGTTCCCCGGCGATATATTTTATCTCCACAGCCGGCTCCTTGAACGGGCGGCGAAAATGAATGCAGAGAACGGCGGTGGCAGCTTAACCGCATTGCCTGTTATTGAAACCCAGGCCAATGACGTCTCTGCTTATATTCCGACAAACGTTATTTCCATAACCGATGGTCAGATCTTCCTCGAATCCGATCTGTTTAATTCCGGTCAACGACCGGCTATAAACCCCGGAATTTCCGTCTCACGCGTCGGCGGTGACGCGCAAATTAAGGCGATGAAGCAAACCGCAGGTTCGCTTCGTCTCGATTTAGCGCAATATCGTGAACTTGCCGCGTTTTCACAGTTTGCATCCGACCTTGACGCCGCAACCCGGCGCCAGCTCGAACGCGGCGAAAGACTAATGCAGGTCATTAAACAAGGGGTTCACCTCCCTCTGTCCGTCGACAAGCAGGTCGCAATCATTTATGCCGGCGTAAACGGATTCCTGGATGAGATTGCGGTTGATGAAGTCGAATCGTTTGAGAAACAGTTGCATGAGGCGATGGATTCAACTTATAAGGAGTTCGTTGAGCAATTCAATCTTGTGAAAGAACTGACGAGTGACGTGAAGGAATTACTTGAGAAGATGCTTGAGGATTTCAAACGGTCCTTCAAGGCATAATTTCTATCGAGTTGCTCGCCAGAATTTACTTTACCGAACATCATGGTCCTGCATGCGGGACGAAATATCGTTTCCGCCGCGGCGGATTTCGCTAGTGTGTCGTGTACGTAATTCATTGTGTTATGACGAGAGGCATTTCGTCGCCTCAGGTGCATCGAGAGAAATAAGGCGATGCTTGCGCATCGTCGTAT
>JAJFLP010000098.1 GCA_021772635.1 Verrucomicrobiota bacterium | reverse complement strand
CGCCTGCGGATCGAATTCACGAATCGTATTCTCCGAGGCGAAGAAGGTGAGGGCGGCGAACGCGACACTTTCATCCTCGGCCCAGTTATTATTCTGTTTCACAATATCAACAGGTACGATGGTGACGTCATCGCAGTTGTTGGTTAAATCGCTATCAGGTTCATTTACCAGGTCAACACAGGCGGTGTTGACAATGGAGGAACCACCGGTACCGGCATCGACGGTTGCGTTAATGACCAACGTTGCGAATCCTCCGTTAAGGAGATCCCCGACGAACCAGTTGCCGGTTATCCCGCTGTACGTACCCTGAGAAGGCGTTGAAGAGACATACGTGAGACCTGCAGGCAAGGAATCCGCGATCTGATTAACCGTTGCGTTATTCGGGCCGTTATTTGTGACGGTAACGGTGTACGCAATCGTGTCACCGACGGTTGGCGCCGCGTTATCGACAATCTTGTCCATTTCCAGTTCCGCTACCGATGAAGGTGAAAAGGTGTAACAATCGATCGACTCATAGTCAGATCCGTTATCGACCTCCCGTTCATTGCTGCCGACACCATTTACTTTATCAATCTCGAATACGGAATACGGTGAAACACCCCGTGACGCCCAGAGTTGACCGTCCGGATCCGATCCCAGTCCCTCTGCATCAGCGATTGTAATGACCGCTATATCGGTTGCAGCACCGGTTGTCTTATCGATTGTAAACAGGTGTTGGCTGGTCGCACCGTCGTCGATACTCGCGTACATTTGTCCGGTTAGATCAACGGCGATGTCATCGACGATAAAAAAGTCGGGAACATCCGGTGTGATTTTCACATAGTCGACACCTGGTCCGAACGCATCTTGAACCGGTAACCCGGTGGACATATCGACTTGGAACAATAGATCATCACCACTGTCAGAATCCGTAGCGAACAGCGTCCCGGTTACGGAGTCGTACGCCAGCCCATCAACGTCACTGAAAGTATCTGTGCCCTCAGCCCCTTCTCCTGTCCCGAACGTCGCGATGAAGTTAAATGCGCCGGTCACGCGATTGATCCAGCCGAAATCCCCCGCATCGGCAGCGAATAGCGTTCCGGCCGGCTGGTCATACCCCGATCCGGCGGGGATATCTGCGCCGGGGTCAGTTGAGAAAGGAACCCCCGCGCCTGGGACCCACGCGATTGCTTCGATATCGGGTACCCCGACACCGCCTATGGTTGTTTCGTTCGTTGCCGGATTTGCATCGCCGGTATCGACGATCGTTGCGAGGTCGCCACCGTCCGCGACCGTATAGCACAGTTGGTTCTTGTTGCTCTCCACGGCTGTCTCTTCGGTATCGCAATCATTTCCTGGATTCCCGTCAGGCTCCGTCCCTTCGACGCATGCGGTATTGGTTACCATTCCACTTGCCGCCGATGCCTGTACGATGATATCGATGGTCGCGTTTGATGTCGCTGTTATCGTCCCGAGGTCACAGGTGACAATGCCGGAAATCTCGTTGCACGTTCCCTGACTCGGTGTAGCGGATTGGAAGGTGACGGATCCTGGCAGGGTGTCGGTTAGCATTACGTTCGTTGCGTCCAGGGGACCGTTATTGGTAACGACCATCGAGTACCCGATAAGGCCACTCAGTGGTGCTGGATCCGGGGAGTCCGATTTCGTAATCGCCAGATCCGCGCTGGTCATTGTAACGGTGTTGCTGTCTGTGTCGCAATTATTCGCAGGTGTAGAATCGCCATTCGGCGCCACAGCAGCAGCACAAGCTGTATTCTCTAACGGACTCGTGGCGGTTGGGGAAACTGTGGCGTTGACGGTATAAACCACCGAATCGCCGACCGGAATATTGACTAAATCGCTGATGTTCCCGGATCCACTGGCGCCGCAGGTTGCGCTTCCCCCTCCGATACAGGTCCAGGTTGCGCCCGTTAAAACGGCAGGAAAAGTATCGCTAACCACCGCGTTCACCGCGTTGCATGGTCCGTTATTACTGACTGTGATTGTATAAGCGATCGCTCCGCCGGCTTCGATACTTGTCTGACCGTCGTCCTTCACGACGGCGAGGTCCGCTTCCGCGACTCCGCCGACCGTTACGTCCGCGTCACAGAAGTCATCACTGGAATTCCCGTCGGCCTCACCTTGTGTAAAGACCTCTACTGAGGAGCCGATGATACAGGTTGCGGAGAGGTCGACGGTTGCTGTGAGAGTGAGCGTCGCAGTGACGCCGTCGGCGACGCTGCCGACGAACCAGATGTCCTCGTCGCCGCTGAGGGATGGGGCCGCGGGGTCAGGGTCGTAGATTCCCTGGGTGACAACTGCGGATACAAATGTCAATCCCGTGTCGAGTAAATTTGATATTTGGACGACTTCTGAATCGTTTGGACCGCCATTGGTAACCATGATCGTGAAGATGATGGTATCCCCTGGGTCGGGAGTTGGATCGTCTACCGAACAGCTCATTGCAAGGTCGGCTTCGTCGTTGGGCGACGTGTCAAAGCATTCAACCCCCTCATAGTCAGATGCATTATCGATTGTGCGTTCAAGGCTACCTATTCCATTTACTTTGTCGATCTGGCCGATTACACTCGGTGTCGTGCCCTTCGTTGCCCACAACTGCCCGCGGGTATCGGTTCCTAAACCCTCGCTGTCATCGATCGTGATTTGACCCTGCACCGAAATAATATCGCCTGTGGCAGGGTTGATCTTTAACAGCGTGTCGGTCGATCCTCCCGAGTTCACGGCGATGTACATATCACCGACATCGTCGACCGCAATATCATCGACAATTCCGAGATCGTCCATGCCGTCGTTGTGCAGTTCCAGTCGCACATAATCGTCCGGAAAACTGTCCCCGTTAAAGTCAGCGAACTGGCCGGGTATGAGTACCCCCGTATCCATGTTGATCTTAAATAAGGCGTCTTCACCGGCGGCGCCGCCGCGCGCGTCTACCCCCCACAAAGTGTCGTTTAGTGAATCATAGGACAATCCGTCAATATCGCTCATGGTAATTACTTGACTGCTGCCGTTGAGAAACCCGTTTCCGCTTCCGACGGTACCAATGGTTATGAATTCCCCAAAATTTCCAGATAGACAATCACGGTCGATATAGCCTATAATTCCGAGATTCGCCGCAAATAGCGTTCCGCCGGGTTGGTCGTGAGTCAGCGTCCCAAAGGTGCACGGTCCCGGGTCGTCTGTTATCTTAAACTTATTCCAGGCGATCGCCTCCATGAAGGTTGTACCTGTTCCTGTTCCCATATTGAATTCGTTCTCGCTCGTGTCCGGTGGAATGCCAAGTGAGGTATCGGTTATGGTTATAATATCATTTCCTCCATTCGCACCACCATCGTCTGCATCCAGGTAACAGAGTTGATTGACCAGTTCGAACGAAAGCGTTGTGTCTTCACTTAGAGAATTATCGGCCGGCACCGACTCTGTTCCATCCGACGTAACGGACGCGGTGTTCGTGAGTGTCAGTGACTGCGTCGGCCCGGCGTCTCCCGGTGTTTCCATGACGATCTCTATTTTAATGGTGTCGGATGTCGTCACTGTCCCAATATTGCATGTGATCACTCCGCTGGACTCGCTGCAGTTCCCGCCAACTGCGTTCGTTACTGCCGACGTGAATGTAACCTCTGAAGGAATCGTGTTGGTTACGACTGCGTTTGCGGCCGATTGCGGACCGTTATTGACGATCACAAGGGTGTACCCATAGAATCGGCCGGTCCCGACCGGATCGCCGGATTCGATAAGGGAAATAACGAGGTCCACGTCTGAATTGACAGGATCGGCGTCGGTTGCGGTATTCGGGTTTACGCCCGGATCTGTCACGCCGCCTGGAACGCCGACCTCGGCGGTGTTAGACAGGGTTCCTGACGCGCCGGCGTCGACCGTTCCATCGACGATGTACGTGACCGACTCGCCACTCGGAATATTTACGGAATCACTGATGTCGCCAGAGCCGGCGGCGGTGCAGGTGGCAGCGCCGGTTCCGGAACAGGTCCACGTCACCGCTGTTAAGTCTGCAGGCATAGTATCGAGAACAGGTACGCCCGCTACATCCGCCGGACCACCGTTGGAGACCACGATTGTGTAGGTTATCGCCTGACTCGGTGCCACCGAGGTCAGGCCGTTCGTTTTGGTGATCCCCAGTTCCGCTACTGGCGCCAGAACCGTATTATTGTCTGTTGCGGTGATCGTCCCTGGCGTCGGATCCGTTACCCCGGCCGGCAGTCCGACTTCGGCCGTATTAGATAAAGTGCCCGTGGCACCCTGATCGATTGTTGCGTTAACCGTGTACGTGACGGAGTCGCCGGCTGGGATATTCACGGCCGTATCGTTTATGTCTCCAGCCACCGGCCCGGCTGTGCAGGATGCGCCCCCGGCACCTGCGCAGGTCCATGTGACAGTGTTCAAGTCGGCCGGCATCGTATCGAGTACCGTCGCACCTGTCACGTCGCTCGGGCCTGGGTTGCTTACGATAATGGTATACACGATTGCCTGGCCCGGAGACGCGGTTGTCAGTCCATCCGACTTCGAGATCGCTAGATCCGCTTCCGGGGTTAGAGTGGTATTGTCCGTAGCAGTCGTTGTTCCTGGCGTCGGATCCGTGACCCCGGCGGGCAGTCCGACTTCCGCTGTATTCGATAGTGTCCCCGTGGCGTCCGAGTTTATGGTCGCATTGACCGCATAGGTGACTGAATCACCGGCGGGAATGTTGACGGCTGTATCATTGATGTCTCCGGCGATCGGCCCGGCCGTGCAGGATGCGCCGCCGGCACCTGTGCAAGTCCATGTAACGCTACTCAGGTCGGCAGGCATGGTGTCAAGTACTGTGGCACCGGTTACATCACTCGGTCCCGGGTTTGATACGGTGATCGTATAGGATATAGAGGTGCCGGGAACATCTGATGCCTGGCCATCCGTCTTGGAGATTGTGAGATCGGCTTCTGGGGTAAGGGTTGTGTTATCAGTGGCAGTGGTGACCCCTGGGGTTGGATCTGTAACCCCAGGCGGCAGTACTGCCTCGGCGGTATTAGATAGGGTGCCGGTCGCGTCGGGGTTAATCGTGGCTGAAATTATATAGGTAATCGATTCCCCGTTCGGGATGTCTACGGTGTCATTTATACTCCCAGCGCCTGCTGCCGTACAGTTGGCTGCGCCGGTTCCCGAACACGTCCACGTGACACTGCTTAAATCAGACGGCATCGTGTCTAAAACGGTGGAGCTTGTGACATCACTCGGGCCCGAATTAGAGACGGTAACGGTATACATGATCGAAGTGCCCGGAATGTCGGTCGCCTGACTGTCTGTTTTGGTAATGCCCAGGTCGGCCTCCAGATTTGTCGTATCCGTGTCAGTCGCGCTGTTGTTGCCGGCAACGTTGTCCGTTACGCCGCCGGGGACGGTGGCAGTCGCGGTGTTCGCAATGTTCCCTGTCACATCAGTATCGACGGTTCCGGTTAATGTATAGGTTGCAGTCCCGCCACTGAGAAGGTTAACGGCCGAATCATTGATATTTCCCACCACCGGCCCGGCCGTGCAACTCGAGCCTGCTGATGCGACGCATGTCCAGGTAAATCCGGCGGCAGTTAGACCTGCAGGTAAACTGTCCGTGACGGTCGCGCCGGTCACATCGCTGGGCCCGTTGTTCGTCGCGACGATTGTATATGTGATCGCGGAGCCTGGCGGTGCATTTGTTTGGCCATCGGTTTTCGTTGTCCCGAGATCCGCGACTGGCGCTAACACTGTGTTGTTATCTGTTGCGGTTGTCGTACCAGGTGTTGGGTCAGTAACCCCGGGGGGGAGCCCCACTTCAGCAGTATTGGATAAAGTGCCTGTGGCACCCTGGTTGATTGTTGCGTTGACCGTGTACGTGACGGAGTCACCGGCCGGAATATCAACCGCCGTATCATTGATATTTCCTGCCACTGGCCCAGCTGTGCAGGACGCGCTGCCGGCACCTGTGCAGGTCCAGGAAACGCTGTTCAAATCGCCCGGCATCGTGTCGAGCACCGTTGCCCCTGTTACATCACTGGGGCCTGGATTGGATACGATAATGGTATAAACGATTGCCTGTCCCGGCGAGGCGGTTGTTAACCCGTCCGTCTTTGATATGGAAAGGTCTGCCTCCGGTGTCAGGGTTGTATTGTCGGTTGCCGTAGTCGTCCCTGGCGTTGGGTCTGTGACCCCGGCCGGTAGTCCCACTTCAGCGGTATTTGAGAGTACGCCCGTGGCATCTGAGTTGATCGTGGCATTGACAGTATAAGTGACCGAGTCGCCAGCGGGGATATTAACGGCGGTGTCATTTATGTTTCCAGCAACCGGGCCGCCGGTGCAGGTTGCGCTTCCGGCTCCTACGCACGTCCAGGAGACACTGCTCAGGTCCGACGGCATGGTGTCCAGGACCGTCGCGCCTGTCATGTCACTCGGTCCCGGATTCGAAACCGTAATTGTATACGTCGTTGAGGTGCCCGGAATATCGGTTGCCTGGCTGTCCGTCTTAGAAATTGTCGGATCGGCCCGGGGCGTCAGTGTATCAGTATCAGTTGCTGTGTTATTCGCGGGAGTGCTGTCCGTGAAACCCATAGGGACTGCAACCGACGCCGTATTCGCCAGTGATCCTGTCGCGTCCGAAGCAATCGTCGCTGTTGCAACGAACGTCACGCTATCCCCATCAGGGATGTCAACGCTTTCACTGATATTCCCGGAACCGGATGCGTTACTGCAACTGGCGCCGCCTGCCGGCGTACAGGTCCACGAAATACTGCTGAGGGTCGCCGGGAAAGTGTCTGTCACGATTGCCGCAGTCACGTCATTCCCCGAATTTGATACGACGATCGTATAGATCACGGTGGTTCCGGGAACTTCGGTGGTTGCCCCATCGGTTTTAGTTATCGACATGTCTGTCGACACGCCGAATACCCACTTGGTATTGCCACCAGAATCGATGCTGTTCGTGCCCGTAGCATCGATGTCGGTTGCGTTCGTGTTCGTCGAGTCCTTAACATCTAGAAAGGCGATCGTTCGCGTCCCCTGTGGATTGATATTCCACGGGCTTCCGCTGGAACTGCTGCGCAGCGATAATAACTGCCCGCTTGCTCCCTGTAAATTCATGGTTCCGGTTATAGTCTGTGTGGATCCAGCCGCAAACGTTAATGTTGCAGCGGTGCTGACGATTTTCGTTAGATTACGAAACGTAGTCGAGCCCGTGATAGTCTGGCTGCCGCCGGTGAGGACAACTGTACCGGAATTATGTGTGAACGTTCCGCCGGCACTCTTGGAGAAGTTTCCGGCCACGTTTAAGTTTCCGGAGGGAGCGACGAACGTGCCGCTAGTGAGTATAAAGTTTCCGGTCAGGGTGAGCGGGCCGGCCGCGGTGTGCGTTCGGGTATTGCCGTCTATCTCAAGGTGATGGTAATTGAGGGCGAGGACAGATTGGTTTGCGGACTGGCGATCGTATTCGACCGTACCTGTTCCTGCGGTAAATGTTCCGACGCTCGTAATCGCCCCACCCAATTGCAGGCGGCCGGTGCCGGAGAACGTCGTAAATCCGTTGGTAGCATCATAAGTTCCATTAGCGTCGTATTTTCCGGTGCCGGTAATATTCAGTGTGCCGTCGATGTCGCTCAGACCGTTGGCAGTGAAGGTGCCGGAACCGATATTCGCCGTGCCGTTCAGGTCTACCGTCCCGCCGACGGTAATTGACTCATTCGCGCCGGAAAAGTTTAATGTCCCGTGAATATATGCGTCCCCGGTAACCGTCAATGAATTCGTCCCGGTGCCGCCGGTAAGCGTGCCGCCGGATTTGATAATTAACTGAGCGACCGTTGTCGTTGTGTTAAGTGCCGGTGCATTTGTGTAATACGCTGAACTGGGAATCGCAACTACCTGGGAGGCGCCGGGAACAGATCCGGTTTTCCAGTTGGCACCGACGTTCCACGAAGAGCTAGTGTCGCCGATCCAGACATTATCGACCATGAACGCGTTATCATATCCCTTTATCTTGTCATCGGCTTTTCCCTCAAATTTCATGGTCACCCAACCGCGGGTACCGTCTCCGGTGGACGGAACGCTCACGTTGAAAAAGAAAACCTCCGAAGAACCGACCTGTGTCATGTCGGATTTATTCGGAGTGGTCGTTTTTCCTTTATCATAATCCAGCCAATCGATTTTTAATTCGACTGGCTTATCCGCGTTCCAACTGCCCGGTCCTGTCATTTCCAACGGGTACGTAGAGCCCCTGGCGAATAGTTCCGGATCTGAAAGAAGCGTTCGAGCCGTATTGCGGTACCACCGGCGCGTGTTCGCCGTGCCTGTCGGAGAACCGACCGTAATAAACGAACCGGCTTTTATCAGAGTAGGGCCGTCTTTGACTTCGAATTCGATGTATGCGCGCGAGTTGTTGCTTAGGTTAGACTCGGTCGCGAGATTTATTGACGTTTCCCAAATGCCTGAGCCAGGGGAGGTCCAGGTAGGATTGTCGTCCGCGCCGTCTGTTTTATTCGAATCGTCACGTTGCTGGGTTACTACCTTGGATTTTCCCGAGTTGACGTTGGTAACGTCTTCAACGCGCAAGTAAATCGTCCCACCATTGGAGAAACTCGTATCATGATCATCAATTGGCGTGTTGTCATTGTCGATAAACCAGCGGAGATCATCAGCGGTGACGGCGGTGCTTTGACTACGCTTCTGATCGAAGTCGCCAAGGTTGCCGACGGCGAAGACTGTAGAGGGCAGTAGACAAATGGCGCAGGTCAGGGTAGATTTAAACACACGGCCACTTGCAATATTTATCCAGATGCCGCGTATCCATCGGTATAGAATTGTGGTCTTTTTGATCATAACTATGAGGTCGTATTCTTGTGTACGAGGTGAACTTCGTGCGCGTAGCTATTTTCGATTCCTTGCCGCGTCGGGCTCTATAGCCACGGAAGATCGGATGTTATGCGTCAAGGACAATACGCGTAAGGTAATTGGTAGCAGTTTTACCGTGATCTTACCCAAGAATTGGCCCTGCAAGTTATGCGATAATATAGCTTGAGTTATGCGAAAAGTCAATGCCTGACGCGAATGTTTCTGCGCTTTTAGAGGTAGCCTTTTTGGGGCGAGTTCCCGCTGAATCGAGATATCGTTCGAAATCCCGTTGGGTGATTAATCTAAAGACATCCAAAAAGTCAACTGCTTGCAGTTTATATCGGTTGCCTTCGAGTTTTGAATTTGATTCGGAATTTCTTGCGTGATTAATCCCACCAGTGGGTTTAATTCCCCGACGATTGACGTACTCCCAGGAGCACGCCCTTGAAACTTCGTCGATTTGACTGAGATTTTCACCATGAAGGACATGAAGAGCATGAAGTAAAGACTTTATATATTTTCCCCTTCATGCTCTTCATGTCCTTCATGGTTGTAAAGCATTTTTCGGTTGCAGATTGTTCCCTTGAAACTTGGCGGAAATCTTCGATATCGTGAGCCCGTTTCGTATTGCAACATCTGTTGATTTAGGATGTCTATGCGATCACAGTGATTACGATTACGATTACGATTACGATGAGGCGGGTAAATTTGAGGTCTGGTTATACGCGATGAAAATGAAAAAAACAATCTGTTTCGTAATAACGCTATTACTCGCTGCACCGAGTACGATTACGCTTGCGGCTCCGAATGATGTGCCGAAGATTCCGAATGTTGCCGCCAGGCAGATCGGTGTATCGACGGTTTCCGTGGTCCAGCGCGATGGGGAGGTGCTCGATATCTACTACGATCTAACCGCGGATAACTCTTGCGAAGTATCGCTTTACTTTTCATTCGACGGAATGGCCGCCCAGGCCGTGTCGGCGACAGACCCCTCAATTGCCGAATCAAGTGATATTGGAGCGGGTGTCGTGCCGGGTGCTAATAAAATTATTACATGGGATTTTTCTGGTTTTTACACATTTACGGGCCAGAACACGGTTCCTCTCACCGTAACAGTCGAGGTGGATGACGGAAATCAGACGCTGATCCTCAACGATAGCCCATTGGTCCCACTCATTCTGCGGAAAATACCCGGGGGTACGTTCACGATGGGGTCTGAGTCCGATCTCGCGGCGGCCGACGAGGCTCCGGCGCATACGGTAACGGTTTCAGATTTTTATATAGGGAAATTTGAGGTCACACAAAGACAATGGCTGTCATTATTATATGACAACTCCGACTGCAAGAACGGCAAGACCAATCCGAACGGGCAAAATTTTCTCAATCCCAGTATTCATTGGGGGAACTGTGACTATCCTGTGGAAGGGAATTACTCTGATTTGGGCGTAAATCCCTTTGGCGCTTTCATCGTCAATTGGACCGGTGCGGTCGCGTTTACGGATAACGTAGAAACACTTTACCCTGTGGGAGAGTTTCGGTTGCCGAGCGAAGCGGAGTGGGAGTACGCGTGTCGTGCCGGGACGACGGCTGCGTTCAATAATGATATGGATACGGGCCTGGAGTTGCTTGGGCGCTATGATGCCAATAGTAACTCGCTCACCGGGATCGTCGGTAGAAAGCTTCCGAATAATTTTGGCTTGTTTGATATGCACGGAAATGTCGCTGAATGGTGTATCGACGGGGAACGCGTATACGATAGCAGCAGCCAAAATAATCCCTTTGGTTCAACCGCTTCGGGGACGTTTCGCGCCATACGCGGTGGCAGTAAATCAACGACCGCAATAGAGAGTCGATCTGCAGCTCGTTTTTTCGCGCCGGAGTCGCTCAGTGCGGGAGACATCGGCTTTCGCATTGCGAGTGTCGGTTCCCAGGTTGGTGTGCTCGGCGTGGACGAACAGTCATACTCGATAGCGGCTCTCAATGAGGCGATCGATACCGATAACGACAACCTCCCGGACGCGTGGGAGCAATTGCACTTCGGCGGATTAGGGCAATCGGACACGGACACGTTAGACCCGGATATGGATGGTCTCAGTAACCTGCTTGAGTTTCAGCATGGAACACCGCCTACTAACTGGGATTTCGATGGTGACACCATCGACGACCGGTATGAAATTGAGAATGGCCTTGATCCGACAGTCAATGATTCGGCGTTGGATCGGGACAACGATGGAGTTTCGAATCTTCAGGAGTATAAGGGACCGAATAATCAGGCGCCTCGTGTTGATAACGGTGCGATGACGAACACGGCCGTAGTGGTTGAAGTGACCAGCGACGAAACCATAGCGAATAACTGGGATAGCGACGGTGATGAAATAGATGATGGACTTGAGTATTCGATCGGTTTGAACCCGAACACGGACGATGCCGGCGATGATCTGGATGGTGATTTGCTGACAAATATTGCGGAGTACAAGGGGAACAGCGATGCCGGTGAGCCGCCGGTGATCGACGACGGCACCGGTACAGGTTCAGCGAAAACGAATGAAAACGATATTGGCGACGCCACCAGACTCGATGACGTCGACACCGATGACGATACTTTGTCGGATTACGATGAGGTGGTGACGACGATGACGGACCCGCTCAGCGCTCTGGATCCGATTAAGGCGCTTAGTTTGAACTTCGTCGGCGCCGATGATACCGCTACGATCGCGTCCCGACCAGATCTTGAACTTGACAGTTTTACCATCATGCTGTGGGCGTTTCCGCAGGGAACCGGCTCGCTGGTAGAGAAGGGTGAGAACTTTAACGTAAAGATCACAGCTGCGAATCGAGTGCGCGCGGAATTCACATACACGAAAGTCAATGAATCAGATGGCGAGGTAGAGATAATAAAGGTTGCGCGGGAGACGTCGACTACCGTAGCAACCGGCGAATGGACGCATATCGCGGCCGTCCTGAATCTAGCCTCTAAGTCACTGACTATATTCCTGGACGGCGTTAAGGAAACTGCTTCAGTGAGTGCAGGTGCTATCGACGAGGGTATTCCTCCCAATCACGATGCTTCGCGCTCTATCGTTCTCGGTGCCGGGTTCGTCGGGAGCGTGGATGAGCTTCAGATTTGGCGTCGAGCGTTGTCAGCCGCAGAGATATCACAATTGTATACCAAACGTCTCCGCCCTGAGGAAGTCGACCTTCCGGCTTACTTTCCCTTTAACGATGGGCAATGGCCGGTCGCGTCAGGGCCTTATCAGACCCCTAACGGCGCGGATGACTTCACCCGACCCCAGGATTTTGATTCCGCCGCCAGGCTGACTGGGGCCGCTTCCTTTGTGGCCGAGACAACGCCTCTCGACAGTGATTCCGATGGGATTGCGGATTGGTTCGAGGTTTTTCGCGGGCTCGATCGCGATGATCCAAACGATGCGTCGGTCGACCCTGACAGCGACGGGTTAACGAATGTCATGGAATTCGGGGCGCTGACTGATCCGTTCAATTTTGACACTGACGATGATGATTCCAGTGATTCGGATGAGCTTACGGCAGAGACAGATCCGAATGATAGCTTGGATCCGCAGAACTTTTTTCACCTGCAACTGAACAATGCAGCCGATACTGCAGAAGTCCCGTCACGCGCCGATCTTGAGCTGGGGGACTTTACGATCATGCTGTGGGTGAAAGCGGTGGAGTGGGGAGTCCTTGTGGAGAAAGGGGACAACTACAAACTGGAGGTTACTTCTGCAGGCGCGCCCCGGATTGCATACGTAGAAGGTTCAACCGAACTTGTCAGCACGGAGACACTGGAGACATTCGGTTTGAATCAGTGGGTCCATATAACTGCCACGCTGGACCTTGCGTTGGAAGAACTGGATATCTATATCAATGGGCAATTGCCCGGAACGGTTCTCGGCGCGGGCGATGTGACCGACGGGGATCCTCCCGTCACGGACCCGAGCAGTAAGGTTGTTCTCGGGCGCGGATTCACAGGCGTAATTGATGAAGTGAAAATCTGGAATCGCGCGTTGGATGCCGATGAGGTATTCAGTTTACACAACAAAATACTAACTGGTACCGAGGCCGGACTCGTTGCGTATTACCGATTCAACGATGGGCAGCAAAGTGTCAACGCACCGCCTTATCGACAGCCGCGGGGCGCAGAAGATTTTACGCGACGTCTGGACTTTGAGGCTGCAGCGTCATTAGT
Organism: Verrucomicrobiota bacterium; assembly: GCA_021772635.1. Taxonomy (GTDB): domain Bacteria; phylum Verrucomicrobiota; class Lentisphaeria; order JABSQK01; family JAJFLO01; genus JAJFLP01. The sequence continues at coordinate 31,316 of JAJFLP010000098.1, read as the reverse complement.
CGGTACGGCAACTTTTTTCTCCGGCCCGTCGGATCCGTCAGATCAGGATGGTGACGGTATGCCGGACTGGTGGGAGATAGAGAACGGGTTGTCGCTTGATGACTGTAGCGATGACCTCGAGGATCCCGACGGGGATATGTTGACGAATATAAGCGAATTCATGGCAGGAAGCGATCCGTCCGACCCGGACACCGATGATGACGGCCTCTCAGATTTTTACGAAGTGGCGATTGGGACGAATCCCGTATTGCCGGATAGTGATGGTAACGGGACTCTGGATGGGGATGAGGATGCGGACGGCGACGGTATTCTCAACGAATTGGAGGAGACTGCGGAGGAGTTGGAGGGAATCTTCGACGGCGATAGGGACGGGAATGTTGCCGGACTGGACACAGACAGTGATAATGATGGGTTGATTGATAATGCGGAGGATGTGAACCTAAACGGTGTGCTTGATGCGGGAGAGACAAATTACCTGAGACCGACTCTAAGGTTATTGCCTGGGTGGAATCTCATTTCTGCCCCGCGGCAGGTTGCCGCTCAGTTTTCCCTTGAAACTCAACTTGGCGGATCGGTGCTGGGGGTAGTTTGGCGGTGGGAAGGGACGCGATTTATCCCTGTTTCAGCGGGGACTGCCGGGCATTCAACTTTGAAGCCGACGTTCGGATACTGGGTGTTTGAAGACGCGGAGAGATTGGTCGATCTTCCCGGTGACGTGGTTACATCTGAGGATAGAACGCTTACTGCGGGTTGGAATCTTATCGGGGCGCTGTCCGATGATTTCGTCGTTGTGAATGAGGCGTTGGTGGGGAACCTGTGGGGGTATGAGAATTCAGCGCTGTCACCGGCGGGTAGGACAATGAGGTTATTGTCCGGCTATTGGGTCTATCTGAAAGCGAGCGCGTTGATCGAGTTTCGATGACCCTTTATTCAGCGTTTTCTCACTCCTGTAAAACTTGCGGAATTTTACGACGAGACCGAAATGAAAAGTTTCGTTATGTAATGATTCTGTTGTCAAGCAGAACTCCAGATTACACGGGCGAAGCGCATGTTGGAGTTCACACTTCAGCGTGTCTTAATCCAAGTGGCCTGTTATGTTAACCGGGGCGGTACGGCCTGGTCGATTGCTCCTTGAAACTTAAACCGGTTTGAGGCTGTTTTTAATGTAGGAGGAAGCTCCCGCTGGCGATCTTATTTATTTTGGTATCGTTCCAAAATAATCGTTATCGCCTGCGGGAGCAGCCTCCTACATTCACATGATCAAAGTTTCCTTTTGTACTAACAGGCCCGCCGCCGCGGGCCGGTTCGTTGCTCCTCTGAAATTTGGCGGAAATCTTCGACATTGAGAGCCCGTTTCGTATTGCACCTGTCCCGTCGTAGTTACCCGAACGAAGACGGATAAAATGTGGGTTAAAAAGGAAACCCACTGGTGGGCTCGTACGAAACTTGGTCATTTTGACACACTAAAGTGTGAACTCCAACGGGCGCTACTCGCATACCAAAAGATTAGTGTTGCAAGGTCCCCGTTGGAGTTCACGCTTCAGCGTGCCGGAACCTGAGTTTCCTTTTGCATTAATTCTGCTGTAGAGCAGAAAGCGCGTCGGTCGACGCTCCTTCTGAAACTTAAACCGGTTTTGAGGCTGTTTTTAATGTGGAAGGTCTGGACTCGCGCTCATGCGGAGCGCTGTCCTCAGCGGCGACGTAGAAACTTTCCACCCCGTCTTTCCTCTCCGCATTAGCGGAGTCCGCTCGTGCGGACCGTTGTAAATGCTTTCAATCTATAAAGCGCCCGTACTAATCTTCCAGTAGTCTCCTGATTAACGCCTTTACCGGTTGATAATGTTTTACAACGATAACCGGGCGATCTGAGTGTTTCGCAATATTTTCCGGAATTGTTCCAAACAGCACTTTCGGACGAAAACTTTTTCCCGTAGCTCCGACCATCAATGCATCATAATTTTGCGCTTCGTCGATGAGTCCCTGAACAACAGAGTCGTTGTAGATAATCGTCTTTTTGATATCCAGATCTTTGCCTTCAAGCATTCGGGCCTCGACTTCATCCAGGCGATTTGAAATCTGATCGACCTCCTTTTCGGTGGAATCGGTTGACCCCACCGAACAGATCCCGAGTACACCCGTATTAAAGCGGACAATGGAAGACGCGTATTCCTCGGCGCGCCGGGCGTGTTTTCCCCCGGCAGTCGGCAGAAGAATATCCGCAAAAGACTCGGCACCGGTTAACTTGACCAGCATGATATCGGTCCGGGCGTTCGTAATAACCGTTTCCGTCATCTCTCCAAGAAGTTTCTCTGCGGTTGTTGTATACCCCTTCCATCCAAGGATTATCAGGTCGCACCGCCGCTCCCGTGAAGTTTCCAGAATAGCACGCCCCGGATGGTGTCCCACGCGGACGAGTGACGTAATTGGTACGCCATGCTTCTGTGCTTCATTATGCGCAAGTTCAAGGACTTCACTCTCACTGTCCAGATACGATGTCTGCGGGGCGTATGGCATCTGCTCGGGTACGACGGCGACCCGGAGTGCGATGATTTCACCTTCGCGATCTTTGGCGATTGCAGCTGCCAATGCGATCAACTGTGTAACATTTGCGGGGTTAGCGAGCGGTACGAGAATTTTAAACCGTCCTTCGCTGGTCGCGTATCGGCCAAGCGCAACATGAGAGGATGGCCCGGGAATGACCTGTTCCTCCGCTTGAACCCCTTTCCATGCCGTAAAACCGATCATTCCAAGTAATAACGCACAGGACGCTAAGATGACCGGGAGGGGATGGTGAAAGATTTGGGAAAGTAAATACAGATTTGCAATAATCCCGAGCGCCGGTAACAAAGGGACAAGCGCGACCCGGAACGGACGCTCAATATCCGGGAACTTACGACGATGATAGATCAGTGCGGCGTTTACAGTTACCAATGACAACAAAAGGACAGTATCGGCAAAGTGTGCAAGGTCCTCCAACCGCAGACTGACGGAGAATATCGAAATCGTTCCACCGACGAGCAACGTCGAAATGATCGGAGTCCGCGTTCTGGGATTTACGGTGCCGAATTCTTTCGGGAAATGGCCCAGTCGACTCATCGCCAGGGTAATCCGTGAGCCGGCCATGATTGATGCGTTTGACGCGGAAATCATCGAGAATAACGCCCCTGCAACGATCACCATACCACCAGCAGGGCCGAGAAAACGGCGGGCCGCTGTTCCCATCGCCGCTTCGGTGTATTCCGTTAATCCAGCGGCGATAATAACCAGGACGACAAGTGTGTACAGGATCGTGACGATACCCATCGATATGAAAATGGCGCGCGGTATCGTCTTTACCGGATTCTTTACTTCGCCGGCCGAGGCAGCGATGGCGGAGAACCCGAAGAACGTGATAAATACCATCGCCGCCGTACCCCCGATTTTGACTACGTCGGTGCTGAATCGACTGATGATGTCGGCCGTATTCACGCTTGATATACCGCCCGCAACGAACCAGAACAGGAGTATGACTTTCCCAATTGTCACCACCACTTGAAAACGACCGCTTTCTTTCGTCCCTTTGATATTTAGAAGTGTTAGGCAGACGAGGGCCGATAGACCCGAAAGTCCCGTGATCGGGGAGTGCCATATGAATTCATTGAAGTAACTCGATAGGCTTGCAATATAGAATGCGCATGAGGACGTGTACCCAAGGAACAGCGACCATCCTACGAAGTACGCAATCGGCGGGGCGAAGGTCTTGCGTGCGTATAGGTATCCCTCACCGGATTCCGGGTAGATCGATACGAACTCGCAGTAGGTGAGGGCAGTGAACGTTGCCACGATCGCGGCTAGCAGAAAAGAAAGAATTGCAGCCGACCCGACGTTACGAATCGCCAGTCCGGACAAGGTGAAAATACCCGCCGCTACCATCGTCCCGACACCGATCGCCAACGCCGACACAAGTCCCAGGTCCCGGCTCAGCTCGGTTTCAATTTTTATTGTGTGTTGCGTCATTTTAATGGTAAAACCCCGGCTGTGCCGGAGGACTCAAAAATTGCGACAGTTTCGGGATTTTAGAGGAACCTCCAATCCGTGAGCCGCTCGCAGCTCAAAGGAAAGGAGACTCCAATGGATTACGGAAGCTTATCGCACACGAAGTGGGAGTGCAAATATCATGTGACATTTATTCCCAAGTACCGCAGAAAGCGGTTATATGACCAGATTCGTCAGGATTTGGGAGAATCGTTTCATGGATCTGGCAGGGCGCAGAGAGAGTCGACTCGAAAAAGGACAACGAATATAACAGAGGCCATCGACCTGCCTGTATCGGTGGAGTAGTCGCATGCGTCACCAAGACTGATCTCGATCATAAAAGCCTTAAGAGATTCTAATTCTCCGTGCGCTTTGAGTATCCGTGTGATGCCTATATTTTTTCGAACGGAGACTTTTTTGGGATTCTAGATGTCAATTAAACTTGACATCGTAAAGGTTCAGTCTATCATATGGCATTATGTATCGCAAAAACCTGGAATTAATCATGGAAAAAAGGTCGCTGACTCAGTCGGATATCGCACGCATGTCGGGCGTCTCCAGGCAGGCGGTGTCGCTGTGGTTTAAGTCGGACAACGACTTCATCGATCTTATGGTGTCCAATTTCTCCAAGCTTTGCGGCGCCCTTAATATAAGCAGCGAAGAGCTGCTAACTCCTATCCCGGGGTTGACGCAAACTGGCCGATTCGAAACGATGTTCAATTGGGATCATCAGTTCAAAGATGTAACGTCTTTTTTTCTTGCATTGGTCCAAGGCAATCAGCGTGCTATCGGTCGACTTGTGCAAGTATACGGAATGTACCGTTCCGCCGCGGTTCTGGGCAACCGAATTTGGCGTGAGTTTCCAGGCTACTCGCGGTTCATTCATCCATCGAAACGGAAGATATGCGAGAAAATAATACAGCTGCGAGAAAACCCGATTCGGATTTAAGCCGTCGGGTATTACCGGCGCCACTTCTTGATGCTCTCCACCATGTTTTTTCCCAGGGAATATCGGGTTGCATGCTTGTTGGAGGGACTGCGTTAAGCGGATTTTATGCCGGGCACCGTCGGTCCGATGACCTGGACCTATTCGTAAAAGACGATGGGAGTTTCAAGGCGACCCGCCTTGCTGTCAAGTCACTGACGCGAATCGGTGCGGAAATAGTCGAAATCCAGAATTCGAACCAATACTTCAACGCCGTCTCGGCGTTAGACGGGCATCGTTTCACCGTCGATATTGTCCTCGACGAAAATCTTTTTGTCGTTGGTGATTTTCACATGGCCAAAGGCAATATCGTGGTCGCGGATTTACCAACGCTATTGAAAACAAAGGCGGCAGCGCTTCTTTCCCGCTGCGGCGAGAAGGACTTGTACGATTTAATTTGGTTATTGGACGAGTTCAATCAAACCAGTATCGGCGAATTAATAGAATTAGGTTCGGAAGTCGATGCTGGAATGGACGCGGAGTTCCTTTTATTCAATATATCTAACACCGAGTTGCGGCAGGATGCATGCAACTTTGCGATTGGTCAGATTCCATCTCCCAAAGAAATATTTTCACAAATCACTGAATTTAAAAAGAAACTGATCCAGAACCTGCAGGCTTACCTGGAGAATGTTTCCCCGCCTGTGTTGGGTGAAGTGGTTAAAAGGCTTAAGAGATTCTAACTCTCCGTGTGCTTTGAGTCTCTGTGTGATACCCGTATTTTTTTTCGCCAGGCAGAAAACATCTTAATCTTACTTGTTTCTTACTTATCCTCTGTTAACTTCAGTCAGATCCTTGCGTGCGCGGGGTCGAAAATTCAACTGCTCGCAGTCAGTAGTGTTCGGCATGCTTAATGCTCGCCTCGGGGTCGGTACTAAGTTTTTGGTATTCTTTCCCTCCGAATATCAAAAAATAGGCCTGACCCCAGTAGTGCCCAACGCAAGAGCACAACCCATGCCGACCACAACTGGCTTGCAGTCTCTAATGGAGAGGGAATTATGCAAAAAACGCGTTTATCTAATAAAGGCCAAATCGTTATACCAATGCCAATCCGTGTTGCCCGTGGATGGAAATCAGGTCTTGAGTTTCGGGTCAAAGAAACGGACGAAGGAATATTATTGAAACCGATCAAGACATTTAAGCGCACGAAAATCGGAGAGGTCGTCGGTTGCACCGGATATAACGGTCCCAGAAAGTCGCTTGAGGAAATGGATGCCGCTATTGCAAAGGGAGTTAAGGACGGAAATGATCGCGGTTGATACGAATATCCTAGTCAGGTTGCTTACAGAAGATGATCCGGATCAAGTTAATCGTGCGGTAGCGATTATGGAGAGAGGCGAAGTATTCATTTCCAAAACGGTGCTTTTGGAAACGGAATGGGTGCTAAGACATGGATATGAAATAGAACCGGTGAAAATAAATGAAGCTTTTACGAATCTCCTTGGGCTTCCGAACGCTACCGTTGAAGATTCATCGGTTGTTGCCCAGGCAATTTCGTGGCATGAGAACGGACTTGACTTTGCCGATGCCCTTCACTTGGCTTCGAGTACGAATGCAGATGAATTTTACACGTTTGATCGCTCGTTAGCGAAAAGTGGACGGAATATCGAGGCAATCAAAGTAGTTTTGGCTTGAAGAAAATTCGACTGCTTGCAGTCTAACATTCTGAAAGCTTCTCTCCGTGTGCTTTGAGTCTCTGTGTGATACCTGTATTTTTTTACATACTATTTTACATAGTTAAATCCGCCGCGGTGGAACGGTATATTCGAAAACCCAATGACGATGGGCATATAAAGCTGGTAGTCGGGGGAAATACATACCGTTTTAAATCATCAAGTATAGTTAAAGTATACTTAATAAGGTATCGACCTAACTGTAATGTTGATTGAGAGAGAGGAGTGTAGGATGGGCCAAATTACGATTGCTCCCAATGACCTGATCATCGCATCGATCGCGCTGGCTCACAACGCGATATTAGTGACTCATAATACGAAAGAGTTTAGCGGCGTCAAAGCACTAAAACTTGATGATTGGACCTTGGAATCGAAAAAGTGAAAACTCGAAAGCAATCACTTTACCAGCATTAGTATGGCGACAAACATCAGCATATTCTGGCCGTTATCTGGAATCCGACTTTTCCTACGCCGTCCGCGGATGTGGCTCGCAGTGTTACGCGCAAACTTCCTGGGAAACATCGGAGTCGTTGTTATTTCCGTATTTCTACTGTGGCACTTTTGGCCCGGGGAGGGTATCCCGTCGCTAAATGAGTTAGCCCGAATAATATGGCAGTGGTTAATCGGGCTCGCTGCCGCGTTGGCTTTTCTCGTTCCGTTCATGAAGGGTAGATCTGGGAGAGCTGTACTGGGACCTGTATTCAAAGAACTCGGTGTGACAGAAAGGGTTGAGGGACGAGCGCGGGGATTGTTATCGCAATTGGTATATTTGATTCGAACTATTCCGGCACGGCTTGTGTGGGTGATAATCGTTATTATCGCCAGTCGCTACGATTCTTATTTGGCGTTAGCGGCGGGAATGTGGGGTATTGGATACTTGGTTCTTACTGACGCGGTCGACCAAGGTCTAATACTCACCGGTAAAAATTATCAGCAGCGAAAACGCATCCTGAAATTACACTCAATCGAACTACTTTGTGCCGGTGCAGTTTCAGGCACCTGTCTTGCCGTATTGGCGATGACTATATTTGGTTGGCTGATCTGGACACCAGGATGTTTTTGCGGTGCTGCGCGGCGGGTTGTAGAATGGGAGGAGTCCAGAAGTGGACAGTAGTCAGTGAATAGTAAGAAGCGAGGAGCCTGTCGGGCATTAGCCGAATCGACTGCGAAAATGCCAACCCTAAAGTCCGACAGACTCCTCTGAAACCTTGTGGATTTTCGATTTGTTTATTTCGGTATTTGAAGAAATGATTGGAAGAAAAAGGTTTCCTCTCGTATTAACAGATCAGTCAGTTGACGGATCGGCGGATTACTCCTAGACCCAAATCCAGCGAACTTTGTTATGCCGAGGGCTCGTGGTCGCTGGTGACGGCCCGCCAACCGACTTTTTACCTGTCCGCCGGTATATGCCAGGAGTTGCAAGGGCGATCTTCGGTTACGAATCCGGTTCGGAGGGAGAATCTGTCGCTGATGTGTTCGCAACGCGGCTCAAATAGACTTTTGCAAGTGGCTCTGATTATTATTGTCTATTCGAAGGCGATGCGGTCGATATATATCGTGCCGGCACTATTTGCGTCGTCTAAGTATTGGGATTCAAAACAAATTGATATCGACGCCAACCTGGTGTGGTCCAACGCAAAATCCGCCAACGGAATTTTAATCTGTCGCCATTCTTTTCCAATTGCAGAGTTGTCCAGGTAAGTACTAACAGGTTGTGACTTGAGAGAATCTCCCCGACTCTCCCATGTATCGTCGGCCAGGCCGATAACGAAGTTCTCATTTCCGTTTTCTCCACGAATTTGAAACGTAACGAACTCATAGTCCGATGCGTCCAGGTACGAGCCCGTTTCTTTATTCTTCAAAATTGAATAGTACCCGCACCATCCTCCTTTTTGATGCGGTCCGCCTTGAAACTTCTTGTCATAGCTGAGTTTAAGAACGGTCACAGGTTGATTGTCTATGGTTTCAGATACAACCACAATCGCGGCCGATGAGGGTGCTCTTTGGTAAACGTTAGCACTTTGCCCGAGTAGGTTTTTCGATTCGGTTCCGAACGTATCGACGACCAGTGCTGCGACAGCTTCGATGTTATCGGGCGGAATTTTCGCTTCAATGACTTCTATGAACTTTTTTCGCGCAGGCAGCTGTTTTTCAGTATCTACCGCGGCAACTTCCACCTGCTTGTCCGTATTGGTGTTTACCGTAGCTGAGGTAGTGATTTTGGTGGTATCCGTGGCAATCGTCGGTGTGGGGATTGTGGCCTTAGGTTTTTCCGGGGTTGATTTCTTTGTCGCGTTGAGCGGCGACGATTCTTTAGTTTCTGAATCAGCAGTGGTAGGATCAGGTGCTTGAGTATTCGGAGCGGGAGGATCTTGCGTTCGAACGGGCTTGGTGGGGGTGCCTGTCAGAGGACGTTCGTCAGAGTGTTGGATCTTTACGGGGGACTCAGTTTTCTTTGCGGGCGTCTGCTTGGCAGGAATGGTATTCGCAGCGATTCGTGGCTGGCCCTTGTGCCTGTCCTTGACCGCTAGAGTCTGAAATAGCAGGGCGAACATGACGCCAACTGCGAAACTCGCTATCGCCCACCTGAAGGGATGGCCGTCGGTAGAACGCTTAACTTCAGAAGGCGCGGTACTCTGTTCTACATTAGTTGCAGGACCGCTTGTCAGGTACTTCTGGATATCAGCTTCTAACTCCGCGACAGATTGATACCGGTCTTTCGGGTCGAGGGACAGGGCTTTCATAGCAATTTCTGCTAAAGCTTCGGGGAGTTCCCCACCCGGGCAGTGCGGTAGTGATGTGCCCTCATTATGAACGAGCGGAGACGCTATGTCACCTCTTGCAATCTTAAGGTAAGCGTTCGTTACGCTGGTTGCTGCCAACGGCGGTTGGAGGCAGAGTATATTGTAAAGGATCCCCCCCAGCATATAAATATCGCTGCGCTCATCCATCTCGTCAACTTTGCCCAGCGCCTGTTCCGGCGGCATGAAATTCGGAGTCCCGAGCGGCTGCCCCTCCACCGTTTTAACTGATTTTTTAGTGGAATCCTCTACAACGCCAAATGGAAGCGGTTGTTCCCGCCCGGAAGTTTCTTCGCCTTCGATGGAAATATAAATCGATGAGCCGCGTTCCTTGCTCAACGCCTTACCAAGGCCCCAATCCAATAATACGACGTTGCCGAAATCGCCGATCATGATATTCTCCGGTTTAAGGTCCCGGTGAATAACACGCTCCGAATGTGCGTATGCTACCGCTTCGCAGGTCTTAAGATAAATAGCCAGTAAAGCAGAAAGCGGGTACTTGTCTACGACGTCCTGACAGGGCTCCTTTATCGCGGTAAGAATTTCCCCAAGATTTTCACCCTGCAGGAGTTTCATTGTATAAAAAAGATTGCCGTCGTCATCCAGGCCGATATCGTAGACCGGGACAATGTTCGGATGCTCTAATTGCGCCGTAATCAATGCTTCAACAATGAAACGATATATATGCGCATTCTCGACCCGCCGATTTTTGTGAATAACCTTTAGCGCAACTTTACGTCGACAAACCAGGTCTTCGGCTTCGTAGACCCGGCCCATGCCGCTTTCCGCGAGAATGCCGTTGATCTTATATCGTCCCCGAGGTCCGGGGGCAAGGAAAGACTTCGTCGTTCGATACTGAGCCGCTGGGTTATCGTCCATTTTGTCTTCTCCCATCGAAGACATTTCTTCCAGCAGCAAGTTTGTATCGTTGACCGTCGCTCCTCCGAGCATCCGTGCCTGCTGGTCAATCAGGCGATCAATAATGGTCGTTAAAGATCCTTGTGAGTTCTCGTAATCGTCTAATGACATAGATGTCTGCTCAGTTGGGATTCGGTTGGAATGAAACGGGCACGTTAAAATTAGTTCGATTATGACTCTTTTTAAAGCGAGAGTTCGATTTGCAACGTGACGATGTCAGACGCCAGGAATTATTTCAAGGCATTTGGAAAGGGATTACGATTACGAAGAAAACCCATCGAAATGTTTTCTGTATCTTATCGCCAGCGTAGCCGACCATCAGGAGACGGCCGGTAGGCAACCTGCCCCCTCCATTATGGAAAGCATAAAGATCACTTACCTACCCGAAAACTGTACTGCTTGCAGTATAACACCACGTAACACGCAAAACGCACCACGTAACACGCAAAACGTCACACCGACGTTGACCCGGTGAATGATAACGCCTCGTCGATCCAGGTATCCATTTTTAGCACTTGACTGCGTTGGCGATATGCGACGCGACGCGCGATTCGCTGCGCTAATTTCAACGCGACTACGGCTTCCTGGCGATATCCCGGGTAGCGTTTAGTCACGCATACGGCGAGATTCTCCCGAATTACCTTCGGGATGAAGCGGTTTATCAGTTCATCATCAACGCTGATAAAGGTTTGTACGCATCCAGGGTCGCCCTGGCGGGCGCAGCGCCCATAAAATTGGCGGTCGATCCGATAGGACTCGTGACGTTCCGTTAGTATCACCTGCAGCCCCCCGCGTTCAGCGATACCTTTTTCTAATTTTATATCGGTGCCGCGCCCGGCCATATTTGTCGCAATCGTAATCCGATTCTTTAACCCAGCCTGCGCGATTATTTGGGCTTCTTCCTGATGGTGCACCGCATTAAGCAAGGCTGGTTCGAGGCCCCTTTCGCGAAGTTTCGCTGCGAGCAGTTCACTTGCAGTTACGTTCCTCGTTCCCACCAATATGGGTAATCCCTGATTATGTAGCTTAACGATCTCTTCAGCGATCGCATCCCGTTTTGAATCCTGATCCGCGAAAATCCGATTGTCCAGCTGCCGCCTCTGGCTGGGACGGTTCGTCGGAATTTTAATCACGGGCAGCCTATAAATGTGCCAGAACTCTGAGGCCGCTTCGTGCGCGGTACCCGTCATCCCGGACAACCTTCGAAACAATCGAAAAAACCGTTGAAAACTCAAGCGCGCCAGCGTCTCGCTCGGGTTCGATATTTCCAAATTTTCCTTAGCCTCAATCGCTTGATGCAGTCCCTGTCTCCAGGTTCGTTGGGGCATTATGCGTCCGGTGGACTCATCGACGATCACAACATGATCGTCTTGAATTACGTACTGTTTCCCCTCATGAAAAAACTCGCGTGCAGTTAGTGCCTGAGTAATCAGCTCTTCTCGTCGATTGGGGCCGCGCCAAATTCCGGGCAACTGCTCGCACAGTGCGTCGATAATCGCATGTCCGGAGTCCGTAATCTCGATTTCTTTGTAACGGAGGACTACTTTATAATCTCGGTCTTTCTTCAGTTTCTCAGCGATTCGGTTGGCGATCGTTGTGCTGTCTTTTAAATCGTTGTTCTCCTGTTGTCGTGATATAATCAGGGGCGTCACTGCTTCATCAATGAGGACGCTGTCAGCTTCATCCACAATTGCAGTATCGAGACCGCGCATAACCAGTCCGTGGCTATTCCGCGCCTGCCCCTGCAGGAGCGACCGGATGTGCCTGCGCGGAGGATCGTGGATCGTGCCCATATGTAGACGATCTCTTAAAAAATCTGCAACTATTTCTTTACTTGTCGTATAGGTGATGTCCTGGTCGTGTGCGGTGAATCTTTCCGCAGGTTTAGATTGCCCGGTTATGAAGCCTACCGATACCCCGCAGAAATCGTAAAGTGGTTTCAACCATTCCGCATCTCGTTGGGCGAGGTAATCATTGACGGTGATGATATGACACGGGCGTTTCGTCCATCCCGCCAGGACCGCTGCGAGCCCGGCCACCAACGTTTTCCCCTCGCCGGTTGCCATTTCTGCGAGATACCCCTTGTGCAGAACCAGTGTGCCCAATAGCTGTACGACATACGGTCGTAATCCGAGTTGACGCTCGGCGGCCTCTCGGATAGCGGCGACAGCTTGGCCGCGGCACGTTTCCCAGCCATGTCGATTACGGCGGAAGATACGCTGATACTCTGCGAGACGATCCCGCAGAACACGATCGGATACATGCGTCCAATCGGGGGCCATTCTATCGATCTCCTGCGCCTCTTCGACCAGTGTCGTAAGAACCGACTGTCGTCGTCTAACGCGGCCCGCGATAGACTCCACGAAAGCGTCGATCCCCGCGGTTAACTTGTCTGGCGTGGTAGTAGAAGTTCGTCTATAATCGTAGGTAGGTAAAGGCATGAGGGAATTTTCGATTTTCGATTTATGATTTTCGATTTAACACTGCAGAGAACCCTATTTCGGTTCCTAAACGGGGATTCCGACCTGTGAATCTCTACTTTGCTCTGTTGAGATTCTTCCAATCGCAAATCGAAATTCGCAAATCGAAAATTCCATCAAATCTGGTATCGTTTGAGTAGTAACTGCCGGAGTTTTCGGTACCACTGGTGCAATAATGGTTCGGTTGGAAGGTCGAAGCGGATCTTCCCTGATCGTCCATGAAACATGGCTATGTCTTCGCCATTCAGGACAGATGCTTTTACTTTGAAATAGGTCGAAGCTGTTCGTAGACCTGATGGGTCTGCAAGATCTGTCTCCACCTCGCCGCCGCCTGACCATCCCAGCGCCGCAGAGGGGAGGATGTCCTGTTCGGCTGGAATTATTTGAAACGCAGTCACTGGCAGGAAGTGGGCCGCCTGACCGCGTAATCTTACCTCAGCACCCTGGATCTTACTGTCGAAAAGACGAGACGCCTCCTCCTGTGACACGGTTGCAGAAAAGTGGAACTCACTTTCATTGATGATCTGACCAATCGCTGTACCTCGCGGAATCCACATTCCCAGGTATTCATCGAGTTTCGGCGCGGTCCAGACCCCGGTTTGGTTCGCGGTAATCGTCAACGCCTGTTTCTGAGCCAGTAGGTAATGTAGCTGCTTCCCTATCGCTTCGATTCGGCTTTTGGTTGACGCCAGGTCCACTGAATTATTATTCAATGACCGACTCAGAGAAAGTTGCGCTTCCCTATACTGAGCTTGCACATTCTTGATATTAAATTCTAATTCCTTGTTCTCCACTATTGCGAGCTTCTGGCCGTGGACCACATATTGGTCTGCTGGCACGGTGATTTCAGCGAGGTAGCCTGAAACCTCTGCTACCGTGAAAGGATGCTCGATGGCTTCGATGACGCCGGGAGCGCGGAAGTGGCTGGGAAAGGGGAAATGATTGAGGAATAGGATCAGAATAACAACAACGCCGACTGTCACCGCGACCGCTCGACTTCGAGTGCGTTCCAGTTTCGGGCTTGCGGCCAGATACCGAACCAGCCGGGTCATCGGCGTCAGTACCCATGAGAATACGCAAATAGCGGCCATAATTAATCCGGCAAGCAGAAATTTATCGGCGACGAAAAGTATTATCCCCGCGAATACGATGATCCTGTAGATTCCACTCGCAACGCCGAAAAACGCGAGTGCGGTTGCTTCTGTAGGGGTATCTGCCGGGCTGGTAGACTTTTTGCATCCGAACGCGTAGTGCTCGGTCATATGAACCATTTGCTGCTTAGATCGTGTGTGCAGGTTCGGCATGTCAAGTAGATCAGACAATATGTAATACCCGTCAAACCTGAGCAACGGGTTGAGGTTAAACAAGACTGTCGACACCGATGCGATAAAAATCATATTGTATGCGAGACTATGGATCGCTCCCGGCGCAGTATACGCCCAGACAAATGTCGCACAAGCCGCTACAAACACCTCGAAAATCATCCCGGCTGCAGCGACGTACACGCGTTCCCATCGGCTGCGAAAAGACCATGACGAGGTTGCGTCTACATAGGGGAGGGGGGTAAAAACCAGAAGCATTACCCCCATTACGTGTACTTCTCCGCCAAATTTTCTACAGACAAGAGCGTGGCCGATCTCGTGAATCGTTTTGATGAAGACGAGCCCGGTATATAAAAGGAAAAGATTTCCAGGAGCCAGAACGGCGTCCGTCCTGATTTTGAGAGCGTCGAAGTTTTCAATAGCAACTTTGCCTGCGGCCAGGATAGTCAGAATCCAAATGACAGCGCCAATTTTGCCGAGAAATGGTTTAACAAAGGGAAGTATGCGTTTAAGGAGATCGTCCGGATCGTACAACGGAAAACGCGCGAACATGATCCCCAGAAGCTTTGATGTTAATTCTTTGCGCTTACGCTTTTTATAGCGTTCAAAGAGTTTCGCGCTATCTGCCGCTACATCGAAGTGCAGGAGATTCGCGTGATACAATTGCGCGAGAATTCTTATAACATCTTCCTGGCCGGGTGCATCATCGGGGTGGCGCTCCAGGCTTTCGTCCCAGACTTCCTGTACCGTACGGTTAGAGCGTAACCTGGCGACGAAGTCATAGGCCTCTGGACGCAGGCGGAAATACTGATTATTGAACGGATCTTCGAGAACAAACCATTTCTCGCCCCGGAAGTACTGTCTTTTCGCGTGGACCTGTGTCCGCAGTGAAATGCGTTGATTCGCAATTCTATACCATGATTCGCTGTATGCTGTGCTTTCGGCCATAGAACAGAGGTTGAAGGGTTGTGGGCGGGGAAAAAGGCGCATTGACTTGGTCAACACGGAAAAAATGAGGTGTCAACGACTCCTCAATTTGATGAGTATACGGAACGTCTTCAGGGTTTTCGTCCGGATTACCGAGACTCCGCTCGTGCGGAGAGAAATATCGTTCTATATCTCTTGCTTGGTTATTTCAAAGTCGTCTCGGCACGAGCG
This sequence comes from Verrucomicrobiota bacterium, assembly GCA_021772635.1. Classification (GTDB taxonomy): domain Bacteria; phylum Verrucomicrobiota; class Lentisphaeria; order JABSQK01; family JAJFLO01; genus JAJFLP01. The sequence goes on along the minus strand of JAJFLP010000098.1, from coordinate 15,965 downwards.
GAGTCTCGGTAATCCGGACCCAAAATTCTACCGCTTGTTGACAAATCCCGATTCAGAATGTCCGAGACTCACGCTTATGCGGTCCGCACGAGCGGACTCCGAGAATACGGAGAGAGATCGTGGGCAGTAGACATCTCAGAAACTCTGTTATGCCGTAAAAAATTGCTCAATCAGTTCTAGTAACTCCCTTGCATTCACTGGCTTACTTAAATATTTCGTACACCCGGCATCTAGGCATTCCTGGACCGATTCTTTATCGGCTTTAGCGGATAGTGCGATGATTGGTATCTTAACGAACGGGACGAGGGCGCGGAGTTTTCGAGTCGCGGTTATTCCATCCATAACCGGCATCAGAATATCCATCAATATCAAGTCTGGACGTTGTGCCAGTGCTACTTTAATCGCTTCAACCCCGTTATTGGCCATGGTGATTGTATGATTACCCATTTTTAAAATATCAACGATCAATTTTTGATTGATTTCGTTGTCCTCAACGACCAGAATACGTCGGCCTTTCCGCGGTGTAAATGCCGGAAGATGCTCGGTTTTCGGTCGTTTCTCGTCCGATAACATATGGACAAAGGTAAACCAAAAGTTGCTCCCCGTGCTACCATCACTGATTACACCAATCGTTCCTCCCAGAATTTCGACCAAGCGTTTCGTTAGAGCGAGACCAAGGCCTGTACCTCCCAATTTTGCGTCCCGTTGGTTATCCACCTGATAGAACTCAGAAAATACTTTGCTCTGTTTGTCTTTTGGTACTCCGGTGCCTTGGTCGATAACTTCAATTTTTACGAATTCCTCTCCTTCCTGCGCTACAGTAATTCTTATTTCGCCGTCGTCTGGAGAATATTTTATCGCATTAGAAAGGAGATTAATCAGAATCTGTCGTAACGCTTTTTCGTTCCCTACAAGGACTCCGAGTGACGGACTAATATCCGAATTTACTGTCAACCCCTTTCTTGAAAATTGCGTCGCCAACATGTCGGTGATAGAATCGATGAATCTCGAAACATTTATCGTTTCAATCTCAATCGTCACCGCCCCAGCGTCAATCTTCGAGATGTTTAATAAGTCATTAATCAAGCATAATAAATGGTTGCTGCTGTCCGTCACTGTCTTGACATAGTCCATCTGTTTCTCATTCAGGCTTCCATAGTTTTGCATGTGCAGTAAATCGGAAAAACCCATAATTGCATTGAGTGGTGTCCTCAACTCGTGGCTCATATTTGCCAGCAGTTGGGATTTCTGCTTATTAGCGATTTCCGCCTGCTCTTTAGCAGATCTTAGTTCGCGTTCAAGGCGTTTACGACGAGCCGCATGTACAATCGCGCTTATAAGTCGTGCACTCGTTAGATCTTTTTTAAGTAGATAATCCTGCGTCCCGTGAATTAATAATTGCTGAGCCAGCGATTCGTTTTGGGTCGCGGCAAGCGCAATCGCTGGAATATTCGGGGCGATTTGGATTTCTCCGTCAACAATCTTACGGATCGCGGATTCCGAAGAGTTGACGTCGAAAATGATGAAATCTATGGTCTCATTCTTACTTAAGATATCGGGTGCCCGCTCATAGTCATCGACAAATATGACTTCGACCTGTTGCTCATTTTTGCACGCGGATCTTATCATTTCCTTTATCATGTTCCCGTGATAGAGACTGCGGCCTAATACTAAAATCTCGCTTGGTAAGTCATCGGAAAAGACACCGACGACGCCCTCCTTCTTTCCCCTTTTTAGCGATGTATCGTTTTCGTCGGTCAGGGTTATACACGCGCTGGTTCCAAGCTTCGTTTCTATATCACTGTTTGTTTCGAATAGCGCGCGGATTACTGACTGAAGGGTGTGTTCCATCGTAACCAAGCCGTGAATGGTTTCCATGTCCACCGGATCCACACCCAATGCATTACCTAGGAGGCCGGTTGCTCGGCGTTCCATCTCAGAATATACGTCGTCAGCTTCCGCAACCTTAATGCTTATGTAGACTATTCTATGAAATGCTGATACCCCGTTCCTTCCCAGCTGACGCAGATGTTTATCCAGGTTCGCCCGGTGCCAATCAAAGTTGATCCATTCCGCTAATATCGATTCCGACACTTCGTGATCCCGGCCGAGATCGAGGAGGCATTCCAACTCTTCGGCGGAGACCTCTCCGTCCGCACCGGCGATGAAAAGTGCGATTTTTCCGATATCACTGATCTCCGTAGTTGACAGGCCCTCGAATGCAAAGGATTTCTGACTATAGAGGTCAATTCCGGAAAGTTCTTCGTCAAATTTCGTTTGCTTGACTCTTGGTCCGGCGAAAATTCGATTTCGTGTTTTGGTTATTGTATTACCAAGGTCGACCAAGCCCTCCGCCGCTGCGACTATCGTCCACGAGATCCCGAATTTTTCTGCCATCTGTTCTATTGCGAGCCGCTCCGCGGGTGCGTAATCATTATCAGCCGTCGCAACTTTTATCGAGTGATAAAGTATCGATCGCTGCCAGGATTGACTTAGATTCAGGAACCTCGGGATATAATCATCTACTGTCGCGTTCGCCCAATCGAAAGATTGCAATTCGGTAAGAACATTCTTGCCCTCCGCCACATTATTGAACAGCGCTATAAAAAACTCCATTTCTTTCGAGGAAATCTCTCCGTCAGCTCCGGCGATAATCAGTATGAGTTTCCCGATATCGAGGATATTTTCATGTCCATGATCAAACGGTAAAGTCCGGAGAAATTTGTCGTAATTTTTCATTATTATTAACTTTTATTCTGTGGTTCCTACCGCTAGAGAAGCGCCCTGAGTGTAGTATGCCTTTGTCAGTTAAATGATCTAATATACTGAGCATCTTCGACTTTTCGACCAGGCGTCGCCCAAGTGGCTATGCCGGTTAAAAAAATACCGTTTCCGCCGCGGCGGATTTCGCGAGGCTCAACATAGATCTTGGCTGATAAATTCAAAGTCATCCAAAAATTCGACTGCTTACAGTCTAGCCTGAATAACTCATCAGTATTCTGCTACGAGTCCTAATCTCTGCTCAAATAAGCCGATTAGCTCAATTTTGCATCTCAATGAATGGATATTCACAGTCAACTGAGATTCTGAGCCTCGATTGTTCCACCGTCTTTAACCGAACTGGATCATCGCATTCGGTGTAATTCTGTGTAGAATTTATACCTAAAATCATCAGGTTTTCGAAATATCGTTCGATTTCTCTTGCGTGGTTAGTTGAAAGATATCCAAAAATTGTACTGCTTGCAGTATAGTTGCCAGAGAACCGTGAATTTTCGTGCGGGTACATTCCGGGAGGCGTGTAGATTGACACGCTGTAAGGAATACGTTTAGCGATTTGCCTACCACCAGAAAAACATTCGTAGATAATCGATTGTTTTGTGTGTGAAAATCCATAATACGTTGCGCTTACCCGCGTCAAGTTTTGCGATACCGCTCATCCCCGGGCGCCACCACATTTCATTGGTCTGCAGTAACTCGCAGCGGACTACGAATACATTTCCACCCTCTTTAGTCTGGGCTGCCGGTTCGATCTGAGCTGACTTTATCGGAAATTTCAATCGCGGCTGGCTGGTGAATGCTATTTCGCCGGTCATCCCAATCTCGATTTCATGGACGTCGTTTTCCCCGACGTCTACGTCCAGGTATAAGTCGCTTAACTTCGCGATCTTAAACAAAACATCGCCTTGTTTAACCGGTGAACCAATACGTTCTCGCAAGTCGCCCTCAACGATGACACCGTCGAACGGCGCCTTTATTTCGGCTAGCGATAGCCTGTGACGTATAAGGTCAAGGCGGATACTCGCTTGTTCAGCCAGGGCCGCAGCGATCTGCATATCGGAGAGTTGCTGGTCTGCACGTGCTTTTTCCATCTCACGCACGTAACGATTATGATCAGCCATTGCGGCGGCTTCCTCGAGAAGTAGATCTTTAGTGTCCAACAATAACAATGGTTCATCGGAAACGGCAAGGTCACCAATCTGCTTGTGGACTTCGCCGATGAATCCCTCGAACGGTGCCGGTAGATACGCGATGTCGTCGGTATTTAAAACAAACGGCGCTTCAACCCGATAACTCATTTTCCCGAAGAGCAAAAACGCGAGGAGCACACATCCGAGCACCGCAGAAAGTTTAACCCAGGTATGTTCGAAACCGATCAGTTTACCTAAGTTTTTCTTCAACGTTGAGAACCAGCGCGCCCCGAACCAGCGGTCGTAGCGTTTCAAGTCTGATAGCCTTCGGACAACCTGGTCACAGTAAATGCGCAAATACCGGACATCCGTTTCTATAAATGGTTCATTACTGCGTTCGCACGTGATTACTGCAACCGTCCCATCTTCTGTGCGGAGTGGGAGCGAACAAAGGTATGGCACGCTTTGTTCGCGGCAGTACTTCTCGTGGTCACGAGCGATCGCAGTACTGTCGGCTAGTACCGGCCAGGCGATTTCCTCGTCCTGGTCCAGTGACTCCTCCATTACGTATTCCAGACGTTTTACTGCGTCCATTTTAGCGTCAAACTTCTCTGAATGACTCAGAACCTGGAGGCGGATATTGTTCCCTTTCAGCCACCCGAGACTCACGCGTTCACACCGAAACCGGGACGCCAATTCGTTGCAGAAGACCATCGCACATGCCATGTAACGCGTTTCTGCGTCAATGAGAACCATAAGGTCGAGGACCATGGAAAATTGCTGCACATCCTTCCTGGTTTGCTCGAGGAGCCGTGAGAGCTGGTAATTGTTCGGAGCGTCCGAGACCAATCTCAACCGCGCTAGAGATTCATTGGCGGCCGATTCGCGGGTGTCGATAAGAAGGCATACGGCAACGCATATATCATCTGCAAGGTCAGACCGAAGGCGGGCAGCCAACGTGAAGTTCCGTGAGTTCGCTACGCTGGCGTCTGTCCCGCTTGTCAGTACATAACCACTATCGACGCAATCGTCAGCTGTGCTGTCGATGTTGTCTAAAACTAACTGGGATACCTTATCGGGGACGCCCTTTGTCGGATACACAGCAACCTTCTTCCACTGGCTGTCTCCGGTTCCAGACTTGATAACGAGAACACAGACCCGCGCGCGGACGATCTCCGTTAAGGTCTCCAGATAAGACGGCCAGAATTCTTTCGGGGTCCCTACAAAACCACGGAGGTCCTCAAGTCGTTCGATCGCATCTATTTCTGACTGATAGGTCATGGGATTGACGATTGAAATGATTGATGATTGTTGGATTGCCTACGGCAGTCTCTCCCGCATGCGGGATCGGCTGACGATTGTTGGGATTTATGGATTGACGATTGAAATGACTTTTATGATTTATAGTTTGACGAGGCTTCTGCTTCACTGTTTTTATTCAAGTTTTCAGTCCTGCAATCGTCAATCCAACAATCCATCAATCGTCAATCCTTAGTTTCTCGTCGATGATAAATTGTAACCAGAACTCGGATTCATCTGATTCCTCAATGACGACACTCAATTTCGAGATGAAAGCAGCCTTTGACATTGCGAGTACGCTTGCGCGGTAATTCGCAGCGACTGAAGTAGAACATCTGATAAGCTGTTTTCTTACGTGGGCCCCTAAATTGGTATCGGGTAGAGCGACAGCAAGTTTAACGCACCTATGTGCGAACTCTTTCGATCGTTCTTTTATTTCGTTGGAATCCATTTGCCCCTTCCCTTATTTTCCTCAATCGTCAGCCGATCCCATGCGGGAGAGACGGTCGCAGTCAATCCAGCAATCCTCTCAATCGTCAATCCCCCAATCCAACAATCCAACAATCGTCAATCCATCAATCCTCTCAATCGTCAATCCTCAACACTCCTGTGACACCGGGAGAGATCGTCCCATTTATGTTGTCGAATCTGACCTTAACTTCACGGAGTCCGCTTGCGGGATCGACAATCGGAGAAACAAACGATACTGTGCCGACGACCGCTACCGTCGTCTTTCCTCGGTTAATTTCCAGCGCCACTGTTTGTCCCGGTGTGAAATCAGGAGACGTCTTCGCGTCCACATGGCTAACGAAGTAACATTGGCTTGTGTCCACGATCCGGACCAGCGGTTGATTTACTTCACAGATTTCGCCCTCCTGAAGGAAAATCTTTGTAATAACACCACCCAGTGGGGCGATTATTTGTCGCCGCTTCAATTGTTCTTTCGACATTTCGAACTCGATCTCCTCACGCTCTTCTTCAATCTTCAAGCGATCATGGTCCGCCACCGCCATCATGTACTCCAGCTCTTTGTTTGCCAAGTCATCTTTACTAACGGATTTCGTTGTTTCATATAGACGTTTGGTTGCCTCGAAATCCATCCTTAATGTCGCCGCCCGTCGCTTTGCAGCTGTAACTTCAACTTTACTGTCCCAGATAAGTTTACGTCGTGCGACTTCAAGTTCCTCAACTTTCTGCTCCAGAACGATGATGACATCGTTCTTTTTAATCGCGTCACCCTCTTTAAAATGGATATCCCGAACCAGCCCGGACACAAGCGCGCTCAGTATCTCGTCCTTAACCGGTTCTGTAATCCCCTCGCTTACAAACTCTGGTTCTGCAAGTGCGCACAACGCGACTGAATAGCTAAATAATACGGCTCCTAAGATACGTTTAATTTTCATAACCTGTGTTACCATCCATTAAGTTTACAATTTCAATACCCCGATTGTCGATAAGCGACCCTGTGATCAAATCACGCTCCAGCGTTGCGATCTGGTAGTTGACCGAATTCCCGAACTCAGCCAGACGTACGGTGAACAGGTCCTCCTCTAGTTCCAGAACTTTTCGGCTATCACTTTTTCCTTCGGATAGACGTGCCAGTTCGATTTCTAGAATTCTCGACGACAGCGCGACCTCCTTCGCATAGCTTTTCGTTCTTGCTTGTATCAGTCTCAGGCGACTGTCAAGAGTGCTCAAACGGTTCGCGATCTCCGTTTCCAGTGCCTTCAATTCTGCGAGCGCTTTACGCTTACGCAGTTTAGCGATTTCCAGATCGCTTTTGCCACGCTTCCCGGCCCCAAGTGACATTCGCAATTGCACCCCTATCGACCACGCCTCGTACGCGCTGTCCGTGATATCATGGATTGCCTGACCAGCGTCGTCGCCAATCCCATTTAGCCCCCAGGAGGCAGTTAGATCGAGCTGAGGCCACCGCTGATTCTGAGCGAATGCAAGCCGAATATCCTCCTGCTCCAGTTCCTTGAGTTTACCGATATAATCCGGATTCAGGCTGGTCGCCCGCGCCATCTGTTCTTCGAATTCGACTACACTAAGCGGTATAACTTTCGGCCTATCTATTGCGACTATCTCCATTGGATCGCGACCCGTTGATTCGGAAATCAATGTCCGCAAATTGTTCGAAACTCTAACGAGCCGCTGTTTTGCGTCGATTAACTGGCGAACCCTTATTTCCAATCCATTCTCTGCCTGTGCTATTTCAAGCTCCGACATTTTTCCAGCTTTGGTACGTTCCCGGTTATCGACGAGTATTTTCTCCGCTATACCGACCGACTCGTGCAGCATCGAGACCTCCTGCTGCGCCAGGACAAGTTCCCAATAATCACGTTCCGAACGGGCGATAATCCCCAGAACCTCCTTTCGCAGGACCTGCAACGCAATATCTTTCTGAGCGGTAGCAATTCGTATTCCGCTGGTAGTGATGTCGACGCCAGCGTTCTTAAGTAACGGCTGCGTTATATTCACCCCAAGGAAACTGACGAATTCACTGTCAAACGAATTAAGATTATTCTCGAGGTCCGATATTCGTGATTGCAGGGCATATCGGGTACCGAGCGGGAACAGTCCTTCGATGCCGGTGCTGTATAGATTATCTTCCGAGTCAAAATTTGAGCGCGGAGTCGTGATGATATTGAACCCCAGGTTTAGCGCTTGTTCAGAGGTGTTCTCACGCTCGTTCTCTCGGTGCTCCGCCGACGCAACCAACGCAGGTTCGAATATCGATCGCTCCCTTGTTACGTTCCATTTTTGAATCTCGTTTTCCGATGCTTGTATTTCGATTTGGTGGTTCCGCTGCATAACCGTTTCAAGCAATTGCTTTAAACTCAGTTCACGGAACTGTGAACTTGAGTTGTCATCAGCACTCAAGGTACCGCCTAATATCATCGCGATTAAAATGCTAAGTTTCAGTCGCTGTATCATTTATATAACCTTGGATATTTTTTATTAGAAATTAATGCGCGAGACGCTCAAGACTTCGAATTAGTTTTAAGCATTTTTGAGAACGATATTATACTTGGCCTGACGCAGAATTCACTATGGATGGCACCAATATTTTGTGCTAAACTTAGACGGGGAGGGGATTGCAAGCAGATGCTTGGGACTGTGCAGGTGAGATAAAACTGGAAGAATACGCTCAATCGAAGACTAAAACTATCCGAATCGGCCGGAGACGAGATTCAATCTACAGCTACCAGCGGATGGTTTTATCGAGGTGCTCACCCACGCAAAATTGGAAAAGATCGATACCAACCGTGAAACGAAGCATTTCGCCAAACACGACACGTCGTCCAACACCGACCAATTTCCTGTTTCTGATGGCGTAATGTTTCCGCTGGCGCCGCCAATCCCGAAGCCAATCCTGGGGATCCAGGCTCCCTTCAGAGGTCCTTTCAAACGTCCGTGTCCGTAGTTTATCACCCGCTATTTCATGGAAGAATCCTGCCGGGGGAGATTGGAGTGACCCTGGAAATTAGATCGGTGACACCCTCCCATCCACGTCCGATTCCATTGATATCACGGCACTGACCCCGGGTGCTGAAATTACGATCACTGGCGGTCAGATCGAAGTAGCTGACATAACCAGTTTTTTCGCTGTGAGGTAAGGGGTCGAGGCCGCCCTGATTTTTAACGCCGTATCCCTTTGATATTATTTGACTTGGTCATCTTACTAGGTTAAGTCTTCATTATGAAAACAATTATTATTTCAGAGTTTAAGGCAAAATGTATTTCTATGTTGAAAGAAGTCGATAGAAAAAAAGAGTCCCTACTTGTTACGAGACAAGGTCAGGCGTTGGTTGTCGTGACGCCATTTAAAGATAAGCAGGCATCGGGGGTCGTCGGCGCGCTTAAGAATACTGTGACTATCAGGGGCGACCTGATTCATAACGACATGGCGGATGAGTGGGAGATGGAGCACGAGTGAAATTTCTTGTCGATACCCATGTCCTCCTGTGGTTACAAGGCGCTCCCGATCGCCTTGGGAAACATACTCTCGATACGATTTTTCAAGGTGAGAATAGAATTTACGTATCTATACTGCAAGCAGTACAATATTTGGAAGACTTTTAAGGTGTCACCTAAGGGATTTCGAGCGATATATTCGAAAATCAAATGTTGATGGGGATAGCATGGGTTCCCTGGAAATAGCCCGCCTGGTTTGGGGCGGCCGATTAACGTTTACGATCCCTGTATCTGACTGGATCGAAAAAGCATGCGAATATAGTGATGCACAAACGATCCCATTATCCCATGAAATAGCTGTTGAGAGCTACAACCTACCTGAACCGTTTCACCGGGATCCTGTTGATCGCACCTTAGTCGCAACGGCACGTTGCCATAGACTGACATTATTGACAGCAGATAAGAGGATTTTGTCTTATCCTCATGTAAACGGCGAAGATGCCGGGAGCTGAGTTCAGAACTTAACGAATACGCTGAGTTGGAGGCTGAAGTCGTCAAGTTCGACTTCTGCAAGGTCAGTGTCGAGGATGTCGTCGAGAAAATCGTAACGGAAGTCACCGGCAACCCCGAATCCGGGTATAAACTCGACTGACCAGCCGGCAGATACATACCCGCCCATGACTACACTGCTAGACGAGTCATCTAGATCTTCCCGATACGTTCCTGCCGGGATTACTACGGGCGGCGTTGCAAACGGTGGCGGGATGTTGGAGCTGATTTCGTCCCAACTTGCTCGCAATATCTGCCGTGACTTAACTCGAGAGAAATTGATACTCGGTCCAGCTGCTAAATTGACTTTCAATCTTCGATTCCCGTAGGACGAGCGTAGCCCAAAATCGAGGACAAAAAGATCGAGATCGAAATTATTCTCGATCGAGAATTGGGTATTATCGGCCGTTACGGGATTAACTCCAGAAGAGGGGTTTGGAACGCCGATAAAGATATTGTCATTCGGGATGTCTTCGACGTCAACAAATGTATGGAGTGTCTGCTCCGTGGTAAACCGCGAATTTCCGGTCATCCTCCCGCGGTGTGTTCGAGTTAGTGTTGGCCCGAGGTACTGCAAATTCCCTACAACGCTCAGAGTCCATCCATCACGGGAACTGAGCACTCGATCAAGACCGAAAACTGTCCCAACGCCATCTCCGCCGGTCCAATTATCAGAACTCCCGTTAAAGTCAATCGTGGTATCCAGGGGTATGACGATATCTGTGGAGAAGTCTCCGTCATCACTAAAGGTTTGTCCTTCAAAACGCGGATCCTGGACGAGGTCGTTAATTGTTGTCTGAATATTCTGCACACCGTACGGACCGTTCACAACGTTATTGTTCCCGGGCCCTCCGGGACCAAAAACAAATGTACCGGTATTCGCACTTCCTGAATTACGGAGACTGGATTTACTGAACTTAACGTCGTCTAGAAACCGGAATCCGGTTCCCACTCGCATACTCCATTTCGCGTCTTCTGAAAGCTGCCAACGTTCTTCGATTATTCCGGTCGCCTCAATTTCAAGGTCTTCAACCTCTAAATGTACGTCCGCCAAAACCTTCCGCGCCGTAGCGAGATCACGGTTGATCTTTTCCAACTCACCCTGAGATTCCTGATACACGATTTCTTGCGCTTCGACGCGTTGCTTGGCACCATCCACCATCAATTCGATGTATGTTCTATCCGTACTCTCATCTGCCGTCTGAAGCTGCTGTTTGTGAAACTCAAGATCGGCTTGGGCGCTCGCTAATTCTTCGCCCGTGATCTGGTCGATACCCCGATAACGTGAGGCGGCCTTCTCCGCCTGGGCTAAGTGTTTCTTCTCTTTATCTATAGACTTCCTGGCGATCCGCCAGCGCTTTAGAACACCGCGTTCGTATGCCGCTAGTTGCCGCGCGTCTTCTCTGGCGGCCTGAGCCTCTGCTCGCGCCTTTTCACGAAGACTTCTCCGGAACTCTCGGGCCTCCCGGAGAGCGATTTGCTTGCGCTCTTTCTCGTCGGCAAGTGCCTGCCTTATCGCCTCCTGTTCCGCTTTTTTAACCGCTTCTTCCGCTGCGCGTATCTCCGCTTCCTCCTCAGCAATAGAGATCTCGGTTTCCAGGTTCTCAATTTCTTCCTCAAGCACACCCTTGAGCGCCGCTAATTCCTCGGCTTGGTTGGTGGTGGCATCGATGGTGACCTCTGCTTCTTCGATCAGTGCTCGCTTTTGAATGACAGCATTGTCGGTTTGTGTAAGTTGACGACCGAGTAATTCAATCCGTTCATTCAGCTCTCGAGAAGCATCCGCATAGTCCGCGAATTGACCACGCATTCTCTGGTCTTCTCTGACATACTGCGCGTGTGCCTGATCCAAACGCCTTTCTTCCGTAGTACCGCGTCTTTGCATCTCCGCGGATAATCGTGCTTCCGACTCCAGTTTTGCCTGCTTCTGCAGCTGAGCCATGAGGGGCGGGTCAATCTCTTCAAGGTGGGCCATGATCCGTTGGGCTGCTTCGACGGCTTTTTCACTCCACTTAACCTTTAGCTGCGCACTTTGGAGTTTCTTCTTGATAGACCAGAACGAGGTTTCTGCCGTAAGCACCTGCTGTTCGGAGTTTCGGATAGAAGCGTTATATTTACTCTTAAGGATGGGATCCGTTACAACGGACATTTGCGCAATTTGATCTTCTAACTTCGAGTAGAGCCGTAATTTTTTGGCACGAATTTGCTCAAGGCTTTCCGTAAGTTCCCGTACCTCATCGCGGGCTGCAGTGAGTTGGTTTCTTGCATCGAATATCTGTTCTTCGGCAAGGCTTATCTGCTCGATATAATCTCGCTCAATCTTTACCTCAAGAGTCGCTTTGTCCTGTTCGAGTTTCTTGACCGCTTCGCCGAGCTGGATGAGGGATTCCGTTGCCTTCAACCGGTCAGTCTCAGTGCGATGCAAACTCTCCTGAACCGCTCCCGCTTGATCTAAGGTCTCACGTAGTGCTTCCTTCTGCGCCGAACTGGCACGCAGGTTTGAAGTGGTCAAGAAAAAGAACGCGACTATGATGCACTTACGAAGCAAGAGACTTCCTCCAGGTTAGAGTTTAATACACGATTTGTAGGTTATGATTGAAAAGTCCGGCGTAGTTCAGCTGAATTTCTCAGTCAAACAGAAACACAGCCCCTCTGCAGTACAATTTTTGTCCAAACCAATAGTATACCCCAAACGACAAATTAGTCCACAAATTTTAGATCGCGAATAATTATATGATATACCTAAAAATGTCGAAATACCTGATTTGTAAAACCGGCTTCACCGTATCTGAAAAAATAGTAAATCGGTGTTAAACTGGAGCATCTGGTGCGATGTTAATGTAAACTGCCCACGATCTCTCTCCGTATTCTCTGAGTCCGCTCGTGCGGACCGCATTAGCGTGAGTCTCGGACATCCTGAATCGGGATTTGACAACATGCAGTACAATTTTTGGATAGCTTCGAGTTTATCAGCCAAGATCTATGTTGAGCCTAGCGAAATCCGCTGCGGCTGAAACGATATATTTCAATCGGCCTTCTGCTGGCCAGCAGAAGGCCTTGCCGAAAACCTGAGTGCGATCGGTATAGTATTATGACGAATTGCCGCCGGACGAAGTTTTCGATTAATCTTACTGAGGAGCCCACCAGTGGGTTTCCTTTTTAACCCGCATTTTACAATGCGAAACGGGCTCATCCATAGTTTTTTTTGTCAAATTCCGAAATAAATAAAATCGAAAATCGGCAGCCGATCCCGCGACTGCGGGAGAGACGGGCTACCGCAAGGTGGCAACGAAGTAACAATCGAAAATCTAAAATTCCCCTAAGTTTCAAGGGAGCAACCGTCCGGGCTGTACCGCCCCGGTTAACATAACAGGCCACTTGGATTAAGGCACGCTGAAGCGTGAACTCCAACGGGGGACCTTAACAACACTAATCTTTTGGTATGCAAGTAGCGCCCGTTGGAGTTCACACTTTAGTGTGTAAAAATGGAAAAGTTTCTGAGGAGTGGTAAAATTTTGTTTAAAGTTTGGAAGCCAGTAAGATTTAGGGCTATGAGAACGTATAAATCATTGTTTGGAGACACCACATTAGGTTCTCGAAAAAATTCGGCCCCAAGTTGACACCCGATTCTTTTGGGGTAAGCTAGGATGATCCGGGAAGTCGTTTTTAAGAGTTTCGGAGGGGTAATTTGGGCAGTGCTCGGCGGTGAGTTATACCTGACGTGCGCTGCCTTCGTCTTAAAGTGATTTACTTATCTGGAGTGCCTCGTTGCCGATGGGCGAGAATAGACAATTATTTACACTTGAGACTTTGGAGCCGAGAATTCTGTTGTCGGCGAGTGACCCGTTGGGTGACTTGTCCCATGATTTTTCGAGCGTCCCGGAGTATGTCGAGCCTGTAACGGTGGACGAAGACCTCTTCGAGGATGAAGACTCGAATTCTGTCTACGATCCCGGTGCGCAGGTTGAGGATATTTTTTCGACGCTTTCCGATGATCTTGGTGCTCAAGTTTCGCCGGTAACCGAGTCCCCAGAATCCCCAGTCATTGAGAATAAAATACTCGATGATGTGTCTGATCAAGATGCTTCAGAAGCCGGCCAGACGGCGATGGAGTCAGCCCTATTATTGAAAAATAACGGCCCGTTAGTTTTCGATAATAGGGCTGACTCCAATACACTTACCGATGAATTGGTCACTACGCTAAACGCAGCCAATCCCCCTCCGCTAACGCTTGGTTATAACGATATATCATCTTCATTTACAGTAGCTTCCGACGCTTATTCGTACGACTATGGATATAGCGGTGCGGAGCTTTTGTCGTTGAATAATGAGCTTTTTACCACGCTTTCCAGGTCAACGCGCTCGACCCACGCCGATGATACGGTCCTATCTTTTTTCAACTTTCTTCATCTCAAGGGAGACTTGAGTTTCCAGGTTGAAACGGACCAAACAGTCACTATCGGAACCGGGCTTCCTGCCAATCTTGGCGCAGCTACAGCATTCATGCAGCCCTTGATCGATTTAGCTGCCACCACCGCCGGTCTTGAAGTTTTCAACGACTTATCATCAATATCAGGACTCGAAGTCGGGGTAACCAGCTTGAGTGCGTCTGGAATTGAGGCGTTCATTGGCAACGGGACGCCGGATTTCGATAGACCACTGACTGATCAGGAACTGGTCGGATTCCATATTGCCGATCTCAGTATCTCGCTCACAGTGATCACTCCACTTTTGAGATCGGATCCGAGTTTTTCCTTTCTCCCCGTTTTTGTGGCGGCAAAGGGCGATGCCGAAAGTTTCAGTTATCTCGGTGGAAATGATGCGGGAGTCACGCTTGTCGGTAAAGGCCTTTCGCTAAAGTTAAATAACGCGGACACCTGGCCCGGCGGTTTGGGCCCGGCTGTGATTGATTTCGCCGCCAGTTTTCCGGCGGAACAAGCAGGCCAGGACCCAGACGGCGATGGCCAGTTTGGCGAGATTGCCGGTTACGAGATAACGACACCCACTGGATCCCAGTACATTGACTTTGACGGTAATCAACGCAAAGGCGTGTCGCTTGACTACGGTCTCCTGAATCTATTTAACTATGCGTATCTTGAAGGCAGCTTTGAGTATGAGCAAGGTCCGCAGATGTTCGTGGACATCGGCACGGGTATTCCTAATAATATAGGATCGCTAGCACAGACCGTGCTCGGCGATGTCTTCAATTCGATTCCCGAAGCAGTTCGCGGACCGGTCCAGGTCCTGAACGGCGCGAGCCTGATCACTGGCTTGGATGTCAGTCGCACTTTGCTTGGCGCATCCGGAGTTAGCGGTTTCATTGGCTCCGGTCTGGTGCTGGGCGATACGGATATTCTGACGACGGTCGCAGACCCCAATTTTGATACGGCAACCCGTCCATTACAAGATCTTTTGACCAATAACGCGCCGGACAGTCTGGTTGGTTTCAAGGTAACGGGCTTGGACGTGGGTGCCGCACTATTCGATCCGACGTTCAACGCGGTGCTCGAGGGGCTGGGCTCTGACTTCCGAATTCCACAGTTTACGGCAGCCAAAGCAACGGTAGATTCTTTCGAGTTTGTTGGTGGTGATGAGTTCGTTGCGTTGACCGGCCGTGAGTTGACGCTGAACCTCAATAACGGCGAGAACTGGGAGTTCTTCGGAAAAGAGTACGGCCCGCCGGTGGTTGATTTCACAGTCAGCTTTGATGAGGATGTCAATGGAAACGGCGTTCTCGATGCGGGGGAAGACACGAATGGTGACAGTACATTGAATGTGGGTGATGGTTTCTTCGAGGTTCCTGCGGGCAGTGGGACGGTGAAACTCGATTTTGACGGAAACCAGCGCAAGGGCGTATCGCTTGAGTACGGGATCTTGAGTTTAGCGAACTACGTTTTTGTGGAAGGCAGTTTTTCGTATGAAGAAGGTCCGCAGATGTTCGTGGACATCGGTACGGGTATTCCTAATAATATAGGTTCGTTGGCGCAGACGGTTCTGGGCGACGTGTTCAATCTGATCCCTGAAGCGGTCCGCGGTCCGGTTCAAGTTCTTAACGGTGCGAGTCTGATCACTGGCTTGGATGTAGGTCGGACATTATTAGGCGCGTCTGGAGTTGGTGGCTTCATTGGTGCGGGTCTGGTGATTGGTGACACGGGGATTTTGGACACGGTATCGGCGGCAGGCTTTGATACGAGTACGCGTCCGCTGCAGGATTTACTGACGAATAACGCGCCCTCCAGTTTAGTTGGTTTCAAGGTAACGGGCCTGGATCTTGGCGCAGCGTTATTC
>JAJFLP010000097.1 GCA_021772635.1 Verrucomicrobiota bacterium | reverse complement strand
TTTATTGGGGTCGCCGCGGCCCCCAACGCCTTTCTCTTTAATATTTTTACACCCTTAACCGCCGCTGGGTACACCGCCTCCCACATTCAGAAACAGACTGCCTCCAGAATAATCGACCAGTGACAAGGCTAAGAACTGACCCGATGCCAGGCTTATATTGAATCGGCAGATAGCGAAGGTATGGTATTGCATTCACTCAACGGGTCAATTTGAGTACTTCTGGAGGTTTTTTATGCGTAAATTTTCAATTTATATTCTAATTGCTTTTCTATCACTATTCGAAACAATACACGCCGGCACCACCTCGCTTACGCTATATGACGGGACAGGTCTGCCGAGCGCCGGAGGTGCACTGGCCGGAGCAGCCATAAACAGTTTTGGGGTTCCCGTGGCGGTCGGTGAATCAACCGTTACGGGCGGAGTCCAGGTGGATACGGATGCGAACGGCGCCGAGTATTCTGGTTATGCCAATCAGTCAGGGATTCCGCTGATGCTGGTCAACGCGGGATTCCCGACTTTGGATAGAACTCTCGGCTATAGCATATTTTTCAATGCATCCCTCGACAGCACAACAAGCGCCAGTAATGACCGTGCGGCATTCAGCGTGATTGCGATAAGCAGCGATAATCAGGGCATCGAGTTGGGATTCGAATCGGGTCTCATTTTCGCTCAGAACAACGGATTCACCCGCGGTGAAACTTCCGGCGCAATCACTACAAGCGATAATATCAGCTATGAATTGAGAGTTGCGTCGAGCACCTACCAATTGTTGGCCGATACCGGGTCGGGGCTGACCCAAATACTGACCGGTTCGCTGCGAACCTATACCTTCAATCCGGCGACCAGTAGTCCGCCGCTCCCGTTCAATCCCTACACGACAGGTAATTTTGTGTTTTTCGGAGACGATACTGGGCAGGAGGACGGAGTATTCACCTTTCGTTCTGCATCCGTTACCGCCAATACAGCAGATGCTGTCCCAACACTGTCTGAATGGGGTGTTATCGCGCTGGTACTGGGGTTGGCATGCGCGGCATACCAAAAGGTGCGAGGAACTGAACTCTCTGGGATGGCATAGGAAGTACGAGATAGACTTCCTGCGGTCTACCTTGCGAGTAATACCGGGCCAGTCAATTTGTGGAGCACGTGGAACGAAGTAGTCCCCAGGATTATCTCCTTCAAGGTGCGTGTATGACCGGTTGCGCCAATAATACAAAGCGTGGTTTCCGCTGACTCTCGACATTTCTCGACGAGCACGTATTCCGCATTACCAGTCACAACTTCGACCGGTTGATCCCCAACCCGCTCGACCATACCGCGGTCGTGGTAGTTTTTATCTGCCAGTTCAATAACATGAACCGGATTCACTTCGGCCTCGGGGAAACTAGCATGTATGCGCTCAGTCCATCTCTGCGCTGATCGGGAAGGGCCGCTGTCGTGTATCCCGACGACGATTCTTGTCATCGCTGCGTAATTCTCGGGTACCACCAGGCATGAGCAGTCAACGTGCCTGGCCGCGCGTTCACCCTCTGCTCCGAATAAATGACTACCGTAACCGGAATGATCGCCCCTGCGGCCAAGAATCAAAAGATCTGCTTCTTTCGTTATCGTCTTAATTTCCTCGTGAAGCACACCACGCGTCAGTACAGTTTTCGGTGTCACATTCAACGACCGTGCAACCTGCTCACCAGCCATAAGGATATTCTTCCCCCGCTCTTCGATTGCGTTTTCATAATTCTCATACGAATGGTCAACGGGTGAAACCCCAAGTGCAGACGATAGATCCGCGAAAAAAGCAGTATTGAGGTGGCGCACTTCGAGAACGTGCACCAACGTGAGGTTTCCGCCGAACGCCAGGGTCAAATGCGCCCCCCATGCGGCAGCACTTAACGAATACCGCGAGTTGTCCATTGCAACGACGATTTCTTTTACATCTGCGCTCAATTGTCAGATCTCCTGTTTTAACCCGAATTTGTGACCGACTGAACTGACGGGATTATATTAGACTGCCCGTGCGGAGAGAGACGACTTTTAACTTATCACCTAAGGTCTATGTTGAGCCGCGGCGGAAACGGTATTTCAAAAACTCGATAATGCTCAGTATACCATCAATTAAGCAGGTGATCTACTGACACTTCGAAATAGTCGCTTTATTAGACTGAAAGCGAGTAAAGATGTCAGAATAATTCCAGACACAACGTTGTGCGATTCGTGCGCAGCCCAGTCAGCACCACCAAGACTAAAACCGAAACTTTCCGATGATCGGAAAAGATAGCTGGTCGCAACGCCCACGACTAATGTTATACTCATCAGTCCGACTACATATATGGCGACGCCTCTCGAACCGAGTTCCTTCCTTAAAGCAAGTACCGTCGCGACATTTGTAGCCGGTCCGGCCAGAAGAAAAACCAGCGCCGCGCCCGGATCTAACCCTTTTGCCAAAAGTGCCGCCACCAAAGGCGTTGACGATGTTGCACACACATAAGTCGGCAACGCTACCACCAGTACCATAGCCATCATTGCAATCGGATGCAGATTTAGTTCGCTGAATAAATTTGCAGGAAAAACGGCAGCGACGAGCCCGGCTCCAATAAAACCCAACGTTAAGACACCAGCCAGATCGTTGAAAATCTCGACATACGCGAAATGAATAACCTTCTTCGCCGCAGCACCTATATCACCCCTCTCAGCACAACCGTTTTCTGACTCTTCCGTCTCCGATCCGCTACAGCAGCGACCGTCGCTAACAACGGAATCAACATCACCCGCATCTGACTCACCAGCCCATCGATCGATCGCAGCACCCACGCCGATTGCAGAGAAAAACACGGCGACGACACGTATCACAGCTAAAGGCGGTCCCAGGAGGACGTAGCTTAACAGAAAGGAGTCCACCCCTATCTCCGGGGTGCTGATAAAAAAGCTCGCGGTAGAACCACGACTGGCGCCATGCTTGCGCAGTGACACACCTACCGGAATAACACTGCACGAGCACAAAGGCAGCGGAATACCGAATATGGAAGATTTTAGGACTGACTTGAATCCCGGTGCCTGAAGGTGACGCTTCACTATCCCGACAGGAACCAGTACACGCAAAATTCCGGCAAACAGAAATCCAATGAGCAGCCACGGCGCACTTGCGTTTATCATTTGCCACGTTTCGCTTATCCAGATTTCCATCATTCTCGGAACTTATTCGGTTGTAAGGAATTGCAAAACAAGATCAGCAAAGGCATCAGGCGACTCGACGTGCGGCCAGTGCCCGCAGTCGGAAATGATTTGCAATGAGGCATTTGGAAAGTGCTCTTTAACAGCGTCCATATCCTCAGCAAGGATGTACCCGGAGTCGGCGCCCTTGATAAACAAACTTGGGCCGGGAAATGGAACCCTGCAATCCGGTGCGCGACACAGTTCCGCGTATTTTTCTGCGATCTCTGCCAGATTCATACGCCAGCGAAAAGAATTATCCTCCCCTCGTACCAGATTCATCAATAGAAATATTCTTACGCGCTTGTTCGTTATCTGATCCCTTAGAGCATCATCTGCCTGCTTTCGAGATTTAATCTTCGAAACGTCTAGGTTTTGCAGCGCATCAAGCGTTTTTCTATGCGGCAGCGGATAGGACTTAGGTGCGATGTCTACCACAACGAGCCGATTGACCCGATTTACATCGTTCGTGGCTACCTGCATCGCGACCTTCCCGCCCACGGAGTGTCCCAGCAAATCAACCCTTCCAAAACCTTCCGCGTCGATAAGATCAATGACATCTCCGGCAAGCACCGGATAATCCATGCCTATATGATGCGGAGAATCGCCGTGATTTCGGAGATCGACGGCGTAAACGGTGAAAGAACGCCCGAGTACCCGCGCCTGCGACCTCCAGTTATCACCGGAACCAAAAAGACCGTGGAGTATAAAAAGTGGTGGCCCAGTGCCGTATTTCTTGAACGATAACTTTTGCATAGGTATACCGTAAACCGTTCACTGTTGAGAGGTTCACGGTTCAAAAGTTAAAACACCATAAACGGACCCCCCTGTTTCACGGTTCCGCGTTCGAAGTTTTTAAACCTCGTCCTAGAACTCTGCCCCTCCCGACTGAACCAAACTACGATGCAAATATTTACCACGGAGCGAAGGAGAAAAAAATGGCGTTGGAGATTTTTTATTTCGGCGAAGTGCCAAACTAAAAAATGACTTTATTATCGAGCACACTAAAGAAATATATTTCTGCGTAAAGTTGACTCATGACAAAGCTTGTTTTATAAACTCCCTGGGGCAACCCGCATGCTCAAGCCTTATGCTAACTCCAATGTTGCGTTGACGATATTTGCAGTAAGTTGCCCCCGAAGCACGATACCTCCGGCGAACTCATTAAATAAGTCATCAGTGAAGTCGATGATTCGGCTACTTAATTCCGGCTAAGTAGCTGGATCATCGACTTCACTGATCTCGTCTTTTCTGTCTCCGTGCCTCCGTGGTAATTATTAATAACGGTAGCAACGAGAAGACACAGTTCTATGAATAACCTGTTTTTTATCCGTCAGTTGAGGGAAACTCTTAAACTTTGAACTCCGCAACCAGTCAAAACGTTCCGCATCCTCTTGACAGGAAGAGGAGTAGCAGAATCAGTGCGACAGGAATTGAGAGTAAGGTTAGGCAACCGAATCTAAGAACGTTAAAAAACTGGTCACTCGGACTGCCCGCCGATTCTATTGCTTTTCCGGTCCTCAAATTCATTCTGCAGAAACGACAAATTATCGCATCCAATTTGATGATTTCAGCGCAGTATGGACATGTCTTGGTTGAATCCAGATCCTTGACCTCTTTTATATCGCTTTCAACGTCTATCACGTCCGGGAGCGGCGGTGGGATCGTGTCCTCGGTCTTCGTGTTGCCATGGACAGCCTCTACTTTACGTCGGCAACTCGGGCAATAATCGTAATTCTGTGGGATATAACTCCCGCAATCTTTACATTCCATCGTAAACGACCCTTTATGATGTGCGCGTATTTTGAAGCAAAACTTCACGTTGTCTTGGAATTGAGGAAACTTCTCTCTTTCGCCTCCAACTCTTCCCACCTGCCGTATAACAGCGTCGCCTGCTTCTTGAGACCTTCTAAACGCTCGGACAATTCTGTAATTTCATTGCTGTGCTGCTCATAGAAGTTATCTTGTGAAAACAACGACTCCAGGCCACTTGTCTCTTGTTCAAGTTCAGCGATCCTGGGCTCTATCGTCTCAAGATCGCGCGCTTCTTTCCACGAAAGCTTTCGTGGACGGTCGGCTGTCTTAGCCGTTGCTATTGCTGACACTGATTCATCAACGATATCATCACTCTGGCCGATCTTGGTCCCGCGGTGATCCCGGTAGTAATCGTAATTACCGCCGAAGTACCGAACCTCTGCGGTATCATCGAAAGCAAGTAACCCTGTGCAAACACGATTGAGGAAATAGCGATCGTGACTCACCACGATAATGCAACCTCGAAAACTGCATAGCGCTTCTTCCAAAATTCGTAATGACATTAGATCTAAGTCATTAGTGGGCTCGTCGAGAATAAGGAAGTTGCCGCCATCCTTTAAGTTCTTCGCGAGCTGCAGTCGGCTCCGTTCTCCGCCGGACAGCTCCCCTACCCTCGTCTTAATACGTTCGTCGGAGAAGAGAAATCGTTTTAAGTAGGCCCAAACCGACAATCTCTGGCCGCCCAGGTTTATATAGTCTCGCCCGTCGCCCACTTCCTCGAAAACCGTGTTGTCGAAGTTCAGGGAAGAACGTCCTTGCTCAATATAATTGAACCGCGTAAGTGCGCCAACTTCAATCGTCCCTGAAGTCGGCTTTAGCTGCCGCATAATCATTCGCAACAAAGTCGTCTTACCGGCACCATTCCTGCCATAGACTCCGATGCGATGACCGAATTGAATATTCAATGAAAGACCTGAGATTAACTCTTTATCCCCCAACTGCATACCCACATGCAGTAGGTTGACGATCTTATTTCCCAACTTTTCCGCCTCCGGGATAATAAGATCGATTTCTGCGGACGGCGAAAAAGGTGTTTGACTTACGGCTTCATCATAGCGGTTTAGCCGAGCCTTACTCTTTGTTGTCCTTGCTTTCGGCCCCCGGCGCACCCATTCCAACTCCCGTTTCAGAAACCCTTGTCGCCGGTCTTCCTGTCGCTGCTCATTGGCTTTGCGGTGAAGGCTATATGTCAGGAACTTCGTATAACTGCCAGCGTGCGCGTAAACAGACCCCGATTCTAATTCCAGAATTCGTGAGCAGATGCGGTCGAGGAAATAACGATCATGGGTTACCATAACCAAGGTGCCGCCATAATCGGCTAAATACCTCTCCAACCATTCAATGGAGTCGATATCAAGGTGGTTGGTGGGCTCGTCGAGTATCAGAAAATCGGGATTCGCTATAATCGCACGGCAGACCGCAACACGTCGCTTCTCACCTCCAGACCAAGTTGATAGAGGGCGGTCTATTTCCTCGACATTGAAGGCGTCCATCAGGATTTGAATGCGAACATCAAGATTCCAGCCGTCAAGCACCGCGATCTCTTTTTCCAATACGTCTGCGCGTTTCGAGTCGGACGGTCCGGCACTATATTCATCCAGCAATTGAAGAATATGCGCAGCACCAACCCGGATATTCGCAGTCGCGGATAGCTGGGGATCAAGTTCAAATTCCTGCGGAAGATAGCCAATCGTCAAATCGCGTCTGCGGGTGAGTTCCCCTGTATCCGGGGCATCGCAATCTGCTAATAGGCGCATAAGCGTCGATTTACCCGAACCGTTACGACCGATCAAGCCGACGCGTTCGTGACTGCGAATGACAAAATCGACGGCGTTGAGAACCTGATGTTCTCCGTATTGAACAGAAATATTGTTACCGGTTATTACCGGGACGTTCTTGGGAATCGACATACTTTCTATCCGAAGGAAAGAGATGGTTGGGCTATCGAAACTCCGCCTCTATGGCGGGGTGTCGTTCTCGCATACGGGATGACGCGCCTACGCATTACAAGGCGGGCCTAAAATAAGCGAACATTCCGATTCGCGATCTTGCTCGTACTCGTAATCTTTTTGGTTTTCCGAGGTGAAAATTGGAAAGGGATGACGATTATGATTGCGAGTACGATTACGAAGAAAATCAAACGAAAAGTTCGCTGGATCTGACCCTGGCTCTGTAAGAGTGGAATTGCGTCCACACGGACAAAAATTCGACTGCTTGCAGTCTTTCAACCGAAAACCACGGTTTTATTGCCGTAGACGATTACACGATCTTCCAGGTGCCACTTGACGGCGCGCGCCAGAATATTGCGTTCTATATCGCGCCCTAACTCCATCAGGTGCCTTATCGATTGCCGATGTGACACCCGAATAACATCTTGCTCGATAATCGGGCCCATGTCCAATTCGCTTGTGACATAATGTGCCGTTGCACCGATAAGCTTCACTCCCTTATCATAGGCCTGACGATAAGGATTGGCGCCGACGAACGCGGGTAGGAAGGAATGATGAATATTGATTATTTGGTAAGGGTATTGCGCCACAAAGTCCGCGGAGAGAATCTGCATGTACCTCGCAAGCACCACTAAATCAGCTTTGCCATCAAGCAATTTTATCACTTCAGCTTCCGCGTCCGCCTTGGATTTCGGCGTTACCGGCACGTGATGATACTCGACGTCAAAAGATTCAACCGCACCGGCAAGATCCGGATGATTACTGATAACCATCGTCACGTCAGCCGCCAGTTCGCCGCGGGATGCCCTCCATAATAATTCCAGAAGGGCATGGTCGTACTTCGAAACCATAATCGCCATCTTCTTGCGATTAGCTCCGTAACTCATTCGCCAGTCCATGCTGTATCTTTCACCTACGGCATCAGCAAACGTCCTTTCAAGAACAGAACAGGACGTATCAATATGCGGGGTTTGGAACTCCAGCCTCATAAAGAAGGTGCCGCCTTCTGGATCAGTCGAGTGCTGATCCAAAGCGGTGATATTCGCGCCGTGGTTGTAGAAAAAATTCGACACCGCAGCGACGATACCCGGACGATCCGGGCACGTTATCAAAAGTCTGGCTGTTTGATCTACTTCCATAAACAAAAGGGGGTTCGGATTAGTTATACTCTTTCAATAACATAATACACGAACGCCACTTAGACTGCAAGCAGACGATTTCCAGAAGATATACCGATCGTCAATCGTCAATCGAAAATCGAAAATCCACGAAGTTTCAGAGGGAGCAATCGTCCGGGCCGTACCGCCCCGGTTAATATAATAGGAAAATTGGGTTCCAGGTAGCCCTAATGATAGGAGGCTGCTCCCGCAGGCGATAACGACTATTTCGGAACGATACCGAAAAAAATAAGATCGCCTGCGGGAGTAGCCTCCTACATTAAAAACAGCCTCAAACCGGTTCAAGTTTCAGAGGGAGCAACCGTCCGAGTCCGCTTCGCAGCCTCGGTTAAAAATTAACGAAAC
>JAJFLP010000096.1 GCA_021772635.1 Verrucomicrobiota bacterium | reverse complement strand
AATCGCTTGAATCGGACTATCCGGAGCCATAGGCCCCGGCTTTACGCCCGATTCATGGCTTCGCCACCGCGATTTCCAAGGCATTCTTAAGGCGGAGCCAATTGCCGGTGACCGGGCCCACAGGACCCGGGTTTCTACATTGAACTAAAGACCTCGGCTCTATACTCTGATAATGTCATAGAATATCTCACCA
The DNA here is from genome assembly GCA_021772635.1 of Verrucomicrobiota bacterium. Lineage (GTDB taxonomy): Bacteria > Verrucomicrobiota > Lentisphaeria > JABSQK01 > JAJFLO01 > JAJFLP01. The sequence goes on along the minus strand of JAJFLP010000096.1, from coordinate 22,976 downwards.
CTAACGGCCTGACTGGATTGTTGGCCACGTTCTTTTCACGTGCGAAAGGGGTGAGAAAGAGCGCCATCTTTTTCTCGCCTTCGCTCAGATCATCCGGGGATTTCATGTTAAAGGATACGTCATTCGTATACGCAAATCCGGTACGCCATTCGGGTCTGACCTGTTAATTTTCGGCCTTTGGGCAAATGAGGAATATTTATGATTCAACAAGAATTACTATACGGCTATAGCAGTGTAGCAATAGCAGCAACTCTCTTTATAGCTATTATCATGTTTAATGAGGCAGGTTTTCGAGTTGGTCGTTTTATTCAAGGTAGCACTGATAGTGAAGTTAAAGCGCTCACCGGCTCTATTCAGGCAAGCATACTGGGTTTGCTCGCCCTCCTCCTTGGCTTTACATTTAGTATGTCTATGCAGCGATTCGATAATCGAAGTATGGCCCTCATTGACGAAGCTAGTGCTATGGGGACCGCTATATTGCGGGTTCAATTATTGCCAGATAAATATAAAAATGAAGCCAATGAGTATTTTAAGAGATATGTCGATTTGCGTGTTGAAATCGGAAAATTAGATTTTACGAAAGACGAAGAGCGCAAAACCTACAGTAATAAAATTATCGATGTTCAAAGTAAACTTTGGTCATTAGCCATATCAGCAACAAATGACGATCCACGAGCGGTAACAACTGGAGCGTTTGTCAAATCTCTTAATGATGTCATAGATAGCCAGGGAAAGAGGAATGCATTACTTCAAATGCATGTTCCGGAAGTAGTCCTAATTCTGCTTTTCGTTGTCTTTATTTCATCTGGAGGAATATTGGGTTATTCAGCAGGCCTAAGTGGCAAACGTATTTTTGCGCCAATTGTGTTGATCTCTTTATTGATCACATTAATTGTTTTCATTATTATTGATCTTGACCGGCCAAAGCGCGGGCTGATTCAGGTGAATCAAGGAGCAATGATTGAGTTACAAGACAATGTCCATAATTGACGGGGATGAACCAACGATAACTTTAGCGAAATTAAAGTCTAGTCTGGAACAAGATGGACTCCTATAAAGTCCTTGTCGCCGAATCGACAAAAAGGCAGTACCCAAGATTCTCCGCGTAATTGAGTCGCTTGCGAAAAATCCATTTCGCGCAGATTGTCGGAAGCTTCAGGGGACCGAAAGAAGTTATCGTGCACGGGTTGGCAATTACAGGATCGTATACGAAGTCGAGACCACTGCTCCCACCGTCTGGATCTCCAGAGTTAGGGATCGTAAAGACGTTTACCGTTAGAAATCGAACCAGACAGTTGAGTCCAACGAATAGTTAATCGTTGGCTAGTATTTGGTTGACTCGGCTAAACGTGTGCAGAAGGCTCATTAGAATTCCCATTTGCGATAGCCGTAAATACTACGGGGCATGCGGGGTCCGATCTACTTTTAGGCTTTATTTTCCCGGAACGACGGTAGGGTTATCAGTCCAGTAGACAATTTTGCTTATTATCCACCTTTCATCGCTGTCTCGAAAAGATTAAGCCTGGCGGGGTGAAAAACTGCCCGGTAAAAGAAGGATTGCTCGTAAAAACTTAAAACTAGAGGTCTGCCCCTAACGGCTCATCATGCGTGGGGCGCTGGTCAGGATTGGAAGTTGATTCTCGGATCAATAAGGACGTAGCAGAAATCGGATAGGATGTTACCGAGGAGAGTAAGAAGAGAGGTAAGAGCTAGGATTCCCATGAAAACCGCGTAGTCACGGCCGACGATGGCCTCCAGACTCAGTCTCCCCATCCCCGGAATTTCGAAGACCTGCTCGATGATGACGGAACCGACGAACATAATGCTCAAAACACCGCCGAATCCTGTCGCAATCGGGATCAATGCGTTTCTAAGTGCGTGCCCCCATATGGCGCGTCGAGAACTCCCGCCTTTAGCGAGCACAGTACGTATATAATCCTTCCCAATTTCATCAAGAAGCGAGTTCTTCATCAGCAGTGTTAATACCGCAAAATGACCGATCATATAGCACGTGACCGGTAAACACATGTGCATAAATATATCTGTTATTTTCGCTCCTACAGGCAGGGAATCAAAGTTATCTGATTGGAAACCGGCAACCGGAAAAATATCCCAGAAACCATCGACGGTTCCGCAAACCAACATTTTCAAAACCATCCCGAAGGCGAATGCAGGAATCGCGTATCCGATAAAAATGACAGCACTCGATATAAAGTCGAAGGTACTACCATTTCGAATTGCCTTCGCTATTCCCAAAGGAATGCAGACAATATAGGTAAGAACAAAGCCTGTAATGCCGAAGATAAGTGAAACGGGAAATCGCTCTTTAATCAGTTGCCATGCCGTCTTATTCGGAAACTTATAGGATTCCATCTTCATCCCGACGGCGTCTCGAACAAGCCAGTGCCAATACCGCTTGTACAGCGGCTGATCGAAGCCGAAATGGACTTTCAACTCCCGCACATACTCCTCTGAAATCGATCCGCTGTCGCCGGACTGAACACCGCCTTCGCCGGCGCCGATTCCCCGCATCTTTATGATCATTTGTTCTACGGGACCACCAGGAACGAACTGGCAAAGGCTAAAACAAATAAATGTAATTCCGATGAAGGTTGGGATGATAAGTATTAACCGCCGGATGAAATAGTCTAGACGTTCCATGTTGGGAAAATTTCGATTTTAGATTTATGATTTGTCCGGCATAAGCGGGACGATTGGCGATTTTACTGTTGGATATTGACCAAGCGATAAATCTTAATAAAATTCATTCAGCTCTATGAAACTTCAGGCAAGTGAGTGACGCACCTTTGCGGGTCTCGACGGACGGGGTTACTATCACGAAAACCGGCATTCTAGTTGCCAACCTTATACCTAAAAAAACGCTGAAGCGCGAACTCCAACACCTTTGCAACCTTACATATACCGCAAGCGGTACAATTCCTGGACGACTTAAAAATGATTGCGTAAGAGACTCCGAACGAATTTCGTCACGAGAGTTCACAGTGTGATTGAGATCAATGAGTTACGAAGGTTTCAAGGCTGAAGGAATAGCGAGCTATTTCAAAGTCTTGGGTTCTTTGCAACTCATTTAGGTCATGTACAATGCGTGCTCGCAGTAGAAAGTTCGTGCATAGATCAGGCTAGTGCCCCTCAAAGACCTCGTCGAACACAACGGAATCAGGTTTATTCGGGAGCGATAGCTTGCTCTCGATTGCATCGTCAAGGCCCGCGGCGGAATCCTCGTCGAACCACCAGTAGCTATACGCAGAGCCTTCACTGCCGAACTTCGACAGCACTGTCTCGGGCGTTCCGAATTTACTCCAATATAGCAGACGCGTATAGTTGATATTCCAGAGAAGAACGTAGGGGAATTGGTCATAGACGATCTGATCGATCTCGCGATTAATCGCGTTACGTTTTTCGATATTGAAAATGGTTTTTTGCTGCTCAATCAACTCATCAACGCGCTCATTCTTAAAGCCAGTAACATTATTACCGGCCCGACGATCCGCCTCTTTAGCGGCCCACATTCCTTCAGGGTCCTTGAACGTCCCCCCGCTCCACGCTGCCCATGTCATCGAGTAATTGAACTGATCCATGTCCTTTGACCACGCAGCCCAATCCTTCTTGTCAATCTCTAGCCGGACACCGACGTCCTTCAAATCTTCGGCATATACGGACAGAAACTTCTCGCTTGTCGCACTTCGAGTCAGGAACTTAAAATGGAAAGGGGCACCGTTTTTCTCGCGTATCCCGGTCTTAGGATTCACGATCCATCCGGCGGCGTCCAATAACGTTCTTGCAGTGCCCTTATCGAATTCAATCAAGGGATTCGGACATGGGGTAGTTTTAGAATATAGGTCTTCTACATAGGACCGGTGTAGAAAATACTGACTGTACATCAGTGAACTGTTCATCTTCTCGCGATTTAAGAGATGCGCCATCGCTTTTCGAACTCGGCCATCGTCGAATGGGGGTTTCCGCATATTCATCGCAAATCCCTGGAATCCAGTTGGTTGGCGATTAAATATCTTCTGTTTAATTATCCAATTTCGATCGAACTTTTCACCGGTCGTTTTATTAATCCACAAATGCGACGTATAAACTGGATAAAGGTCAATCTGCCCCTTCAGAAATGATTCGAATGCGTTCTCACGTTCAGCGAAGAACTTGAACTTAACGGTCTGGAAATTTCCGGTACCTTGATTCCGCAATAAATCTCGTGCCCACCAATCTGATCGCCTTTCAAGCGTTGCGTATATCCCCTCTTTAATATCACCCAGTTTGTAAAGTCCGGAGATCACAGGAAACTCGAAATTTATCTTATTGAAATCCTTTTCTCGAAAAATATGACGAGGCAGGATCTGAAATCCGCCAACGGCCATCAAGTTTTTCCAGTGAACCGCTTTGGCTGTGAATCTAATTTCATAGTCGCTGACGACGACCGGCGGTTGGAAGACTTCGAGAGAAACTTTGTGTACGCCGGTCAGGTTCTTCGGGTCCATAATCGCATCGAACGTCCATTTAACATCGGCGGCTGTAATCGATTTTCCGTCACTCCAGCGCGCGCGTTTGTCGATCCAGAAGGTAAACGTTTTCTTATCATCCGAAATAGACCACTTCTCTGCGAGCCCCGGCTCGTCATCGAGCGTTAGTGGATTACGGGAAAGCAAGGTCTCATACATGAGCGAGAACACCTGCGCACTGAACATGTTGTTATCGAGATAGTAATTAAAACTCTGGGGATTGGGGCCGGCGAATATGGAGATCTCACCGCCGACCTCAGCATCCGCGCTCGCCAGTGGATTCGGGGCATCCTTCCAGGTATCGGGAGGAAGAACCTGCTCTGCAGAACCAGCAATACCGATAAACAGAAGCAACATCGACAACTTAACTTTCATGTTTCACATCTCCTTAACCTTGTACAATTTGACAATGGGATCCATTGACGTCTATCTGGATTAGAATATTGAAAAACTTACACTATCTTTCAAGTCATGATGAATCAAACGGTAGCGATATTGGGTAGCCATGGCATGCTGGGCACAGCGGTCGCCTCGTCCCTGGTTGAATGTAACTACCCGGTCTATCCCTATAGGCGACCGGCGTGGGATATAACCGACTCAACGGACCTCGAATCTGCGGTTCGTAGCGCACAAGTAATCATCAATTGCGCGGCGTATACCAATGTTGACGGTGCTGAAAGCGATTACGAATCGGCGCGCGAAGTCAACGCGCTCGCTGTCCAGGAACTTGGTCGACTCGCCGCCCGCGATGATAAATTTGTAGTGCACGTGAGTACCGACTTCGTATTCGACGGCACGAAAGATGGAAGCTATACCGAGGACGATATAGCCAACCCGATTAACCTGTATGGAAAATCGAAATACGAAGGGGAGATTCTCCTACAGGAAACAGGGTGTCGGGCATGCATATTGCGTGTCGAATGGACATACGGCCCGGCCGGGACCAATTTCGTCACGAAAATACGCGAGAGAGCGGCGGCTACTGAGGAAGTTAGAGTAGTTTCCGACCAGTTTGGTTCGCCTACCTCAACAAAAGAAGCGGCCGCGGCCGTATCCGAGATCGTTGAGAACCAAATCGAAGGGTTATATCTGTTCGCTGCGCAAGGGTACGCGTCCCGATACGATGTCGCGAAATTCATCGTCGAACGTCTAGGCTACGCCACAACTGTCACGCCATGTAAGACGAGCGACTTCCCCGCCCCCGCAACGCGACCACTTAACTCCAGATTCGATTGCGCGAAAATTGACAGGATCCTGAAGCAACCGAGAGGAAATTGGGAGGATGCGATGGGAGAACATTTGGGATTGACGATTGACGACTGACGATTGGAGATTGAACAGCGAGGGGTGATAGGAGAACAGCAATACGAAAAACGCGCTGATTTCGTGACTTGATATTATTTTTTCTTTACCTTCAAGTCACCGAACAGATCACCGAGACTCACCAGCTCGCCGGACTCCTTGTTGGCAAGAAATTCGCGATACTCGCTTTCGTTTTCCCCGAGTGACTCCGGTAAGGAAAGCGAGATTTTGTCTTCGCGGATACTATTGATCACGACCTTGGTCTTTTCCCCGATCGGAAATTTCTTGTGCATCTCTCGTAATTTGTTCGCGTTACCGGTAAACGGTATCTCACTGATATGAAGCAGCCCGGATCGCGATGCAGTCACTTTTATAAAAATACCAAACTGTTTAATGTCCTCAACAGTACCCTCGATGACCTCGCCGACGGTGAGCGCCGCACCCTCAATATCCATCGTACGCCCCTGCTGCGGATTCTCGAGCGACAGCGATATACGGCGTCTCTCAGCATCTATACTTTCAATATAGACGTTGATCTCTTCGTCTTCTTTCAGAACCTCGGCCGCATGTGAAAGCCGTTTACCGGCACCGAGCTTTGAGATATGAATTAATCCGTCAATACCCGGCTCGAGTTCAACGAACGCGCCGAACTCCATCAGTTTTCGGACGGTTCCATGGTACTGTTTGGTCTCATGATAGTTGTCCTGTACGCGCCCCCACGGATCGCCACCCACCTGCTTCAAACTCAATGATATACGTTCGGATTCCCACTGGATTTTCAGCACTTTCACGGTCACTTTCTCGCCGACCCGCACGAGTTCATTCGCGTCGTTTACCCTACTCCAGGCAATCTCACTCATTGGTACGAGTCCCTGAATTCCACCGATATCCACGAACACACCGAAATCCATAACTCTCCGTACGGTTCCCTCGATATCATCTCCTTCCCGAAGCGTTTCTTTCAGCTGATTCCTTAGTTTCTCATGCTCGGCCTCCAGATAACTCCGCCGTGATACAACGAGATTGGACTCGTTATACTCTGATATCAGAAACGAGTATCGCTGACCGATGTAAATTGTTTTGTCCTGAGACGCGTATAAATCTATTTGTGAGTACGGACAAAATGCCTGATGACTTCCAATCTGAATCTCGTACCCACCTTTCCTTTCCGCTTCAACTCTTCCTTCGATTGGAATCTTTGAAGCATATGCATCGGCAAGCGCGCGGTCGTCTATATTCGCCGCTTTCAGTTCGATCGAAAGACAAAACTCACCCCCACTGCCAGTGCGAAGGAAATAAGCCTCAATGCTATCACCTGGCTTCGGCTCTGGTATTCCCTGCCTTGCGAGTTCCGTGCAATCGATAACGCCTTCGCTTTTGGCATTGATGTCGACGAAGATAGCCTTCCTCGTTACTGCGGAAACGATTCCCTGAACTTTTTCTCCGGGCTCGAAGTAACTCTTGAAATTCTCGAATGAGGAATTGACGAGTGCCTCTATATTCTGGTCTGTGTTTCCGGTCATCGTATAGATCTTTCTAGCTGGCCTGAGAGTTTTCTAATCAACTTCGATTGCAAATGATAGGATTTCTTCAGCAACACGAATCCGTTTTGGAGATTGTTAGAGAAATAAGATACCCCTGCAAATAGAATCATAAAGTTTACCATTACAATCAGGCAGACCGAAAATACGCGCCCGTGAAATAGCAGGTCACTTTGACTCTTCGACAATGCCAATAAAGTCATTACGATATGGTATGCGTAGGATAATCCCAAGCCCGCGTAAAACGTGATAAAAAAATCGACGTTATCCACCCAAATATGAATAATACTCATAATAATCAGCCATACGACGGTATAGAACGGTATCAGATAGGGAGAGAGAATAATCCATAAATTCGGTCGATCTACGCGGACATTCCCGTGATCGGCTCCAATCTTAAGTCCACCTGTCCGGCGCCGAAAAAGTTTCGCCGTGAACCAGTGGGTAAGTTCATGTCCCAGAACGTAAAACCTCATAAACGGTGAGACTAGCGAGAAGAAAACCAGGCCTGCACAGAATCCGATTCCAGTGATATGCATAGAATATTCATATCCCATATCCAGGCCAAGTTTAACAAGCGCGTGAATCAACCCGAAAGTCACGTAAACCATCACCAGAATCAGCAATAGTTTTAAGGTATAAATAAGGCATTTCTTCAAGGCACAGGTCTCATTTGGGAAAGTAAACCGGATTGCAAGGGGTCCGACTCTTAGGCGACTTAAAATTAATAACGCAGTAGATTCTGAAGGATATATATGCCGCAGCCGGCACAATTTTCGATGCGGATTACCCGAGGCTCTCCCCACATTAGCGTGGATCCCGTCCATACGGGTCGCTTATGCGGTCCGCATGAGTGGAGTCCGAGAATACGGAGAGACGACTTCAGAATGATTACGCAAGAGACTCCGAACGAGTTAAGTTCTCTCGCGACGAATCGCGTGGCTTAATCAGGCTAGCGAAGCTTCGCCTCAAACCGACAAGTTTTCGCGATCCTGGATACTGGTTGCTAGATGCCGGATAAAGAAAGTAGCGCCCAGCTAGTCTCCAGAATCGGGCATCCAGTATCAACATATTTAAGGCAGAGCCGCACAAAACTCATCCGTTTTGTGTCGGTTTCGCCCTTTAAGGTGGCTAGAGGTTGGAAAATCCTTCATATCGACACTCCTAATTTTCGACGTGATTTCGAAAGAACTGTGAACGGCACACCGCTGACGGTAATCTCAGAAGCCACATCTTATAATTGAATCGTGTCATTGAGCGATAAACTCCTACTACAAAAGCGAATCACATGGGATCAATTGTTACGGCTTTTATCGTATATTCAATATTCGGCGAGGTTAACTCGCGCGCGGCGACCAGTCGTCCCGACCAGGATGGACTTAGCTTGAATGTATTCGACCAATTGACCTCAGAATCGTTGCTGAATTTAACGGAAACTGCAATATCGCGCTGTTGCATCGTGCCCTCTGAATTCGTCGTAGATGCCTGGTAAAAAAACGTGTACTTCGCCGACCCGTCTTTCTCCGCTACCTTAAGCAGCCGATATTTCTTCCCCGATAGAGCGCGGTCTCCACCGCTTACGCGTTCCCACTCCGTAAATTGAATTACACGATCATCGTCGATCCGCGATGGTGCGTTGATGTCGTCGAAAGTGTTTGTAGAAATCACGCGATCAGATGAACTATCGATCGCTTTCCCTTTCTTAGCGGTATTCGTTGTCAGCCAAGCGTAATTCGTATCAATTGAGCGCATGCGATCCTCTATCGCCTGCTTCTCTGCCTGAGCACGTTTGTTCACCTCGGCGGCCTTCTCCCGCTGCTGACGTCGTTTTTCCCGATGCAACTCCGCTTCCTGTTCGCGTTTCGCGATAGAGTCAAGGATTTTCTGTTGATAGGCAACTGACGCCTGCGCATTGTTTGCCAGCTCTCGTTCAATCGCACGGGTATAATCTTTAATCGTCGATTTTATGACGCGAAATGTAAAATAGGAGACGTCAGCATCGGTTTCCTTCGACGGCTGTTTATCTGATTTCGGTTTCAAATACCAGCTGCCAACGTCTTTCTTTACCAACAGTATTTTTAACTTACTGCGGATCGCTTCTTTAGGTTTATCCCCTAGATCACTGGTAAAAACTCGGAAACTCGCTTTGGCCCATACGGAATCTTCCTGAATCGTTTCCCCGGCCGTCGCGAGCACGTTGCAATATACCGGGTCCTTATCGAGAAAAATCACGCTGGAAACCGCGGTATCCAGCTTACTGCGAACAGTTATCCGTGTAAATTCACTACGCTTAGTCGGCTCTACCTTGATAGAGATCTTTCTGTCCGCCAGGTCACCGAGAAACCAATATCTTCTGCCCATTGGTATCGTTTTCTTAAAAAACGCCTTGGTGTAACCAGCTTCATTAAGTTTCTGCTTAACCAGGACGTCCTTCCGGTGCTGCTTGCCATCTTCAAGTCGTTTACGGATCTGATTTATCTTAAGCTGCAGCATCTGCACTTGGTCGCCGAACATTAGTCGTTGTCGATCCATCTCGTTAAGGTCCGATAGCAGTACAATGCGCTCACCGATTTCGACCGATTGTCCCTTGATCCCCCGGAACGTACCGGAGACCTGCCGGTGGCGCCCGCCTTGAACCAGAGTAACGGTCACTTCGTCGCCGGTCTTAAACGGACTCGACAACTGTTGTAGTTCCTCCTCTTGACTGCGAAACTCGGCACTGATTTTGCGATCGATTTCACGGTCGATTTGTTGTTTGACTCGATCATATGCGTCTATCGACATATCCTCAGGCGCTGCGATCGCGATCGCTCCCAAAATGGAAGGTATCACGATAAAGAAGCGTCTAAACAGGCTTTTCATAGTACAGACCTCTCTCTTACGAACCGCTTGTGACAGCGAGATTCATTGGCGCCCGGCCAAAAAATAACTTCACAAGCGACTCTTAATTTTCTATAAACCAGACACTGCAAGCAGCTCGATTTTCGAACGACTTCAAATTACTACCAGGAGCTTCCGATTCAGATCCTTTCATCGGCATAATGTAGGCTGGTCGGTGGATTCAATCCTTATGAAGAAGGGTGAGTCTTAAGTTATCTACCGGGAACCAATATTCAAACATATTCTTTACTCCTTGGACAAGTTCAACTTGCCATTGTGCCACCGTTTTGTACTGTACTTCCGATTTACAGGTTCAGTGTCATGTCCTGTGATGTAAACTCAAGATCTACCACTATTCCACGAATAATCGGCAAATACTCACTATGAACTTAGCATGCATCGATGGCTTAACTTCTCATCTGATCCAAGCGCACGGCGCGGCGGATCTTGAAACAACAATTACACCCGACCTGTGCCCGCCGGGCATGTGCGGCGACGTGACCGTGAACTGCTTTCGTATTGCGAAGGCGTTTGGCTCAAATCCCATGAGTCTGGCCCAAGAGGCAGCCAGTTACCTCGACACGCATCCTGACGTAAGCCAGGTAGAGCAAATCAAAGCATTCGTGAATATAACGTTGGAAATCTCAGCGTTGTATCGGGATACAATCGCGGATATGGATGGCTTATTAGGCAAGGCATCGGTCCCTGTATCGAGCAAAAAAAGAATACTTATTGAGTACTCCGCGCCGAATACGAACAAACCTCAGCATCTCGGTCACGTGCGAAATAATACCCTCGGCTCCGCGCTCTGTTCTATTCTGTCAAGCGTCGGGCACGACGTCACAGCAGTTAATCTCATTAACGATCGCGGCATACACATTTGTAAGTCAATGTTGGGTTATCAAAGATTCGGCGACGACAGTTCGCCAGAGTCGGCGGGCGAGAAAGGTGATCACTTTGTTGGAGGATTCTACGTTTTATTCGAGAAGGAAGTACGTCGCCAGGCGGATGTGCTTAAAGCATCGCGGCCGGAGTTCAAAGACCTTTCCTATGATGAGTTATTCCCGGAGACAGAGGTCGGACAGTCTGCCCAGGAACTGCTACGCCTATGGGAGTCGAACGACTCCGACACACGGGATCTGTGGCAAAAGATGAATAACTGGGTCTTATCCGGATTCGATGAAACGTACAAGCGTATGGGCGTAGCGTTCGATCGCGTTTACTTCGAAAGCGCTACCTATGAGTTCGGAAAAGAGGTCATCAACAGAACGTTGAAGATCCCGGTTTTCTACCGGCGAGACGATGGCGCAACGGAAATAGATTTAGACGATGTAAATCTGGGGAAAAAAGTTGTATTACGCAGTGACGGCACGTCTGTATATGTGACTCAGGATATTGGTACGACGATTCGCAAGCACGAGGATTTCGCGCCGGATTCGATGATCTGGATCGTAGGTGACGAGCAGATTCATCATTTTAAGGTGCTTTTCGCGATCTTGGCGAAAATGGGGATTCCCTGGTCGGATCAACTTCATCACATCCCCTACGGAATGGTCAACCTGCCGTCGGGAAGAATGAAGAGTCGCGAAGGCATAGTCGTTGACGCAGATGAACTGTTTGACGAGATGACCGGTCTCGCGCGGGAAGCGACACTCGAACGCTGGGCGGATGAGGTCCCGGCGGACCTCGACGAGCGCTCTGAGATTATCGGTATGGGTGCTTTGAAATTTATGCTGCTGAAGGTAAATCCGAAAACAACAATGACCTTTGATCCGAATGCGTCGATGAAATTCGAAGGAGATACTGGCCCGTATGTGCAATATGTGTACGCACGAATCGCGTCGATCTTGCGGAAACTCGATGCGAATGTTCTGCAGGTTGATACGGATTGGTCGCTACTGAAAGAGCCGGAGGAGCGGCTCGTTGCAATACAATGTGGATTTTATCCCGCTATTTTACTGAATGCCGCCGGGAACTTCGATACATCCGTAGTCGCGAATTACCTACTGGATCTTACTAAAGCCTTCAATAGGTTTTATAAGAAACACAGTGTATTGTCGGCCGCGACGAACGAACTCACCACCGCCCGCGTGGCGTTATGTCGATGCGTTCAAACTATTCTACGAGAGGGCCTCCGAAATTTGTCAATTCAGACTCTGGAAAGCATGTAGATTTCTAACCGACGCAGAACAAACCTATCTTGACAGTGTCCTATAGTCGTCTATAATAACGGGCGTTTTCAATTTGCCGCGAATCGCTCAAAGCCGATGTCACTAGTGATGTTCGTTAAAGCGTGCGTAAACGGTCTAAAAGACGCAAGCAACGTATAGTCCAAATTTAATTCAAAAGGAGATCAATAAATGTCAATTCAAATTCAATCACGTTACGCCCTTATCCTATCGCTAGTATTCATTCTTTCCGCGATTGAACCCGTAACCGCGCAGGAAGCAGCAGCCGAGGAAGCAGCCGAATCGGCAACATTCACCCCGAAGGAACTCAAGGCGGATCGTAACTTTGACGGTGAAATCGATCAGCGTGAATTTTATGATCAAGCCGGAAATCTGGTTCGTCGCGAATCAGACACTGACTATGATACGATAATGGATGAGTTCGTGTACTTCTCAAATAATAAGGTTAAAAAAGCAGAGAAAGACAACGACAATAACGGCAAGATTGATCAATGGGTCTATTACAATGACGACGGCATAATCTCGAAGGCAGAGACAGATAATAATGGGGATGGCACAGCCGACACTCTGCTGACCTACAACGATGAAGGAAAGCTCATACGCTCGGAAACTGACGCTGACGGCGACGGAACTCGTGAACAGCGTGTGGATTTCGGGACGGACGGAACCCCCAGTAAGGCGGAGCGTGACAACGACGGAGACGGCAAGGTTGACACATGGCTTACTTACAATGACTCGGGAGTCGTAACGAAAACTGAAACCGATACCAACGGTGACGGAAACGTAGATCAATGGCTATACTATAACGCCGAAGGTAAACCAGAAAGGCAGGAACGCGACGGGAATTTTGACGGGAAAGTGGATACCTGGATGGACTATTAGGGGATTTGCGATTTGCGATTTGCGATTTGCGATTAAAAACAATTTTCGTTTTCTTTAAAATTCCAGTTTTTATGAGCAAAAATATTTCGGAAAGCGAAACCGGTTAAGTTTAGTTTGCCGTTCTATAATTCTTCGATCGCCTATGCTAACTCGCGGCCGTCATCTGGACCAGATCCTGCAATTCAAATTACTTCCAGGCTCGAAAATACGGCCGGATACTCCAATCGAAAATCGAAAGCTCCTCCTAACTTCGCTTATAGAATCCAAAGAAAACGTTGCTGTACTGTCGTTTATCGCAGACCGTGAATCCGCCTGCCACCATCTCTTTGTATTCAGTGGGGTCGATTTGCACGATAACAATGCCATCTGCTGCCAGCCATTCCGGATGGTCACTGAGTATACCGAGAGTTTTTTCCCATAAGTTTTGATATTGCGGCGGCGCGAGAAAAATAATATCGTATGGGACCGAAACTCTAGTCAGAAAATCGAAAACGTCGCACCTTACCACTTGCCCCCGATCGGCTAACTTTGTGTGATCCAAATTGCGGGTCAGCGTTCGGTGGGCCTTCGGAGATAATTCCACAAACGTGCAGGAGTCTGCCCCGCGACTCAGGGCTTCGATACCGACCGCACCGGTCCCGGCAAACAAGTCAAGAAACTTCGCGCCACCTAGTTTGGGTCCGATTATATTAAATAACGATTCTTTCGCCCGATCTGTGATTGGACGTGTAATCACGCCCTTCGGCGGTGGGTAAAGACGATGCCCCTTGGCGCTGCCTGCTATAACACGCATAGATACTCGCGGTTCTTGATTATTGGATTCACTCGTCGCTCCGTTCTATTTCAACTTTCCGATATGCATTAGCCGCAATAGCGATGGACTATCTGAGTTCAGGAACTAAATCTTTACAGCAGGACCCTTAGAAATCGATATCCTTTATCCCTTTCCTTAGGTTGTTATCGCAATATTACAGACCGGACGGCTAGCCTACATTATGCAGGCTAGCAGCCAGGGCACGCCCATTTCGAACGCCGTAAGATTAAACTCGTATGCGATTTTGAAAATTTGGATAGTTGTAAACTTAGGTGATCAACAGAAAGATTCCAGTTTTATGAGTGCACAAATGCTTTAGCTCGAATACGACTCTTGTTCGAAACATGGTCTGCGTATTTGATTCTGCATTGGGGTTAAGACACGAACGGTTCTGTTCCTGCCCGACCTACGCGGCGGGTGCGCGACAGATTAAAAACTGTACTATGATCGGCATCGCAACCCGCCATCGTTCTACTGGACAACACGAAGCTTAGTCGAAAATTCGAAAGCTATATTGCCCTCGATCTCTCCGCATGAGCGTCCCGTATCGACGGGATCCACGCTCATGCGGGAAGAGTCTCGGACATTCTGAATCGGGATTAAGAAACACGCAGTACAATTTTTGGATGACTTTGAACTAACCCACGCAAGAGATATCGAACGATATTTCGAAAACTCGAAGGCGTTCGGTATATCAGCATATGGTGCTCATCGAACAACTTCGGCAGTTTCATATTGACTACTTCGGAGACACGGTTAATTTCTTACTTTTCATTCGCACCAGATTATCGATTCGCGGCACACTACGGAACAGTAAGACATACGAATTTCAGGGAAAAATGGGCAAGACATTATTAGATAAAGTTTGGGACGCACATAGCGTCCGTCAGTTACCGAGCGGACAAACTCAGTTATTTATCGGGTTACATTTAGTCCACGAAGTAACCAGTCCTCAGGCGTTTGCGATGCTACGTGAACTCGGGATTCCGGTAAAATTTCCGGACCGAACCTTGGCAACTATTGACCACATTGTCCCTACCGATTCGCAGGAACGACCGTTTCGAGATCATCTAGCGGAGGAAATGACCCGATCGCTAACGGACTCCTGCCGTGAATTCGACATCACCTTTTACGACCTGTACAGCGGGCAGCAGGGTATCGTCCACGTGATCGGGCCGGAGAAAGGATTGACGCAACCCGGGATAACGATCGCGTGCGGTGACAGCCATACCTCTACGCACGGTGCATTCGGTGCAATCGCGTTCGGGATCGGCACCAGTCAAATTCGAGACGTTCTTGCTACACAGTGCCTCGCTATATCGAAGCCGAAGATCCGGAGAATAGTCGTTTCGGGAGAGCTTCAGAAGGGCGTGTACGCCAAGGACGTCATATTACGTATAATCCACGAACTGGGAGTCAAAGGTGGAATAGGATATGCGTACGAATACGGGGGAGCAGTCATCGACCGCATGTCAATGGAGGAAAGATTGACTATCTGTAATATGAGTATCGAAGGCGGGGCCAGGTGTGGTTACATAAATCCTGATGACACGACGTTTTCCTTTCTTGAAGGTCGCGATGATTCGCCACAGGGTGCCGCGTTCGAAACTGCTAAGAAATACTGGCGCGAAACGGCGAGTGACTTGGACGCAGCGTACGATGATACTGTTGAAATAGACGGACCCGATATCGGACCGATGGTGACCTGGGGAATTAACCCGGGCCAATCCGTTCCCGTAGACCAAAAAATACCGGATCCATCGGACATGCCGGAGGAAGATCAGGCGTCCCATCAAGAGGCACTGGATTTTATGTCTTTCGAAAGCGGACAACTGATAAAAGGACAACCGATTAATGTCGCGTTTATCGGTTCCTGCACAAACGGGCGCATTTCAGATCTCAGGATTGCGGCAGAAATTGTTAAAGGGCGAAAAGTTGCAAAAGGGATACGCGCGCTGGTTGTTCCTGGATCGATGAAGGTTGCGCAACAAGCTCAGCGCGAGGGGCTCGACGAAATTTTCAGTGAGGCTGGCTTTGAATGGCGACGCGCCGGGTGTTCGATGTGCTTAGCGATGAACCCTGACAAACTTAAGGGCCGCGAGGTCTGCGCGTCTTCGAGCAACCGGAATTTTAAGGGCAGGCAAGGGAGCCCGACGGGACGGACTTTACTGATGAGCCCGGCAATGGTGGCAGCAGCAGCATTGGCGGGGGAAGTTGTAGATGCCAGGGAGATGGTGAGTCAATGAACGATCAATGCATAACTTTTACGAGCGGGACAATGATACCGTTGCGGGGAGACGACATTGATACGGATCGTATTATTCCGGCACGATATCTGCGTTGCGTGACATTCGACGGGCTCGGCGCACACGCGTTCGAAGACGATCGTAATCAAAACGCGTCTCATCCGTTTAACCAGGATCGATTTCAAGGGGCATCGATTTTAGTTGTCGGCAAGAATTTCGGTTGCGGGTCCTCTCGTGAACATGCGCCCCAATCACTAAAACGCTGGGGAATCAATGCTATCATCGGCAAGTCATTCGCTGAGATTTTCTTTTCGAATTGCCTGGCAATGGGATTACCATGTTTCACCGTTGACGACAAGAACGGAGAACGTTTATTCGATTTTGCCGAGGATGATCCCAGTGTGGAAGCATATATGGATATCGTCAAAAGTGTGATTCGGGTACACGGAGAAGAAATTAGCGCGAACATACCGTCAGGTACGCAAAAGTCATTGACGGAAGGGAGTTGGAACGCGACCGCCGTTCTATTGGAAGCGGAAGTTGAAACCCAAAAGCTGGCTGCAAGCCTGCCTTACCTCAATAATTTTTCTGCGTAAACTGCCCCGACCTTCCCGGCCTCAACAATGAGCCGAGGTCTCGACTCCGGAATGCGAGGTCGGGACTGATTCGGGATCAGGAAACAAGCAGTCCAATTCTTGGATAACTATCGAATAACAGTTGCGGCTCGAAGGACTGATTGAGTAGATGATCTTGTTGGCAACCACCAGACAATGAGCGACTGGATAAAAGGAAATAAAGGTCTGTGCGCCTATGTCGTCGGCTTGTACGGCACCCTCATTTTACTCTACTTCCTGTTCTATGTTTATGTCGGGAACCGAGCGTCAGATATAATCCTGGCGTATCCTAAACTTTCGTCAATCTACACGCTAATACCGGGCGGATCTTTCGATACCACGGATTTGCGCGCGGTAACAGAGTTCCTTAATGGTTTTGTTCTCTACGTAATTGCTTGCTTCGCCGGACTTGGACTCATCCCTATTTTTCTATGGCGGAGCACGAAATTCCCGGTAAACGGGAAACGAGCGTTATGCCGATGGACGCTCTTCTCCTTCCTCTATCTTTGCATGAGCCAGATCGTAGTTTTTTCGTTCATGGAAACCCCGGGGTTCCACAATTACGGTCCTGCTGCTTTCGATGATGTGATGAATCTGCGCGCACACAAGCCTATCGCAGATCGATTACTTGTCCCTGTACTGGTTCGAAAGATCGTTGATTTTTTCCCGGAGCATTTCAAGGAACGGGTGGAGTACGATGTCAGGAATAACGCCCACTTCCAGAAGATTACGGTCGCTACTTTAGGTAAAACCGGCGTTGAGTTCGAATTAGCGGTAACGGTTGTGGTACTCATCATATTTCACTTCTTCGCGATGGTATGTATCGGGAACCTGGCTGCTGCCGTGTATGAATTGGACCTCGTCATATGTCGTATCGTCATTCCGATAATCTATGCGATGGTTCACCCAATATTTTTTTCGTCAACGGCCTATATCTACGATATTCCGAATCTCTGTTTTACCGCCATGGGACTATGGCTCATATTCAGCAATAGAATCAAATTGTTCCTGCTATTGTACCCAATTGTTCTACTAAATCGGGCCACGTTCGTCACTTTCTCGGTAGTATTCGCATTGGTAATGATCGACCGGCTTCCGCTGAGGAAGTACTGCGCATATATGGCATATCAAGCAATCGCGTTTATCGGAATCAAGTTCATTTTTCTGGCGTGGCTGAATAAAGGGCTACCGGCCTTATCCGGCATCCCATGGGGGGGAGCGATTCAAAATTTTAATTGGTTGACGAACAGTTGTCTCTGGTACTTTCTGACAGACGTTCAACTCACCTTATTCTACTTCCCGGCAATTATTTATGTCGTGCTGCTTGGTTGCGCGTTCAATAGTTGGAGAACCAAACATCCCGCTTTGAAACGGGCACTGCTCGCCGCGTCGGCGTTTTTGATTCCATTGTCGTTTTTCAAGCTGACGTATCCGGAATGGCGTGGTTTACTCGAGTTATACCCCATTGTCTTCCTCCTGGCCGGCGAAACGATTGGACGATGGTTTACCGATTTTCCGCACCGTGATTTACTCCCGGTCGCAGATGATCGAAGTATCGTTCGTAAACTCGACGTGAATTCGAGATTTCGTAATCTTCTTCAGCACCATTAACATTTTCATTCACAACCCAAACTCTTACTCGGTGATTAATAGGAGATTGCAGCACGAATTAAAATGTTATTATTGTAACAGATAGCAATTAAGAGAGTTGCGCCTGTAACTTGAATCTTCGCGAGATTACAAAAACCATTACTTATTTATCTAAACTTTTCCCATTTTGGGGGCATGGCACGAATTCGGACCATGATCTCCGGATTTAGACCTGATGCACCGAATCAAAACTACAGGGTTACTGGATGTTTTCGCGTCCCTTAGGCATACTTCTGGCAGCATCTTTTGGTTTACGCGTAATCCTGGTTTTGTGCGGAGGGCAGGACTACGGCTCTGATGAAGGGCTATATTATTGCTCTGAATGGTTTCTTCATCACCTGGTAAATGCTGAGTTAGAGGGGATTTTAGACTTTCTATTGACCCCGACTAATACGGGCTTTATTCTGATTGGCTGTGTGCCCACGATAATCCATACGTTTATCCTTGTCGTGTTTGGGATGGAAACCGATCCCTTGTCATTCCAGGAGACGGCATGGATCTCGGCCCTGATCCTCTCAATGGCTTCCGTTGCCTGCATCGGATTGATTTATGCGGTTGCCAGGAGAAGTGGAGCGGACAGGAGAGAAGCCCTCATTGCGGCTTTCTTAATGGGATCCTCGAATTCCATATTCTACTATTCACGCCACCTTCTGCCTTACGATAGTGCAATGGCATTGGCGCTATTGGCGCTCTGGATCGGGCTTCGGCCCGGCTCTATGAAGCGAGCGTGTATTTGCGGCTTTCTGACCGGGTTAGCCTTTTTGACTTATAACGGTTACTGGATCATTTGTTTGACGGTATTGATGGTTCTTGCTTTACGTGGTGAAGGTTCGGTAAGGAAAACGATTATTCGGACAATTGTGCTTCTAAGCAGCTTCCTCGCATTGCCAGTATTCCTTACTGCTACCAGCATATTCGCTGGCAGGATGCCTTACGTAGTGGCTCTAAAGCGCTTTGCAGGAACCGTAACACAAGGTGAATTTGCGGAGGGGTGGTCGCTTCCGTGGGCATACCTATGGCATGCAGAACATGGTTTGCTACTGGTTTGGCTTGCAGGGCTGATGTTCGTTATCTGGAAGAGTGCCATAGGTTTTGAGCCCGTTTGTAAACGTGGGCTATTATGGCTTACAAGTGCAGTCAGTATTTATATATTGCTGCTCCTGGGTTCTATCGTCTTTCAAAAGTTCGTCGTCTATGGCCGTAGTGTCCGCCAGCTTATTCCTTTTCTATGCCTAATTACCGCATGGGGAATGGCACAACTTAATAAAGAACGTTGGTTCAGAGAACGGCAATGGTTGCTTTTAATGGTGGGACTGGTCACTCAGTCAGCATTCAACTTCTCCGGACCATTGACTCAAAAATTCCCCAGAGACATTCGTAGGTGGGTATCATCCGCTTACGATTCTGTATCTCAAGAGCTGACGGTCCAGGGACCACCCTTGATAACGGACCTGAAAAGCCGACCGCAAGCATCACGATATATCATGCTTAATGCCCAGTACCTCTATCCCATCGAAGGAATAAAAAAGACACCCCCTGGTAAGGTACTGTTTAGAACATCGCACCCGCTTGAGTTTCTCCCTTGTCAATACGAGGGATATACCCCAATTGAACGTTCTATTATCCGGACGACAGATATTTCCATTAGACTAATCGATACACATGCCGCAGACCTGTATTAAAGCCGAAATCCCAAATTACACGAGGCGTATTGCAGTCCGCCTTCGAAGTATCGACAACCATTTCTTTCCTTAGCCTGAATAATTCACCCGTATTCTGCTACAAGCAATTATCTCTACTCAGATCGCTTATTAATCCCGATAGCGGGACTGGCTTTTTGAAATTCCGTTGCGCTTCGCTCCACTCCGAACCATGGTTCGTCCGTCTCGTCGCGATCTCTTACAGAATCGGGGCTCGGCTGTTTCGGGTCAATGTTTACTGAGCGCCAAAATACATCTCGTTAAATGTTAAAAAACTTTTGTTACGTAACACTAGCAAGCCTGCTGACATTTCGTTGTGACCTTGAATATCAGGCAAATTCAGCCGACCTTATGTGACCCGGAGAACGAAATTATGAGCCAAAAATTTATGTGTGACCGATGCGGTGTGATTCTGGAGTTCCCGAAAGTAGAATCGGAGCAATATATCAAATGTCCAACGTGCGGAAACGATTCGAATAATCCCTATTATGAGATGGTAGAACTGTCCGCTACAGAAGCACCGGGCGCTGGTTTTTTTTCGCATACACGCAACGGAGATCTCGACACGAGTTCACCTACTGATATAAAAATCCTCCCGACGGGGATCGTTGCTACCATTTTGACAGTCATCTTTTACGTAGCGATTAATAATTCAGTTAAACATAGTTACGTCGGGGAACTGCTGACCAATCGCGGATGGGTACCGTACGTTATAATTCTACTGACAATCTGGTCAGGCGTAATCCTGGCGATCAAGTACGTGAAGCTTAATAAGCAACTGAAGATCGTGCCTATGGAATTGCTGCCGCGATTACCAGGAGACAACATTGCCGCCGACAACGCGCATTTGTACGTACGGTACATTCAAAGCGTCTATCCACAGTACGCCTCTAATTTCCTTACGAATCGTATTATTCGTGCGCTGCAACATTTCCGTTGCAGGGGGCGCAGTGATGAGGTTGCCGAACGTCTAAAAACTCAGGCCGAAGCGGACTTAAATGCGGTCGAGTCAAGTTATTCGATGGTGAAAGTTTTCATTTGGGCCGTGCCGATTCTAGGTTTTATCGGAACCGTTCTCGGGATCGGACAGGCCGTTGACGGATTCGCCCAATCAATTCAGACAGCTCAGAATTTCGAACTTCTTAAGGAATCACTAGGATCGGTGACAACCGGGCTGGCAGTAGCCTTCGACACGACCCTGTTGGCGCTCGTTATGAGCTTGGTCATCATGTTCCCGACGAACACCATGCAGAAGGCGGAGGAAGACTTTCTCATAACCGTCGACGATTATTGCAATGATCACCTTCTGACCCGAATCTCGGACTTGAACGGCCAGGACGATGGCAGTATCGGCACAACCGCGGCTTTAACAGAAGCTATTACCAATCTGAACGCGCAACTAATACGTCTCCGCGAAGGTCATGATGATAAGCTCCCTGTACCCGGCGACTCCGTTTCGTTGGATTTGGCAAGAAATAACGAATCAACTGCCTCGGGGCAAGCCCGCGAGGGATGAAAGACTATTAGAGCTTTACCACGTTCGTGCTGGACAGCAGAACGGGGAATTAACCCCACTGGTGGGATTAAAATATGCCCAGTGAGTCTTTTCGAGCTAATTCGCGTCGTCGCAGAAAAATCGATGTGTTCAACTTACTGATCCACGACAAGAACATACCACTCAACTTAGGAGACAACCCGTGTCTCGAAAGCGACCACGAGGCGAGAACCCTGTCTCACTATTCCCCTTTCTCAGTGTATTATCGTGTATCATTGGCACGCTCACGTTAATGATTACAGCACTGGCACTCGGCGAAGTTATCAATGCACCGGAAAAGAAAAATGCTGAGGGTAAAAAGTTAGTTGACCGCAAAACCATCGTCTTGGAAGAGCTCACAGGGATATCGGAGAAAGTCGACGCAATAGAGAGAAAAACCGCTGCGTACGAGGCGGCGCGGGAAGAGTTAAAGGCCTTGGATGAGGCCTACGAAGAGGCGGCGAGACGGCACGAAGACGCCTTAGAAAATTTGCGCGTAAGCGACGAACTTCGCGTGCGAGCGCACAGTACTTCTCGTGAAATAGATCGAATGAATTCTCAGATCGACGAGGCTCGCAAGCAGCTGGATAAGCAGCTGGAAGCCGAAAGATCTCATCGTATCCGTCTCCACCCCGGAGGAACGGGAAAAAACCTTCGCCCGCGATTCGTAGAGTGTACGGACACGTCTTTGCGCCTCTACAGCGGCTTCAATCACATTAGTATCCCGGTTGATCAAGAAGACATCCCGGCCAGCCCGATCTATAAAAGTTTCCTCTCGCGACTCGGCCTGTCCCGACACGACAGCATAATATTCCTCGTTCGTCCCAATGGAATTAAGACCCACAAGGTAGCCGCTTCGGTGGCCAAGGAAATGGAGGTAAAATACGGCAAACTCCCCCTTCCTGGAGATGGCGAAATTGATTTTAGCTTATTTGATCAAGCGACAAAGCAATAGAACTAACCTGAATAATTCATCAGTATTCTGCTACAAGCCCTAATCTCTGCTCGAATAAGCCGATTAGCTCAACTTTACATCTCAGTGAATGAATATTCACTTTCGCCGTCAAGTTTTCTCTAATCGATTTATTATGAGCGAGT
>JAJFLP010000095.1 GCA_021772635.1 Verrucomicrobiota bacterium | reverse complement strand
TAACACGCTGTCTGTTAAACAACGATTCGGTGTTCTTAGAATTAAATGACTTAATCATAATCTATTATCTTATCCGGTATAACACAATAGCAATAACAAAAACGACATACTTAACCTAAAGCGCAAGACCAGGGATTCAATAGTTTAACCATGAGGAACATGAAGGGCACGAAGGGAAAGAGGAAAGATGAAAATTAACCGCGGAGGGCGCTAAGTGCGCAGAGGGATAAATCTAAAAGGGGTACGTCTTTCGTCTGATCCAGGGGTCGCCTTGGCGAACAATAGAAAAACTCTCGGCGGTCTTTGCGATCTCTGCGGTTAATAAGTGCTTTACGCTTTATCCCAGGCAGGAACATCAGAAGTACCGACTTTGGCGAGTACACCATCAAAGTCCTTAAGAATCTCAGACTTCTTTTTACCCTGCCAGTAAGACGCAATTTTTTGATCATCGGAGATATTCATGATTTCACTTGTAACGTTCTTTTTACTCGTCATGAATCTAGATAATAGAAAACCGGTCAATGTTCAAGAGCCTGATGGCAAGAAAATAAAGAAACTGTTAACCACGGAGATCACAGAGGACACAGAGATTAGAGATCATTTAATCAGCTATAATGAATCTTATCACCGATTAAATGATGACTTTCTAATTTGAGTTTTAAAACCAATAGCATCCCATAGGTTGCTATTTGGAATGAAAAAGGATGGATTCAAATTACTCTTATTTATCTACCAAAATAAAAGGAGTAATACCCATGAATCCATCCAAGAGAAAGCTTCCCATTTTGAAACAAATTAGCAACTTAATTCCCGGCAACCTAGTGCTGAAACTGGCACGGAAGTTGATCCAGTCACAACTATCCGGTCGTATCGCTGACCGAAATCGTATTTGTCTCGATCGGCAGGTCCATCAGTTTTATTTTAGTTGTTCTTTGATTTATACGGGCATATGCAATGGTTAGGCTTCCTTTCGCGGCGGGGGTTGCGACTGAAGAATCGGAAACTTTCGAAATTAAAAAGCGATAGGTTATGGTGGATTTTGACTTTTTCGTAGTAACGATAGTTATGTCGATTTCATCCTGGAAATGTAGGGGAGAGATGTAGTCGCAGGTGACGGAGAGCCGCGGCCAACCATGAGTCGTCGTCCCATCTGTGTTATGAAGGGGAATATTAAGGGATCGAAAAAGATCGTGTTCCGCGGATTCGACGTACCGTAGAAAATTAGAGAAATGCACGACGCCCGCCATATCCGTCTCATGGAATTCGACGCGTTTTCTAAGGGTATGTTCGGAAGCCATAGGGTCTTTTAAGGATTATAATTGGGTGACGGTACGCCCTGCTTTGCGCAGTAGATCGACGACACTGTCATCTCCCACTAAATGCGCAGCCCCAACGATAATTATTAGATTCTCTTTGCGATCGAATAATTTGTTGATTTTCGGCATCCAGTCTCGATTTCTTGCAGTAACCATTTTGTCATGCAATTCGGGTGACTCGCTATAACTTTCTTCCAATAGCCTGTTAAGAGCACGGAGATCACCGCGTTTCCAGGCGGTTAAAAGCGCTTCTGCGCGATCAGCGAGCACATCAAGCTCCTTTAAGGACTTCTTTAGAAACTCCTTCTGTTCAGCCTTGCTCATCGACGTAAACACTTCCAGCTGAAACTCGCCGGACTCTAACGCGATTACCTCTTTACGGTCGGTTATAGCCCTGTAATAAAAGTAGGAGTCCAGACCGTAGTCGGGTTTAAATCCAAGTCGGTCCAATTCCAAGGCTGTGATTGAAACTGCGCAAGACCATGGCTTCAGCTTTGCAAATAATTCAATCGGCAATCCGGATTGCTCGGTCTTAAACAGTAGCAGCTGAAAGGTTTCATTCGGAACGTTATCGCGCAGTGATTGACCGCCGACGTATCGCCCTTCACTCAGCATTTTCGACGAGAACGCCGGAGCCTGTACGATTCCAAGGTCCACTTCGAATGCTATTATTTCACTGTCAGCGTACGCTTTTTCGAGAATAGCAGGTAAAGGGTAGCTGTCTTCTGTAAGAATATGAACTGACCCCATTAAATAAATGGAAAACTCACTGTTCTCAACAGACCATAGACAATGTTTTTGAGTAGACCCCTCTGGAATGGCGCTGGCGGAAAGGTTGTGTGTGTGAAATGAGAACACGAGGAGGACAGAAATGACGAAGTATCTTATGATTAACTTGAATGAGGTTAGGGATATAATCATTGCTGGCTTCTTGTTGCGGTTCATTTTCTAAAACTGATAAGACTGGAAAATTTCCCGCGAAACCGGTCCGCACCGCGATGGCGAGGCATGATGGCCAGCTGGAAAAAGGCGAAGGTGATCACTATATCACTGCGCACAAGAAGAGTAAAGGTTCGGGACGGCACTTACAAATTTGGAATGCAGGAATGGAAGGAGGTTAGTTTGAGTAGACAAAAAAAAGCAGGATGAGTCAACTCTGTTCGAATTTACAATAAGAACTTGCGTTCCCGATGCGTTTAAATGACAGAGGTTCTATCCTGCTTTCTTATGAAATTTATAGAGAAGGCGGGCGTATAACTCTGCGATTTTATAATTTAAGATTAGTGATAATCTCAGTGCAGTTAGTTGTCAGAGATCCTATCCGCGCCTTCTGTCTTTATTATAGCAAAAATGGTGCCATGTTTCCACTACTTTTTCTAAGAAAACGAATAAAAAAATAAGTTTAGGTAAGAAAATACTTTTACGAATGCTGAAATAGTATCGTAAGATTAAGATGAGGATGATTAGGGGATGATAAAGGTACACTGCTTTACATTTAATCCGTTCCAGGAGAATACGTATATTTTGATTAACGGCGACCGGGATTGTATCATCGTGGATCCGGGCTGCAGTACGTCAATTGAGCAGGATCAATTAAGTTCATACATAGCCGAAGAGAAGCTAACACCGAAGCGCCTGATCAATACACATTGTCACATTGATCATGTATTCGGAAATCGTTTTATTTCGGATATGTATGATCTGGACCTGGAGATTCACGAAAAAGACTTGCCGACGCTGATGGGGGCGGATAGTTCCTCGCGCCTTTTTAATATCGCTTACGACGTATCGCCTGAGCCGGAAAAATTTCTGTCGGAAGGCGATATTATCGAGTTCGGCGACTCGAAGCTGAAGGTACTGTTCGTGCCGGGGCACGCGCCCGGGCATATAGCACTTGTTTCTGAGGAACAAAAGTTTCTGATCGGCGGTGACGTCTTATTCCAGGGAAGCATTGGTCGCACCGATTTGCCAGGTGGAGATTATGAGACGTTACTGGCGAGTATCCAGTCAAAGGTATTAACGCTGACTGATGAGTACCAAGTATTCCCGGGACACGGTTCGCCTACAACTGTCGGCGACGAACGGGAAAGTAACCCGTTCTTGGGCTAGGCAACAGCCTTAAATTGAAAGTAGCAGAACCTACGATTTCCAGTTGGCCATGACTTTTCAGATTCGATTACTTGTTTTTTTCGTCGAGTTTGGATGCCAGTGCCTGCCGGAGGAGTGTAATATAATCGTTTGTCACCCTCCCCTGCTTTGATATATCTTCAAAAGCAGTGTCCGCTTCGCTGAATCGCGATTCTTTCCAATAACACCGTGCTAATGATAGGGAAACATCGGTGTCACCACGGCGTTCAGCTTCTTCCAGAAACGGTAGTGCCCAGGAATGCAGTCCACGAAACATGTACCACTCGCCAATCGTTCTAAACACTCTATAATCGTGCGGATTAGACACAAGCTGAGAGAACGCCGTTTCGAGTTGCTCATGAAAGGTGTCGTAAATGACAGGCGTTCCAAAATCCCAGATGTTTAAGACCTTGTCTCTGCTTCCTGTGATTATGCGTCCCCCGTCGGGCGATACGGCGATTGCCGTAATCCCTTTGTCGTGCTCCCGGAAGTCGGCGATAATTTTCCCTGAATTCGCATCGGCAATCCGCACTCTCGCGTTGCGGTCGCCCGCGTAAATATATTGGTTATCCGGACTGAATATGATGCTCATAATCTCTGATGAACTACCTGTTCCCGGGGCGGTTTCTACAAT
This sequence comes from Verrucomicrobiota bacterium, assembly GCA_021772635.1. Lineage (GTDB taxonomy): Bacteria > Verrucomicrobiota > Lentisphaeria > JABSQK01 > JAJFLO01 > JAJFLP01. The sequence continues at coordinate 12,054 of JAJFLP010000095.1, read as the reverse complement.
CGCAAGACCACTACCTACCTGCCATACTTTAATTTGACCGGTACGGCTACCCGTGACGATTCGCCGTCCGTCGGTTGAGATTGCTGCGCTTCTCAAGCTGTCGATCGGCGGCATCTGAATTTCAGAAAAGCCAGGGACTGCAAACAGAGTTATTCTTCCATCATCGGCGGCTGCCATTGCGATTGTACCATCTGCCGAGAACGTAAGTGCGCGAATTGGTTTGCCTTCGGCCACGAGAACACGTTGTGTTGCCTGGGACTGTAGACTCCATAAAACGATGCTCCCCGTTCGATGCCCGACTAGAGCGAACTTGTAATCAGGAGAAACGGCGACGCGAACAATGGCGCCCTCCTCGAGATCGAACGATTGTTTTTCACCCGATACAGGGTCCCAAATTCTTATGGTGCCATCGAGGCTTGCGGAAAGGATCCGACGATTATTGCCAAGAAATGCGACCGCCGTGACGGCGCGTTGATGATCTTTTGATATCGCTATAGACTCCCCGGTGGCGACATCCCAAAGGTGTACTGTTTTATCCCATCCGCCGGATACTGCCAGTTTAGCGTCCTCCGAATAGGCTGCGCACGAAACCGGTCCGGCGTGTCCGCGCAGCTTTTGGACCTCGGAAGTGCCATCCACCGCGAAAATACTCAGATCCCGGTCTTGACCATTCGAGATTGCAATCGCGGCATCTGGCGAGAACGCAAAGGCAGTGGCAGGTGGGCCTGGTCTTTGGCGGCGCCAACGAGGTGCTCGATCCGGAAGATTCCAGAGCGTGATCGTGGAGCCTTTATCAGCGGCAACCAGTGCTTGCTGATCCGCTTGAAATTCTAGGTCAAGAACTGCGGAGTTCCCTCCGTTGAGCTGGTACTTTTCTGCTCCTGAGTCGATATCCCATACCCGAACTACTCCATCCAATCCACCAGACGTCATTGTGCCGACATCCGGGCCGAACCTCAGGACTGACGTTATATCATCACTTCCTTTAAAGGTTCGGATCCGGTCGCCGGTTGAAAGGTCCCATAAAGCGATCGTGTAATCGTCGGCCCCGATGACTAGTTTTCTTCCGTCAGGCGAAAAGGTCACGGTCGTTGCGCCACCTTGAAAACCCTTTAAGGAATTAACCTGTTTCCTTGTTTTTAAGTCCCATAGAACAACCTTCTCGCCTGTGCTGGTTGACGCGGCGCTATACGTGTCCGGTGAAATCGCGATGCTGGTTATCCACCGGGTGTGGGCGTGCAGGCTGTGCTCCAGTTGGCCGGTGGCAATATTCCAGCGCTTAACTGACCCGTCGTAGTGCCCTGAGAGAATGAACGTGTTATCGCTCGCGATCGCTAAGGAAACGATCGGATTTTGCTGCTGTGTCGACAAAAAACGATGTATAATTCCGCTCGTTCGCGGGTTCCACAGTATCAATTCGCCGTCGCTACTCCCGGACGCTACCTGAGTCCCGTCTTCGGAAACGGCGATGGCCAGTACAGGCGTGGCATGGCCACTGAGAGAATTCACAACCGGCGGTGAGTGGCGATACGCGTTCCACAATCCTAGTCGCGCTGGAAATATTGATGTGTTAATGCTCGTTAGAACGTCACTTGAACTCCGGTATTTCTCTGACGCGCGCTCCCATTGACTAAGGGTTGCAAGCGCATTCCCTTCAGCAATCAGACTTTGCGCGAGCTGATGTTTTGCGTTTAGTGACTCCCGCTTTGCCGTGACGGCGTTCTTCTCGGCGCGTCGCTGATGCGCCCGCGCCAGTTGTTCGCTTTTCATAACTTGCAACACGTAGACGAGCAGCAGTGGGATTATCACGAGAATGCAACACGCCAGAATACGTTGCCGTTTTATTAGGAGGATCAGAAGTTTCGCGGCACCTGCGTCTTCGGCAGAAGTTGCGAACCCGGATTGGTATTTTCGAATATCATCCTGCAGATCCTCTACAGACTCGTAACGGTTTGACGACTTGAATGCCATCGCCTTCATCGTTACCGCGGATAGTGAGGCAGAGACTCTGTTCCCGGAAAAATGCGCTAATTCGGGAGCCTTATCTTTATCCCCCTTCCGAGAATCGCGCGCTAATTTCGCTGGAGACGGTATGCGACCTTCTTTCAAGTTCTGGTACAGCTTTTTGGGGTTACTCGGCGAAAATGGGGGGCGTAATGTGAGAATGTAATAAAGAATGACGCCCAAGCTGAAGATATCGGTTCGCGCGTCGATTTTGCGGACTCGCCCTTGATGTTGTTCCGGCGCCATGTAACCCATCGTTCCAAGAATATCGCCGATATAGGTATTAAACGATTCCTCGGATGCACTGTGGGGTACTGCAGTTCGGTCTTCAGATGGGGGAGTATCTCTATCTGAAGACTCGGAAATTATCTCTAACTCCTGGAATTTCTCGGGTAGGTTGCCGGTGTCGATCAAATCGCCTTGTACAGTTAAATCTTCCTCGCTCGACTCGTTCGTGTCGGCCGCAACTTGTTTCAGAATCTCATCGTAAACGGTTACTGGCTCGCGGTAAGGAGATGATTCCAGAACTTTAGCGATTCCCCAGTCGAGCACCAAGACTTCTCCGAAATCTCCAATCATGATATTCTTGGGCTTTAAGTCCCGGTGAATGATCCCTTTTGAATGAGCATACGCGACCGCGTCACAAATGTTCTGAAAGATATTGAGTAACGTCGTCAGCGGATACTTCTGCGCATACTCCTCGTTGCCAGTCTGGAGTTTTTGCAGGATCGAAGTCAGGGTAATCCCCTCGATCTTTTTCATTGAATAGAATAACCGATTTTCTGCGTCCAGGCTCAAGTCGTGGACCGGTACAATGTTCGGGTGCTCCAATTGGGCGGTAATCTGTGCCTCAACAATAAACCGGTAAATATTTTCCTTAGATTTAACCTTGTCTCGCATGACCTTCATCGCGACCACGCGTTTGCAATTGTTATCGAAGGCTTCGTAAATGTCGCCCATGCCCCCGTGAGCGAACTTTTCTCCCGGTTCATATTTATCGTCACCACCTACAGAAAAGACATCTTTCAGGCTAGCCTTATCGTCCCAGGGTTTTCCGTGGAGACCCGAGGGAAGCGGCGGAGTGTCATGCGCTCCGTCAGCTGTTGACGTTTTATTATCAGAGTCGCTCATAATCTGGTTATTGCGGTCGCGTGGGATTATCTACTTCAGTGGACTTAAGTGAGCAGTGGATGCGGTTAGTTTCCTGTTTTTTCACGATAGTTCATGCTTCTTTGAAATCAATTAGTGCTCCACCGGTTATGCAGTTCTGAAAAACCGGATTCGGGATTATACTGCCCCGATCTGTACTGTATAAGCGACAATTCCGATTCGTCGAGGTCGGAAAATCGGGATTTGTCAACAACTGCACAAATTCTGGTCCGGATGACCGAGACTCCGCCCGTGCGGAGAGAGACAACTTTGAATTCAATACCTAAGATGATCTATGTTGAGTCTAGCAGGTTTCTGTCCTGAAATAGAAACGTAAGGCGGTCATTGTCATTCACAGCGTTCATTCTGTCCCGCGGACAGCCCGTCTCGCCCCGTCTGCGGGGCTCGGCTCCTGACTGCGTGGGTGTTTTTTTACTCAGCTGCCGGCCTGCGCCGTAGCGAGGCCTGGCCCCGCGACCGCGGGGGCCGAGCTACTTTCGACGCGCCAGATCAACACGAATCGGCTATTTCAGGACAAGAACTAGCGAAATCCGCCGCGGTGGAAACGATATTTCGTCCCGCATGCGGGATGAAGACGTTCGGTATAACAGGATGATGATGTAGGTAACGACAACGGTTGCCGTCCTGTTTTATAGGGCTCCTGCGACGCCCGGAGATTCGTGAGTAGATCACGTCGTGTCCTTGAAAATAAGGCGGACCGCAATAACATTCAGAATGACTCCACAAGATTCGCCTTATTTCGGGGAAAATGGGCTCAATTTATCTATTTTCTCGTACGATCCCTAAAGTCCGATAGACTCCTAGCGTTGATTAATCATTTGCGATTATTTTCTGGCGTGCTGGCTTCCCGACAGAATCCCTTAGCGGGCCGTCCCTTCGAGTCTCCGGTGCAGTTCTGGGAAATATCTCCTTCATTGATGAATGGTTATTGCTAATGGAACCAATAAATACGTCTCCAACATTATTGCAGCGGGTAAAGAATACGGATGATCATGATGCGTGGCACCGGTTCTATGAGATGTATTCTCCGTTGATCATCGGCTTCGCGTTACAGCGTGGCTGCTCGGAAGCGATGGCGCACGATGTGCTGCAGGAAACGATGTGCCGATTGATACGCTTTCTTCCGAAGTTCCAGTACGACCGCGGCCCTGAGGATAAACGCCGGTTTCGGTCCTACCTCTTTACCGTGGTTAAGTCACGGATTTCAAGCGTTTATAAATCTACGTTGAAGGGGGTACCGCTATGTGAGAATTCCGGGAGCCCGCCTATAGATATTCCGGACGACGGTCAGGCGCTTCCAGGGGATGCGGTGGATGAGCTGTGGAAAAAATACGTTATGTTCCTGGCAATTGAGCGCGTAAAAGAGCGCGTCGACGAATCGACGTGGGCATCCTTTGAAATGTATGTGCTCGATCGAAAGAACGCGGATGACGTTGCGGATACGCTGCATATATCACGGAACCTCGTTTATCAACATAAGAACAGTGTAACCAAATTGCTAACCAGCGAGGTTGCTCGAATAAAAGCAGAAATAGGGGAAGAAGGGTAAGGAATGACGATTGACGGATTGCTGGATTGACGATTGTTTATTTCGGAAGGAAAAGCAGAGGTAGATAGCCCGTGGTTAGTTGGTTTCTGTCCTGAAATAGCAAAGTAGCGCGGTCATTGTCATTCACAGCGTTCATTCTGTCCCGCGGACAGCCCGTCTCGCCCCGCCTGCGGGGCTCGGCTCCTGACTGCGTAGGTGTTTTTTACACAGCTGCCGGCCTGCACCGTAGCGAGGCTTGGCCCCGCGACCGCGGAGGCCGAGCTACTTTTGACTAGCCAGATCAACACGAATCGGCTATTTCAGGACAAGAACTAGTTAGTAGTAAGAGCCGAATCCCCATGAGACGAGGCGGCTGTTAAGTCATTAACGGCGACTTGATGGTCTGAAGTAGATAGATTGGATTTAGAGGACATAGAGAAAGGGGTTGGAATTTCAGATTTTTGATTTAGAACCTGTAGTGACATGGATATGAGACAAAGGGGTTTCGATCAGGCTAGCCTGCGAATTTTGATTTTAGATTCAGGAGCTTTAGAAGATTAGGTAATAAGAATGGACAATGAATTAAAGCAGAAAATAAGCGAGGAATACGGGTTGCCAACGTCTTTTATGACTCAACCGCCACGGGATGTTGAGGACCGTATACAATCGCTGTTGAAAATTCTTCTCACCCACCCACCCCGAGAAGATGACAATGCGTGTCTCCTCGTTAAATCGAAAAGCGAGACACGCTGGCAGACACTTGATAACCCGTATACGATCGGGTGCCACCCAGACAGTTCCCTGCAGTTACTCGACAAATACATCTCCCAACGGCACTGTGAGATTCGGAAGTCGGATAATATCTGGATAATTGAAGATCTCGGTTCCACGAACGGCATTTACATTAACCAAACGAAACTCGCGAGAAAAGTCCTCCGAGACGGTGACATGATTCAGATCGGAGGAATTCTTGTGATTTATCTGGGAGAGAAGTGAGTTCGGGGGAACCGTGGCACGTAATTCGTGTTGCGTAAGACAAGGCCTTAAAGAAGAACAGCCGTCCGATACGTCAGCTGTCGGACCGGTTTATACGATAGGAAACTTTAGTCTAAGACACGCTAAAGTGTGAACTCCAACGGGGGATCTTAGCAACACTAATCTTTTGGTATGCGGGTAGCGCCCGTTGGAGTTCACACTTTAGTGTGTCAAAATGACCAAGTTTCGTAGTAGTCACCGTCCGATCCTGTTTTACAGCATTTGTTAATAGACAGAGACACTTAAAGCGAATGTATTGGAATTAAGATGCCTTTGTCGAAATCGCTATCGAAATCGTTGGTGTTTGTATCGCAGAGTTCCAAATCTTCATGAATCTGATAACCTCTATCGAATCATTTTTCAACAGCAGGCGTATTCTGTTTAAACGGCATAATTTTACGATTTCGATAGCGATTTGGATTTCGATTAATTCAGCATAGCCAGGCTAGCCCTAAAATAAGCGGACATTCCGATTTCGTAATCTTACTCTTACTCATAATCGTAATCTTCCTGGTTTTTCGAGGTGAAATTTAGGAAGGGATTACGGTTATGATTACGAGTACGATTACGAAGAAAATCCAATGAAAAGTTCGCTGGATCTGGGGCTAGGAGTCTGTCGGGCTTTAGCTGAATCGACTGCGATCCCTAAAGTCCGTCGGCTCCTGGTCTCTCAAAAACTGAGAAACTTTCGCCGATTAATCTAAGATACTGGATATTGCCGGGTATCCTTAGTAAACAGTCAGTAGTTAGAAATTAGTAGTCAATAGTTGGGTGTTAGTAGTGATTAGAGAAAATGACCGAAAGTGCAGGAGATTGTTTCGGGGCCTTTTTCAGGCGGCTCACAGGGATATAACCATGTATAGAAATTTATTTACGATATTAGGCACTGCCGGTTTTTGTTTGTCTGCGATAATGACCATGCCGGTTATCGCTGAAAGTGTAACTTCTGCTGCCAAGTTGCACGGAGATAACCGTACACTGGTTTACAACAGCCCGGCGGCCGACGACGCCCCGTCAGTTCGCCATGATGGTATTGTTCGAGGTGAGAACGGGAACGTAAGCCCTAATCTTTATGCTCTCGCACCGGCTCATATTGGAACGACCACCTATGAGCACCCCACCCTTTACTGGTATCAATCTGACGCGACGACGGCGAAAATTGAAATAGGTATTAATAAGGAAGGTAAAACAGAGCCGGTTTTCGAAACCGAATTCATAAACGAACGACGCCCTGGAATCCATAAGATCGAGTTGTCGAAGTATAAGGTTAAAATCGAGAAAGGCGTCGAATACGAGTGGTATATAACGATTATCAAGGACACGGAGGACCATTCAAAAGACGTTATTGCAAGCGGCGTAATCAAGAGGATTGACCCGCCGCAATCGGTTTCTCTGAACCTCCAGACGAAGCATATTGAAGACCTGATCTATATATTCGCGGCCGAAGGGATTTGGTATGACGCCCTGGAATGCGTAAGTAAACTTATCGAGCAGCAGCCGACAAATGACGCGTATCGTGAACTGCGCGCGGAGTTGCTGGATGAGGGTGACCTCCCGGAGGTGGCAGAATACGATAGGAACCCTGAGGACAAAGAATAAGCCAGACGAAAAGTTTTGGCGATCCGTGTATTATACCGCACGTTTTCATCCCGCACGCGGGATGAAAAATCGTTTGGAGTCTCATACGCAATCATTTTTAAGTCGTTTCTCTCCGCACGAGCGGAGTATCGGTCATCCGAACCGCATTCTCGGACTCCACTCGTGCGGACCGAAAATTGTACCGCTTGCGGTATATAATCATAGTTGTTATTAAGGAGCACTAATCATGAATATATTTCGAGTAATTGGAACAAGCGGTCTCGCTTTACTTGCGTGCGTTATCGGAAATGCAGTAAACGCACAGGACGTGACCGGGAAGATTCGTAATAACGCGTCTACTGGTCGCAAACTGGTGTACAACGCGCCGGTGTCCGATGATGCGCCGTCTGTAAGGCATGATGGGATAACCCGCAGTAAGGGTAAATCCGGATTGCCAAGATTATTTGCCTTGGCACCAGAGCACGTGGGGACGACAACTTACGCGCATCCAACGTTATATTGGTATCAATCGGATGCAACGAAAACAACAATAGAGATTGGGATTAACCGGGATGATCAGATTGCCCCCATTTTAGAAACGACAAATACGGCTGGCCGCGGTATTCACAAGATTGAGTTATCGAAGCATAACGTAAAAATGGAGAAGGGTGTTGAATACGAATGGCACGTGACAATCACGAATGGTGACGGACAGCCATCACAAGACGTCGTAGCGAGCGGTGTAATTAAACAAATCGATCCGCCGCACGCTGTGTCAATGAATCTGGCCACCAAGAAAATAGAGGATTTGATCTATATATTCTCGGAAGAAGGGATTTGGTACGACGCGTTGGAATGTGCGAGTAAACTCATCCAACAGCACCCCACGAATGCGGAGTATCGCGAATTGCGCGCAGAACTTCTTGATTTCGGAAATCTACCTGACGTCGCGGAGTACGACAGAAATCCAAATAGCGACCGCATACGGTAGAAAACTGCAAACAGAAACTCTTCGCAGAACCTATTTTATCTCCTTACTCTTCAAGCGTGCGCGTAATCTCTTGCCTCAGGTCGTTATCCTGTTCAAGCGCCATGGAGTCACGATTTCGATTTCGATCGTGTTCTCTTCTCCCTACTGATCTGATCCCTCAAATATACTAACTCCAGTCAGGTTTTTTACAGTCTTTGCCTACCGTGATCCCGCATGCGGGATCGAAAATTCGACTGCTTGCAGTCTACTATGCAGTCCTGTGAAGGAACTCTACAAAATCCGTTTATACGCTGTGATATACTGAACTAACAAGATTTCTTGGTAAAACGTCGCGACAGCCGCACCGCCATGAACAGCATTATCAGCCCTGAAATAATCAGGGAACCGGCGAATACCGTGAGGGACATGGAGTTCGGGGTCTTTGACCATGTATAGAGCCACCAAATATTGTGCTGGAAGTAGCTCTCGTGTGGATCGTCGGATACCCACTTAGGATTAAGCCCTTTCCAAGGTGGTGATCGCCGAAGATCGCCATTCGTGGGATTCAGAATACAACGAAGCATCCAAAAATGCCCAGTGATCGGGCTGAATTCGGGGATAAAGTGCAGCGTAACATTATCATCGCGTATCGGCCACTTTTCGGGATGATAAAACCCTTCCTCTAAAACCTCTGTCTCGTTGGTTGCGAACATGATATAGCTGCTCGCAGAAACGCTTATCCCCAAGATTTGAACCGCGAACGAGGCACATAAGGTAAGAACAATCATAAGGACGGCAATTTTACGAGGAAAACTTTCCTTTCGCCGTAATCCTGAAGAAAACCTTCCTTCAAACAGTTCTGCGGAAACCAGGAGAAGTAATGGAGGCACTGCAGCGAGAAACCGTGGACCCCATGCCCAATCGCCACTCCATGCCCACCACTTAGCATGAATTACGACAATGCCCAGGATTAGCCCGGAGATCAGTAGCGCTTCCGACCGAAACCGGTTATAAAAGCGTGAAATACTGAAGACCCCTAGGATCGTGGATAGGTTATAAAGAAAGAAACTCTTCCCAGAACTAAAAAGCAACCCGTATACTCCAACCAAGATCGGTGTATTAAAACCGAATATTTGATCGCGGCCGGCGGTGTATCCTGTCTGAAAAATTCCCCCGTAACGAAAATAATTATACCACACAACGGTTCCAAGCATTACGACAACCGGGCACGCGAAGTACGCCCAGTGGCGCGAGACGCCGGCAATGTTACTATTGGAAGTTGCGGAATCATTCGCTTTAACGCGCTGAATAAGATAATAGACAAATACGATAAACAACGGAAGGGCGAATGCAGCAAAGATTTTGGTAAGTATCGCGAAGCCTATCGCGAATCCAGCTATCACCAGGTTAAATGGTCGGGAGTTCTCTTTGTAAGTCAGCAGGTTATAAAGCGCAAGGAGCCACATAAACGTTATCGTGGGGTCGGCTAACAGCGCTTGAGAGTAGACCCAAGTCATAGTCGTAAACCCGTTGATTAAGGACAACGTGACACAGGTTACGAGTGAATACCCCAAACGCCGGGCACAGAGGTATAAGAGAAGGTTTGCAGCAGCGCCTATAATTGCGGAGAGTAGAGATAGGAAAAGGGAATAGTAGAGACGGCTGATGTTGTCGGCCTTCACAGCTTCTATATAGGCCCACGTAACGGGTAGATTCAGTAGTGACTGCCCGAGCCCGGCTCTGCTGAATGACTCGCTTCTAGACTGCCCCGGATTATTCTGAAACCCGTTCTGGACAATCGTTTTCGATACCTCCAGCATTGCACGCGCGTCACCAATATTCGGTGCGTCGATCGAGGCACAGAATAGATATACGCAAGTAAAACCACCAAATAGATAAAATGGGATTAACTTCGATCGATCGTTGTGTGCGCTCATTAATTTAGAGGGGCTCGGCCCCGCGCGTTCGAAAGGTTATCGCGAAATTCAGTCCTTAGCGAGTGGTTCTTTCATTTCAGTCAGAACCGGTAGATTCGGAGCGCGCTCTGCGTTGAGTGCTATGTAGTTATGCCATTTTTTCGGAACATCGTCTTCCTCAAAAATAGCCTCGACGGGGCATACCGGAACGCAGGCAGCGCAATCAATACACTCGTCCGGATCGATTATCAGCATAGTTTCATCTTCGTGAAAACAATCTACCGGACAGACTTCAACGCAGTCAGTATATTTACAACTTACACAAGGTTCTGTTACGATATATGCCATAAAGAAATCCTGGTATCGTTATCGGCCGATTGGAGAATAATTAACGGGAACCGTTACGCCATTCGGGACGATCCGTCGCCCCAGTACCCTGTCTGCACCAAAAGAGGCGTAACCCGCCCGGGCGCGGGGCTTTTGGCGTGGACAGGGCACTAGGATGAAACGTCTATTCACCCCTTTAACAACCCTATTCTGACTCCACTAGCGAGGTATTACAAGTGCTATAAAAACGTTTGATTCACAACAATAACGAACTCGCAAGCCGCCCCGGTATTCTTTATTCCCAATGCCACCTGTGAAACTTGATCGTTAAGACACACTAAAGTGTGAACTCCAACGGGCACTACTCGCATACCAAAAGATTAGTGTTGCTAAGGTCCCCGTTGGAGTTCACGCTTTAGCGTAACTTAACCCAAGTTTTCTTTTGCATTAATTCTGCTGTACAGCAGAAAGCGCGTCGGTCGACGCTCCTACGAAACTTCGTGGATTCTCGATTTTCGATTGCCGATTTTCGATTTGATTTATTTCGGAATTTGACCAAAAAACTATGGATGAACCCGTTTCTTATTGTAATAAGTGGATTTAAACGGATACCCACTGGTGGGCTCCTCTGAAAACACTGCGTAGTAGATCGATCATGGCACGCCTCCAGTCTGTCGCATCGGTTTATCACATTTATACTGCAAGCAGTTTAGATTGACTCAGCTAATTGGAATCAATGCGCCATTGTGGCGCGTCTTAAGTCGGCTGGGTTCTGAGTTAAGGTAGTAAGATATTCATATTCAATAGTTTGCGTTCTTATTTTTGAGTTTGGCATTTGCAGTGCTCCTGTTCACCTATCAACGCCAACGATCGTTACGTTGGAATTTAAGTACTAACCATACAAGGAAGGAGGAAAAGTCATGTATTACCTGCAACCAAACTTACTGAATCCGCTATCGGGATTGAATCAATTATTCAGAGAAATCAACAACGCCCCGAGGACCTCCTCGGTTCCAAAGATAAATATTCTAAGGAACAACGACTCTATTGCTGTCACTGCGGAAATCCCCGGAGTGGATCCGAAAGAAATCAACGTCACGGTACAAGGGGATAAGGTGACGATTTCTGGTGAAATGGCGAAACGAGTTAAGAAAGAAGGAGACGTTTATCATAGATGTGAACGCCCAAGCGGGAAGTTTAATCGAGAACTGACTCTCCCGTTCCGTGTCGACTCTGACAACATTTCTGCTGAGAGTAAGAACGGAATACTGAATATTTTCCTAAGGGCGGCGGAAGATGCCAAACCAAAGAAGATCTCAGTAGCGGTAGCCTAACCGGTGAGAAATCCAATTTCTGGTCGGCTTCGAATTAATCGAACAAGAAGATTCCCTTTAGACTAAAATAGTCAAATAGAAATTTATTTCTTAGTGTGGCATAGCCCCGAGGGGGACCCGGGCCGTGTGATAACACGGGCTGGGCCGAGGGGCGGGAATAACCGGATCCCTCCTGATTTCACCAGACCACCT
>JAJFLP010000094.1 GCA_021772635.1 Verrucomicrobiota bacterium | reverse complement strand
CGTACCGGTCAGGACATCCTGCGCTTCCCAGCCAACCGTGTTAAACGCCAACACCACACCAACCGATGTGTCACCGGAACTCACCACTGACGCGGTATCCGCTGTCAGCTCGGAACTGTTCATACCCGATACCGTTATATCACCCGTGCCCGTTGCCGAACTCGTCGTCACTGAACTGTTCCGGATCGTCGCCAACGCCGTGCTCAACACCAGGTTCGTCGCCAATATCCCGCTGCCAGCTATCGAATCACCCGTACCAAAGGAACTGCCACCCGATGACTCTACCGTAGCGTCAGTTACGGCAGTAACATTTGCGGACTCTATTGATGAAACGTTCACCGCACCGGCAGCCACAGTCGCATTGTCGATATACGCCTGAACATCACTCCGAACGTCATTACGCACCACCAAAGCACCGATAGCGACTGAATCAGAGTCGCTTAGATTCAAGCCTTGGGGAATGATTTGGGTCCCTGTGGTCTTTTTCCAGAAATCCAGATTGCTAAAATCTTCTACGCCAAGATCAAGTGTGGCCGCCGCTCCGAGGAAGGTATAGACACTGCCCGCGTCACCACCCGCTGTATAGTCGTCGGCAAGGAGTACATTCTGACCGAAAACAATGGCTTGAGATCCGTCAGATGTTGAGAAATCGTGGAGTAACTGGTTGACTTCATCCTGCAGCACTGAAGCTCCTCCGTCATTTGTGATTGTCGCGGAGGAGACCAACTTCGTATTCGCGAATACTCCTGTATCGTCTTGGGCAGACACCGAAAATGAACCGCCGGCTGTGACAGTGCCCTGCGCACCCGTGAATTCGGTAAATGCCTTTGTTGAACTGCTGATCATGTTACTGGTCAGAATTCCGCTGGCCGCCATACCCGACGCACCGTACAAAGCAGAACTTGTGGTTTCAGCGGCGTTACTGATGGTCGCATTAACCTGAGCTTTATTACTTGCGGCGAGCGTTAGGTTGTTGCCTGCCGTTACAGACGAATCAACGACACTGGCTTGTACATCCGCCCTACTCTCGGTACCAAGACTTGTTCCCAACAGTGCATCGATGGTTGCGAACACAATGTTGCCCGGATCCCAGCCAAGGGTGTTGAATGCAACCGAAGGTCCGATGGACGACGAAATGGTTCCGAGCGATGATGGCCCGAGATCAGATTTCGCACTTACGCCGGATCGAGCGTCGATACCGGACGTGTCATTTGCGGTAACTGAAATGTCACCGCTACCAGCGGTTGAGATGCCGCTGGAGACGACTGTCGCAGCGACATCGCCGAGAATCGTGTTTGATACATAGGTTCCGCTCAAACTGAGGGAGTAAGCGGCCGGTAACAGGGTCGACGCAACAATTGAATCGGTTTCGGCCGATGCAATTATCTGAAGGTTACGAATAGCGTTTACTGACACCGAACCGTCTTCGGTCACGGTGACAGTGCTATTCGAAACCGAAGCAATTGTATCCCCAGAGATGTGGTTTCGGCCGGCTGAAAAATCGATCGATACCGGCGATGTTAACGAATCAAGGTCAATCAGCAATTCGGGTGAGGATGCGATTGCTTGGATGTTATTTTCGGCGGAAAGACTTACCTCGCCTGTGGTCGCGGTCACAGTGCTCGTCGAGATCGTTACACTTGTGTCGCCGGTAATTTCATTTAACGCATCGCGCCCGGTGGTGGTGTACTCCGTCGATCGCGTTGCAGATGCTTGAAGGTCGGTGACGTTGATAGTTGAGCCGATGAATGAAACTATTGAGGCATCGTCGAACTTGTTGTGGCTAGCGCCTAACGAATTGTCCAGATTAACACCGCCTGTTGTTGCGGCGCGGAGTGACAGAATATCAGCCGTGACACTCGCACCTGAACGAATCTCGATCGATGCTAGCGACGACGCGTCTGTGGCGGTGAGGATGGAAGAGACACTTATACCCACGTCCCGAACTACCTCGGCGACAATATCGACTAGGCCTGTTGTAGAGATAGTGCCTTCGATGGTTACTTTCGCATTGTGATCCTTGAGATCATCGACTGTCGTAACAGGACTTAAATCGGACGCTGCTGCCAATAACGATATATCACCCGAGCCGCTGATAGTTTGACCCGCTGGTATGATAATCGTCTCAGCTTTGACGGTCAGGTTAGTCGTGCCGATGTCGAAACTATTAAGCGTAATGGTATCGTTACCGGCCAGTCCTTCGATGGTAAGAGACGTGGATGGTCGATTGAAGGTGATCCCCTCGAAGGTTGAGCCATCGAGAGTCAGAGTGTCGCTACCCGCGGAAGAGAGCGTGGCATCCGAATCGTCGTTATCGCTAAGGCCGATAACACGGTCGGTTGTATCTGTGTTGTCGACAATTGGCTCTAGCCCGTAATATACAATCGTGTCGGCATCACGCGAAACAGTCCCGGATTCGGGGCTAAACGCGACGAAAGATACGTTAGAGAAACTTCCGCCGTCAAGTTCAAGGGTGTCGAAACCACCGGGGCCGCCGTCTATAAAACCACTAATCTCGCCGTTCGGGCCGAAGACAAAGATATCCTCATTATCTGAAGCCCCGGATAGGATTTCGACGTCAGCGAAAACGACGTTATTGTTGAGCACCCCGATGTCGTTGGACGTGATATTCCAGGTGCTGTTTACGGTCGGACCCAAAACGGTGTCCTCCCCTTCCCCGCCGTTAACGGTGAGAATGCCGCCAAAGCTGGCAATTGCTGCCAGGTCGAAAACGTCATCTCCATCGCCACCGTTAATCATGATTTCTGACACCGATGCCAGGGCTAACGTCGCAGTATTCGCGTCACTGACATAGGCAATAGGAGCCCCTGCCAAGTCAATTGCATTATTGGCGTCGCGGATTATCACATCGGTTTCGGTGACAATAACGGTTATCTCATTCGGGATTCCAACTGTGTCTTCGATAACCAATCGTCCGTCAGTCAAAGATACTGACAAAGGTAGCGAATCGATTGAGTCCGGCGGCGGGTTCGCGGCGTGCAGAGTATCGACCAATTGACTGGTCAAAGGATCGGATAAGATAGGGGGCTGACGTTTTGTTTTAAGTTTTCCGTCTTCCGAAAAGTTAAAACTAAAGGTCTGACCCCCAGCTTCCTCACTGTCCACGGACAGCTCCGACGCGGAAGGTTGTTCAACAGCATCGTCAAGCAACGCGCTAAAAAGATCTTCGACTTCGTCTTGCGGATCGTAAGGTGAGTCAGATGCGGAGTCAGATCGGGACGGAAACGAATCGTCGACAATAATTAAATCTTGGCCATCAGGCGCTGGAGAGAAGGATTGAGCGATGTCAGCCAGAGGATCATTCGCAGAAAGCAAAATCCTGGGCTCAAGGCTCTCAAGCGTAAATAATTGTCTATTCCCCTCTTTTCGCAAAACGGCACGTCCTGTGGTCAGATTTTCTCGTTATTCACGTCTGATTAGATAGAAAAATTCGGCAAAGCACCAGATAAAAAACTGTCTTCCTCCCCACAAAAAGTAACAAATTCTATGTTACTCCAGTTTTGTTATGTCGCAATGCAATATCTATTTTTTTTGGGAGGGGACGGAAGTGGTCGATATTTTGCACCAGAAACGAGTGTAGTAGTATAGGTATTCGAACGACACGTAACTTACGTCGATTAAGGCATCGTCGACTGGGTCTTTTGGACAGATATGGAGGAAAGAAAAAAGTGTAGCTGGGAGGGATATTTCGCCTGTAAAAGTGTCCTGTCGTTATAAATGTAAAGAATCTACTGTCGTCGGACATTCGCGCAGATTGACGAATGAAGTTTCTAAATTATTTTCTCTTACCCGCGTGCCACGTTACTTGAGTAAATTTGTGAGAGCTCTATAGGCGCTGATATTCGACATCGTCCTGTCCTGTTTGAATCTGCAAATCATCAGTCGAGTCCGCTAGAACTTCCGTAGTGTCATGACCGTCTCGGTCATGTTTTAGCGTTAGGAATGCAATCATGAGCGAGACGCTCATGTCACCACGTCGTCACCGCGGGAACATCGCTTACGTGAGGCTGTATTATTGCCTACGTTCTCGCGTCGCTCTTAACTTCGTCGAGACACGTAATGTAGGAGGCAGCTCCCGCTGGCGATATTTATTTCGGAACGATTCCAATGAAAAACGATCGCCAGCGGGAGCTGCCTCCTACATTCGCGTCGCCGTAATCCAAGTCTCCGATGGAATCGACGGACCCGACAACACCGAGTCGTACGTCAGTTCTTCTAAATCGCTAAAAATAGAATCTATCTGAAACCATGAATCAAGAATTTCAGTCCCCGGGCCACAACGGGGGGCCAACGGGGTCAGACATAATTGTTGACCCGTCTGAGGAAAATGTTGGCAAGTACTAGAGTCGTTAACGACATATTGATGCATAGATCAGGCTAGCTTAGTCAACTGTCCCCTTCAGCTCGCCCATGTATTTCTCGAAACAATCGGGACAGTAACCGTGCGTGAACATGATATCGCTATTCTCACTGAAGTAGCTCTCGATCTTTCGCCAATAGCCTTTGTCGTCCCGTATATTTTTACATCGGGCGCAAATGGGTAAAAGTCCCTGCAGGGTTCGTATGCGGTGTTCTGCCTCTCGCTTATCCGTTATGTCCTCTGAGATTCCAAGTAAATATTGCGGATTTCCGTCGTCATCGAAGATCGGAATCTTTTTTGTGTGGAGGAGACGTTCTTCGCCAGCGCGGTTCAGTATCGGTTCTTCCGGAATATCAAGGAGCTTGCCGGTGGCGAGAACTTCCCTGTCTTTTTCCGTGAAAAAATCAGCTTCATCTTGCGGAAAAAAATCGTAATCATTGTTCCCGATTAAGTCCTTAACCGAATATCCCAGATATTCCTCGCTGATAGTGTTCAGGAATACAAAGCGTAATTCCTTCGCATCTTTTACGAACACCATAAGCGGGATATTCTCGATCACGGAATCGAGAAACCGATGGGTCTGGCGTAATTTCTCGTCCGTCTCCTGGAATTCAGTAATATCCACCGAAACTACAATGACCCCTTCGATTTTACCGTTCTCATCCCGCAAAGGCACTTTATTCGTTCGTACCCAACGTATCTCGTTGTCATGACTTTTGTAGCTCTCAATAATTCCTGCCTTGGGCCGACCGCTATGAATTACCTCAAGGTCATCATCATGATACTCCTGCGCGTGTTCCGGGTACAGATCGTAGACAGACTTTCCTTCGACCTCGTCTATCGACTTCCCAACAGACGCGGCGGCGTAAGCGTTAGCACGGAGTATACGATTCTCCGTATCCTTGTACCAAATCATCGCCGGAACTGAATCCAGAATAGACTTGTGTGTCCGTTCGTGGATATGGAACTCTTTGACAATGTTATCGTGATGTTCCTGGCAAGCCTCGGATTCCTCCAGACGTACACGAAGATCACGCAACTCAGCGATCAGTTGCTCTTTGGTTTTGGCATTATCATTCATGAAATGTCATCCGCGGGGGTTACGGCTTTTAAGCTTAGACCTACTACGACTGAATTCTCTTGGGGTCGTACCTATCATAGGATATTTATTTAGGTTCAGGACAATTTAAGTTGCCTTGAGCCTAAAAGTAAGTCCTCTATCGCCAAAGATAAATTGCTAACGCGAGTTTTCTCCCATCATCTTTGCCGCAAATCCAATTAACCACTGGGCCCGCTTGTGCGGACCGCTGTTTCGGAATCTACCGCTCAACGTATCGTATTGACAGTAGGTAAGATCGGGATCATATTATGAAGCACAAGAGGTGCGAGACCTCCTGTGAAACTAAATCATTTTAACACACTAAAGTGTGAACTCCAACGGGTGCTACTCGCATACCAAAAGATTAGTGTGGTTAAGGTCCCCGTTGGAGTTCACGCTTCAGCGTGTCTTAACCCAAGTTTCGTCGCGTATTAACAGAGGTCAAACATGGCCTCGACGGATTGCTCCTTGAAACTTCGTCGATTTGACTGAGATTTTCACCATGAAGGACATGAAGAGCATGAAGTAAAGAGCCCTTATATTTTTCCCTTCATGCTCTTCATGTCCTTCGTGGTTGTAAAGCATTATTCGGTTGGCAGGTTGCTCCTGTGAAACTTAAACGATTTTGAGGCTGTAAAAGTCGCGTAGGCATTCCTGCCTGCGTTCAAAAGTCGCGTCATTAAGCACAGGCAGGAATGCCTATGTTACTCTGGCCGATCGCCCAATCAGAGTTTCCTGTTATATTAACAGAGTCAGCGTCACCGGCTCGGTCGACGCTCCAATGAAACTTGGCTTAAGTCTTCGACATTGTGAACCCGTTTCGTATTGTAAAATGTGGGTTAAAAAGGAAACCCACTGGTGGGATTCCGCGAGAAACCTGACAATAGAGACACTCGTGTGGAGTACTGAATGTATAGATTCGATTTCATGAAGACAATCGATGTTATGATTGTAGAAGACAAAAAAGCTGACGCCGCCTTGCTCAGCAGTATGCTGGTTTCCGATAAAGATACCAGCTGTAAGTGCAGACATTTCGGTACGTTGAAAAGCGCGATTCAATCGATCGAGAACTGCGTACCTAATATCATACTACTCGATCTCGGGTTACCTGACAGTTTCGGAATTGAGACATTTCGTGCAATAAAAGCGGTAGCGGAAGATACCCCGATCATTGTATTAACTATATTAGACGATCTCGATATCGGCTTTCAAACAATAAAGGAAGGGGCACAGGATTACCTGATTAAGGGACAATATAATCGCGACTACTTACGACGATCTGCTTTCTACGGAATTCAGAGACAGGAACTAATAAACGAGACTGTTAAACTCAATACACAGCTGGCCGAGTCGAATGACGCACTCGAACGCGAAATTACCGAACGCAGAAAAGCGGAAGAGCGTTTTAAGTTAGCGGTGAATGCTGCGCCGAACGCGATGATAATGGTCAGCGAGAAAGGAAAAATATTATTGACTAACAATCAGTTCGAGAGGGCGTTCGGGTACAAATCCAGCGAAGTAGTCGGTCAACCAATAGATGTGGTGATCACTCCTCGCATCGTCGGGTTACAAGCAAACCACATTCTATGTACTGGCGACCGAACGGAGGTCCCCGTCCCCGTTGTGGATGAAGACATTTATCTCACCCGAAAGAATGGTGAAACCTTTCCGGTAGAGATCGGGCGATATCCGATTGAGGCGTCCGACGGGAAATACGTATTAACTTCTATAACTGACATTACAGAGCGTAAGCGGATTCAGAAAGAAATAGACGAGTACGCGAGAAACCTTGAGCGATCCAATATCGAGTTGAAGCAGTTCGCCTACGCGGCGTCTCACGACCTCAAGGCGCCGCTTCGCGCGATTACACGCATTTCAGAATGGATCGCTGAGGAGCTGGAGGAGACCTGCAGCGATGAAACGCGGGAGAACTTGGGGTTACTCAGAAATCGCGCATCCCGCATGTCCGATTTAATCAATGATCTTATAGACTATTCGCAAGCCGGCATCTCAACTCAGGACCAGATAGAGATCGGAGTAGAGGAACTGGTTAGAGAAGCCGCTGACTTACTCGACCCGTCGGGAAGTTTTCGAATAACCACAGCGGCAGATATGCCGATATTTTCTACAAATGCGACCCCATTTCGTCAGGTATTCACGAATTTAATCGAGAACTCCATAAAACACGCTGAAAAATCGACCGGTCGTATTCACTGTGACGTAACCGAATTTTCAAATTACTACCAATTCACAGTTTCCGACGACGGCCCGGGTGTCCCGGAAGAGTCTAAAGAACGAATATTCGATATATTTTATAAGCTGCAGTCTCGCGATCAGGTTGAGGGAAGCGGCATCGGATTGGCGCTTGTCCGGAAAATCGTCGAGCGCTTCGGCGGTCGTATTCAGCTTTTATCGCTCCCTGAGTGGTCAACGACCTTTCAATTCGATTGGCCGAAAAAGATCGACGAGGCTTAACATAAGCGAACATTCCGATTCGTACTCTTACTCGTACTCGTAATCTTTCTGGTTTTTCGAGGTGAAATTTGTGAGAGATTACGAAGAAAATCCAATGAGAAGTTCGCTGGATCTGGGCCCAGGCGACTGTTAATTTCTATCGTCGCGTCGGCTCCAATTGATTTTATGGTAAGTCGGATTATAGATTATTCAATACAAAGATTAATATACTGCCGACCATCCGAAGGGGGTATATTCGCTCATCAAACGGAAACTGACATAGATGGTAGATCCGGCCCTTAATATCCTCCTTGTAGATGACGATTCTGTGGATGTTAAAACAATGAAAAAGGGGCTGGTGGCGTTGAAGAGGCCGTACCGGCTGCACACCGCGAGCGACGGCATAGAAGCATTGGGTATTTTACGGGGAACAAACGACAAGCCGCCGCTTGCGAAGCCGTTTATGATTTTCCTGGACCTGAACTTGCCGGGAATGCGCGGGTCCGAGTTTCTCGAGGCATTGCGGAGTGATAACACACTCTGCGGATCCATTGTATTTATACTTACGTCTTCAAACCGCTATCAGGATCGTCGAGAGTCGTACCGGTACAATGTTGCCGGCTATATATTAAAACGCGACAAGTGCGATGATATGAAGGTCATCGCCACGTTACTTGACAGCTATACTGAAATCGTTCAGTTTCCTCCATAAGTAGCTCACGGAAAGATACTTGATGGCTAGCAAGAAATTAGAAATTCTTTTAATTGATGATGACGCCGCGGATCGCAAACTGGTTCGACGGATGTTAACCGAAAATCCGTTTTTTGAGTCAAAGATTACAGAAGCGATCGATATTAAGTCTGCCGTAGCCGTACTGGGCAAAAGGACCTTTGATTGCATTCTGCTCGATCACCAGCTTCCCGACGGAATCAGTTATGACGTACTTGACACGTTACGAAAGAAGATGCGAATTAAGATCCCGGTGGTTGTAGTAACCGGGACTCTTCGCGACAATACCGGTTCGCTCGCGATAAAACGCGGAGCCCAGGAATTCCTCGGCAAGGACGAATTGCAACCCTCGCTGTTAGGAAGAATCGTACTGCACGCAATCGAACGTCGCGAGGTCGAAGTCGAACAGGATAGATTAATCAGGGATCTACAGGGTTCATTCGCGCAAATCGACGCGCTGCACGATCTGTTACCGATTTGTTGTGAATGCAAACAAATTCGTGATGACGACGGATACTGGCATAAGCTCGAGAGTTATCTGGCTTCCCATTCCGAATTCCGATTCAGTCATGGTTATTGTCCCATTTGCGCAGATGCGTTAATGAAAAAATCCGGCATAAAATCAACGAAAAAGTAACACCTGGCGGTAATCCATACGGCGCAAATTAAGGGTGTGCCCCGAATGCCCCCCAACTTAAGCCTGAAGACTCGGTTTTTTAACCGTGAATGGGAGGAAGCTGTTTCTGAATGTGGGAGGAGCTGTACCAAGCGGCGATTACATCTTTATAGGAATTGTACCAGAATATATATTATCGCCGCTGGGACAGCGCCTCCCACATTCAGAAACAGACCGCCTGCAGTACGGCCTCCGAAAAATTGATCATAATTGAGGGCAAAAAATGCTTAAGTTGGGGGG
>JAJFLP010000093.1 GCA_021772635.1 Verrucomicrobiota bacterium | reverse complement strand
ACGCAGTCAGGACTGACCGCGCTACTTTTCTATTTCAGGACAGAAACTAGCTGGACGCTGCTTTCTTTATCCGGCATCTAGCAACCAGTATCCAGGATCGCGAAAACTTGTCGGTTTGAGGCGAAGCTTCGCTAGCCTGATTTATGCACAAACTTTCTACTGCGAGCACGCATTGTGCGTGACCTAAATGACTTACAAAGAACCCCAGACTTTGAAATAGGTCGCTATTCCTTCAGCCTTACAACCTTCGTAACTCATTGATCTCAGGCCAGCTAAAAGCGCTGCTAACGAAATTCTGCATGGATCAGGCTAGTCGTAAAAAATAATTTCGATGTTTCGTCAAATCAAGCGAAAATTCGGGAAATTGTCTTGGTTAGCGAGGTTAGACTTTGGGGTCGAATATCTTGTGTGCGGAGCCCGGCGTCTAAATACGTCTACCAACGTGGAAAGGCTGACTATCCCCGGTTTCAAGCAGCGCTACGTGATAGTTCGCGCCGTTTCTTTCTCGCGATCCAGAAGAGTCCAACGGCGACTAAACAGAACGAGGCGTATGCAGCAGGCTCCGGAACGGCGACCTGGCCGTTGATTTCGAAGTTGACGCGTTCGCTCTGCATCCCGGTCCAAGTCCCTCCGGCGTTCGTAGATGAACTGTGTGATACGAACGTCGCGAACGGGCCATTGGCGGTAATATTGGGATTATTCCTATACCACCAAAAACGTCCATCTTCACCTGACTCCAATAGGTAGAGCCAGTAATCGGTATTCGCAGCTAACGCAAGTGGGGACCTCGGCGTAAAAGTGTAGAATTTGGCTCCCGTAAGTGGTGTCGGGGAATTAAACGAAGCGAGGATCGTCGATCCGGGTGATCCGTCTCCGGAGTCGGTATTTCGAATCTGCAGCTCCGGTGTCCCCCCGAGGTCGAGATCTAATCCGAGATCGACAGACGCCAATTCGAAACTGGTAGATCCCATCGTAAATAACAACGCTTGTCGATACTTGAGTCCGCTTTGGTTTCCGACCGTCAAGGGCAGATGATTCGCAGCGCCGGCATCCAAATTTCCCAGTATGATGTCACCATGCGCTGTGGAAAGAGCAAGCAGACCTACCAAAGTAATACCGAAGATGAACCTCATAATTCGACTCCAAAACTCTCAAATAGCGAAAACCAAGTAACGTAACATACGGATCGTACTCCCGCCACGTTTGCAATCCAATTCAGTGCTTGGTACCTACTGGATTTATGTATAAACGTAAATATTCAGTGAATCCCACGGGGTTCACTGAATGTTCATGCATAGTCCATGCTAGTCGTTTGTGGCAGACACGGCGGCGCAAAAAATGAGAAATGTCGTGAATTGCCGGTTGACTTTCGTCGAAATATACAACAATATATCAACCTTAATTTTCACGGGCCAAAGTAGCTCAGTTGGTAGAGCAATTCACTCGTAATGAATAGGTCAGCGGTTCAAATCCGCTCTTTGGCTCCATTCTCCTTTCCTTCCGAGGCCCCTCACCGGAAACCGACGATATCTCCCCACCTATCGAGAACTGTTTCGAACGATTGGTGCGAACCATGAATCGTTCCCGATGTCAAAAACCTTTCGTGACAACCGCTATGATAGACGTACGAGCCAGCAACTATAACAAATGGCTGCATAGATACACTATACTGGTCGTGATTACGACTGCTATACTGATTTATGCGGGCGGCCTGGTCACGACGCTCGGTGCCGGATTGGCTGTTCCCGACTGGCCTCTGTCGTTCGGCTCATTGAATCCGGCCGAATGGTGGAAGAAGCCCATGGTACGGGAAGAACACGGTCATCGATTAATCGGCGCCACGGTCGGGTTGATGACGTTAATTATGACGTTCACATTCTGCCGAAGCACCCAGGCTCGATGGTTGAAACGACTTGCTGCGATTGCGTTATTGACGGTTGTCATCCAGGGCATTCTCGGCGGACTGCGGGTGACCGAACGTAATATCGTTTACGCAATGATCCATGCATGCGTCGGCCAATCATTTTTTTGTGTACTCGTCGCATTGGCGTGGGGGACGTCGCGATCCTGGATCGAGTATCCTGCGGATGCTGTAGCGGTGCAGACACAGGATAGGCGAATCGCAATTATTTTGTGCGCGGTGATATTTGTTCAGCTGGTAATCGGTGCGATTATGCGACACTCCGGAGCGGGTATGGCGATTCCGACGTTTCCGCTCGTTTTCGGCGGTTTGCTACCGCCGGAATGGACGCTCAAGGTCGGTGTCCATTATGCGCATCGTGTTGGGGCCGTTGCGGTATTCGTCACGGCTGCGATACTGCTTACGCGCAGTTTTCGCGGTTTTGAGTTTTGGCTCAGATTCTGGACCGTCGTGACGTTTAATTTGATTGTCATACAAATTTTCCTGGGAGCGTCCGTGATTTGGTCCGGTCGTTCGGTCATCCCGACGACCGCTCACGTACTTTTAGGCGCACTGATATTGGCCAGTTCACTCTCAACTGTATTATGGAGCTATCGCAGCAACACACGGGTAAAAAGTATCACAAACTGAGCGAATTAAGTGCTCTCGCGACGAATTGCATGAATTATTCAGGCTCAGAAACCGGAGGTTAATGAAGATGATGCATATTTCACAGGGTACTCTCGCCTGGGTTAAGGGTACGGTAAGATTGTCGATAGCAAGATCGGTTACATTCTACCTGCTCGGATATTTCGCGGTGGTTAGCTGTGCTCTGTCGGAGTCGTCTGACGCCGTACGACCGGGCGATTTCGAAAGATTCGTCGCAAAGTTGGTTTCCCGGGTAGTTCCCAGGCGACATTACCTTCGTAAGCGTTTCAACGATGCAATATCGGAGAAATTAGTTGACAAATACTTCCGAGTACTTGATCCGCAACGCAACTACTTCATGCGATCTGACCTGGAGAGGTTCGGGAAGTTTCGCTACCTATTAGATGACCTTTTGCCGCGGGGGCAGATCGATTTTGCTTATGACGTGTACGAATTATATCTGCAGCGCGTTCGCGAACGCTTGGATTACCTGCGCGCCATCCGCAGCAGCGAATTTGATTTTACCCGGGATGAGGACTTCCTCCCCGATCGCTCCGACGAGCCCTGGTGTGAATCTAAGGAGGATCTGGATGAAGTCTGGCGGTTGCGTACTAAGAATAGAGTCATAGCTAAGCTCGTTAGAAACGAAGTCAAGAAGCGGAAAAGCCAGGAGCCTGGAGGTGAAAACGAAGAGTCGCCGCCCGTTCAGGCGGGAGGTCCGGGTGATGAAAGCGCGTCTGACTCTGCGATTCCGCCGACACAGGAGGAGTTGATCGCAGAGTATACGGCGGAAGTCGTTAACGATTATGAGAAAGTGCTTGCGCGTTTAGAGGAAAAGGATGCGATCGACGTGCTGGAGATCCTGCTCTCCGCGCTTGCGAATGTATACGACCCGCACTCAACCTACATGGCACCGATCACCAGTGATAACTTCGATATTTCGATGAAACTTTCACTTGAAGGGATCGGTGCACGACTGCGAACCATCGACGGTCATGTCACTATCGTTGATGTAATCCCCGGCGGTCCTGCCGATAAAGACGGGCGCCTTCAGGAGAACGATCGAATTATTGCCGTGGCTCAGGATACAGGTACGCCGCTCACCGTGATTAACATGGCGTTACGCAAAGTGGTAACTTATATCCGCGGACCGAAAGGGACGCGCGTCGTACTCACGGTGCTTCCCGCTGGTGCCGACGAAGCAGATGAACCGGTAAAGATCGATATTATTCGGGACAAGGTAAAACTTGTCGACGGCGGAGCAAAGATCGACTACAAAACGATAACGCAGGTAACGAAAGGCGCCGTTGACTCGGATTCGTCGATCGCCGACGGCGACAGCCCGGGTCTATCCGTGGGGGTGATTTCGCTGCCGTCATTCTATCGCGATTTTGGTGCAAGCAAGAACTCCGACGATTTTACAAGTTCTACCAGGGATATCCTCAAGTTAATCAATGACGCCAAAGAGAAAGATATTTCAGGCCTCATCATCGACTTGCGCAGGAACAAGGGCGGTAGCCTGGAAGAAGCAATTGCACTCGCTGGACTTTTTATAACCAAGGGACCCGTTGTTCAGGTTAGACACGCGAATAATCAAGTGATCGTTCACAAAGATACCGATGAGTCGCTGCATTATGATGGACCACTACTCGTTTTAACCGACAAGTACAGCGCTTCTTCCAGTGAGATCTTTGCAGCGGCGATTCAGGATTATAAGCGCGGTCTCGTAATGGGCGACCGCTCAACATATGGTAAAGGAACCGTGCAGACGCTTCATGCCTTGGAATCTACGGTCAGTAACAAGAAGATTTTAAAAGGCCGCAAACCCGGCACGACGAAATTGACAACCGCCAAGTTCTATCGTATTAATGGGGGCTCGACTGAGATAAGGGGTGTTACGCCTGACATAATAATGCCGGGATTTCGCGAGCATTACGAGATCGGAGAGGCGTATCTAGAGGGCGCGTTACCCTGGGACGAAATCGGATCGCTCAAAGCGAAGAGCACAGTCACGATACAATCGTTCCGCGACGATATAATCGTGCGGACCTTGGAACGATTGGGCCAAACCGATCAATTTCGTGAGCTAGTCGCTGATGTCGAAGCATATCAGTTACGGAAAACCAGAAAAACGGTATCCCTCAACTTCGATAAGCGTCTTGAGTATTACGATGAAGAAAAGGAGTGGGGCGACAAGATATCCGGATATAATCTGAATAAGTCGACCGACGAGAAAAAAGATTGGGTCCTTAAAGAAGCACTCCTGACTATGGCCGATTTGATAGATCAATCATCTAACGACCCGAGGTAGCGGGTTTAACCAGCGGCTTTGCAGTAAAGTAATCTTCCGATTTCGATTTCGACCCCGAAAATGATCTAGGCACTTCGAGCCACGCCTTCTCGGTGTAAAAAATGTAGACTGAGTATAAAAAAATTCTCCGAATTTGAGGCTGAGATAACGCGAGAATCGCGGATTTCCAAACTCTATGGGCTGACTTAGAAATAGAATGATTAATACTGACGCACAAAAAGAACGTGATTGTAAAGGCTATTTTAGACTATTCGGGTGCGGGTTCGCTATGGGAATGGCGGATGTCGTTCCGGGTGTGTCCGGTGGCACTATGGCGTTTATCCTTGGGATATATGAGGAACTAATCAATTCCATTCGGAAGTTGGCAAGCCGGGAAGTCGTCGCGCTATTACTTGGATTTCGATTGAAGGAGCTGTTTGCCGAACTTCCCTGGAAATTTCTCGCAGCGCTCGGAGCCGGTCTTTTCGCTGCCGTCTTTAGCCTGGCGCACATACTCGAGGCGCTGTTAACCGATCACCCCGTATCAGTCTGGTCTTTCTTCTTCGGACTGGTTGCAGCATCCATATGGGTGGTGTCGCAACGCGTGAAAGTGTGGAAATTCCATTGTGTCGCAGGGGCGGTTGTGGGGACGATCGCCGCTTATATCATCGTCGGATTGATTCCCGTAGCGACGCCCGATGACTGGTGGTTCCTATTCTTATCAGGTGTTATCGCTATTTGCGCGATGATATTGCCGGGTATTTCCGGGTCGTTTATTCTTGTATTACTCGGGAAGTATCAGTATATCCTGGCTGCGGTAACGAATCGGGACTTCGTCACGCTATCTCTGGTCGCGAGCGGTTGTGCGGTCGGGATAATCAGTTTTGCGCAGGTAATAGGTTGGTTTTTCAAGAAACATCATGACATAACCGTAGCTGTACTAATCGGCTTAATGGCAGGGTCGTTACGTAAAATTTGGCCGTGGAAAGAAACACTCCGTGAGATGCTTGATCGTCACGGAGACAGCGTCCCTGTTGAGCAAATCAATATCTTACCCACCGGGAATATTACTGCGCCGGTTCTCTTAGCCGTACTCGGTCTTGCGATCGTTATCCTTCTCGATCATATCGCAGTGGTTAAAGAAGCATAGTTTCGAACAGGATCCAGTTTGTGTTTTCCAGGGGGCAGCTTGCAGTGTATTCTTGCAAGTAGCTCTCCATGATAGATATTTGCATTGCAAGTTGACTCAGCCCTAACCGGATTCGTCGAGTTTATTCTACCTCGGGATATACTGAAGAAAATGAAAACTAGTTTTCAACAATTTGATGTGATCGTCATTGGCGGCGGCCATGCGGGATGTGAGGCCGCGTTAGCATCCGCGCGTATAGGTGCCAGTACCATGATGATCACAATGAACGTGGACCACATCGCGCAGATGTCGTGTAACCCTGCGATCGGCGGAATCGCCAAAGGACAGGTCGTTCGGGAGATAGATGCATTGGGCGGCGAAATGGCGAAGAACACGGACGCCACAGCGATTCAATTCCGGATGCTCAATCAATCGAAGGGGCCCGCGGTCTGGTCGCCACGCGCGCAGTGCGACAAGCTTCTGTACCAGCGCCGACTTAAACACGTTGTCGAATTACAGGAGAACTTGTTCGTTCATCAGGCCGAGGTGATTTGCCTCAAGAAACGGGGCGGTAAGATCGTCGGCGTCACGACGCATTTCGACGAAACGTACATGGCAAAATCGGTTGTTATTAGCACCGGCACGTTCCTGAAGGGATTACTTCATTTTGGTAATAAGGTCATGCCTGGGGGGCGGGTAGGGGATACCGCCGCCGGCGAGTTATCCCGGTGCTTAATCGAGGACTTGGAACTGGAAGTGGGGCGATTAAAAACGGGAACCCCGCCGAGAGTCAACGCGAGGAGCATTGACTTTACGGACATGATTGAACAACCGAGCGATTGCAATTCGCATTTTACGCATTGGCTGGATGAGGTTCATAAGGTCGCGAGCATAGCGGCAGAAGACCTTCCGCAGCGCCCATGTTACCTGATAAAGTCCACGCTGGAGACTCGCGATATCGTTCGGGAGAATATCGATAAATCTCCTATGTATAATGGCCAGATCAAGGCGATTGGGACGCGGTACTGCCCGTCGTTTGAGGACAAGGTCATGCGGTTTCCGCATCACGAGACGCACCAGATATATCTTGAGCCCGAGGGCGTTTATACCGAAGAATTTTATCTGAACGGAATTTCAACGAGCCTGCCGACAGGGGTCCAGTCGATGATGGTCCGGTCATTACCGGGCCTGGAGAATGCCGAAATCTCGCGATACGCCTATGCCGTTGAATACGATTTCGTTTTTCCCCATCAACTCCACAGTTCCCTTGCCCTCCAGAAGTGGCCGAACTTGTATCTCGCAGGGCAGATCAACGGCACGACTGGCTACGAAGAGGCGGCAGGGCAGGGTATCATTGCCGGAATCAACGCGGCGTTGTCGGCCGGCGGCGTAGCGGAGCCACTTGTGCTGGGGCGGGATCAGGCGTATATCGGTGTATTGATAGATGATTTGGTCACCAAGGAGATTACTGAACCCTATCGATTGTTCACCAGCCGTGCGGAGTATCGACTATTGCTACGCCAGGACAATGCTTGTCGTCGACTTTCGGAAACCGGAAACAAGATCGGATTACTTCCGGGGAGATTATATAGCAGGGTCAAGAAACTTGAAAGCCAGATAAACGACGCCAAGGCGTTTCTATCCGCGAACAAGTCGTCCGGGCAAACACTTTGGAAATTGCTGCGCAAGAAGGAATTGAAGCTGTCGGATGTTGATGAATTTCGAGATTTGCCAGACGAGGTATTGCGGCAGTTGGATGTGGAAGCTCATTATGAAGGGTATATAAAGCAGGAAATCGCGCAAGCGGCGTCTCTGAAAAATCTCGATCATTGGAAAATTCCGCAAGCATTCCTTTACGATATGCCTGGACTCAGAAACGAGGCCAGGTTAAAATTGCGGAAAGTTAGACCGGACACCCTCGCGCAGGCCGCACGAATCGACGGTGTCACGCCAGCCGAAATCGCCTTGCTGCAAGTCCATCTCAAACGAATCGCGAGTTAATCCCCCGAGGAGTCTTAAGGACTATACTGCATGCAGTACAAGTTTCAGCCTAGTCCGATTGTTACCTACTGTGCTTCTACAATCCATATATTGTAACGATGCCGGAACGGGTCACGAAAAATCAGAAATAATACCGTTATTCACGGGTTTTATATGAGAGATTCTCAAGCTGATGACTGAACTCGAGGAAATCGATATCGAACAATTGAAACGTCAAGACCAAGATGCCTGGCGGCACGCGGTGGACGTGTATTACCCTGGCTTGGTCCTATTCTGCGGGCGATTTGTAACGGATCCGAGCGATGCTTATGAAATCGCGCATGAAACGTATATAAAGGCGAAACGATGCATCGATAGCTTTAATTCGAGTAAATATAGCTCGTTCCGTCCATGGTTGCTTCAGATAGCAAAGAACACGGCATTCGACCGAATCAACTCTCGCAAGAAGGAAGCGAATCGGCTTCTTCTTCCGCGACCGTCAGAATCCGCAACGACGCAATTATATATAAAACTCGCGGAATCGGGACCGGGACCGCGTACGAATATGCATCGTAAGGATGTTCACGCGATTCTTTATAAGGCGTTAGACAAGATAGACCCGATTTTTCGGGAAATTATTATGCTCAGGTACATTGACAATTTGACGCGTAAAGAAATCTCTGAGTACCTGGACATTCCAGAGAATACTGCGAAGTCAAGGCTACGACTCGCATTGGAGAAGTTGAGGGGACTCATTCCGGGAAATACGTTTTAGAATATTTCTGTGACCCGAATCCGAATTAATTCAGTATATACCTAATAAAGACTTCATATCGAAATCATCGGGCTTTCGCCAGCCGCTAAGACTTCAAAATGATTGCGTAAGAAACTTCGAACGATTTTTTTCCGCATAAGCGTCCCGTATCGACGGGATCCACGCTTATGCGGGACGGTAATCCGGACGAAACCCTGAAGACGTTCGGTATAGAACAACGAGCGACGCGACAGGAACAGCAACTACATCGATCGGTATCATTGAGATACCTGTGTGATCGCATTCATCTAAATTTATACAGCCAATACTTCGTATGGAATCGACCGACCGAAATAGCACTTCTTTTTGCCTTGACGAGGATTCGCCGTCATCGCATGCGGAAAACTTGGATACAAATAACGCGTCCGTGGACGAATCGGCGACCATTGGCAGACTGAGTGATCTAGACAGTTTACTCGAGCACACGTTCAGCATGTCCGGGAACGCCGATTCTGAGTTTGCCTTTTCGAGAAGCGAGATTCATAAGCATAGCAACTTGCTGATGTGGCAACTCTTGGCCGACGGCGATCAAGAGACTCCGTCGATGGATTCCAGCCCGACAGGCGCGGCTCCAGCATTAGGTTTATCATTCATTCCCCACGGCATGGTCTTGAACGGGCAATACGAGGTAAGGAACCTAATATCCTCCGGGGGATGCGGGAAGGTCTACAAGGGATTTCATAAAGGTTTTCAGAAGCCAATCGCGATTAAGGTTCTTAGGGGAAACTTGGCGGCGAGACCCGACCTGCGAAAAAGATTCGAAAAAGAAGCCGGTATAATGGCGTCGATCCATCATCCGAATGTAATTCGTATATACGACGTACAGAAGTTCGGTAATCATCCGTATTTGGTAATGGATTTCGTGGACGGTGTCAACCTAGAAGAATTTGTAGCTGGCCAGAGGCCCCTGACGCCGAAACAGTTGCTTGACCTAATAACTAAGCTCGCGGAAGCGCTCAGTGTTGTACATCTCCAAAATATCATTCATCGGGACATCAAACCTGCGAATATTATGATCGCTGGAGCCAACGAACCTATTCTGATGGACTTCGGGATATCCAAAGAAACGATAATGGAAAACTGCACTCGTGACGGGTTAACAGCGGATAACGTCAGCCTTGGAACACCTGAATTCATGGCTCCGGAACAGTTTTCTGAACCCGGGAATATCACCAGTGCTGCGGATATCTACGCGTTGGGATTAACGTTTTACTTCCTGATCTCTGGAACCAGGGTAAGCGTGGGGGGGTACTCGAAATGTTACAGACAACTGAAACGAAACGAGCTCCGATTTCGTCTGGGAAACGACCGTGTTCCGGACGGTTTGTGTAAAATAATTTGTAAGATGATTGACCGAAAACCGGAGAATCGATTTCAGAATGGCGCCGAACTGGAACAGGCACTTAAAGACGTCCGCGGTTCTAAAACGAGAATTTACGTTCAGGCTATTCTAATTACGTGTTTGGCGGGAGCATTGGGAGGAGTGATTAGCTTCGCGGTTTCATCAAACAAGAACTCAAGCTCTAAGCCCGACCATCCACAGGCCGCGTTGGCCGGTCCCAAGTTGGACTCGAGTAGTGTTGTTGGAAGCCCGGTCGTGGTTGCCGGTTCGGCGACTGATGAGGCGGTAGACTGGTATTCCAAACCACGTATATTCTCTGTGATTCCATTCGACGCTAACGAAAACGAGAACTCCTATTTCTCTGGCCAAATTACGAAAATATTATTCGATAATGGTTACGAGTTAGTCGAACGCAAGCGCATCGACCTTATCATCAATCAGCTTGAAATCAGTCAGACTCAGTTGGTTTCCGCGGCGACAACATTACGAATCGGTAAATTGACAGGTTCACATATAATAATTACCGGTGATATCGCGCATTACGAAGGAAACAAGCAGGTAAATGTACGAGCCTTCGATGTCGAAACTTCGGATATCCTCGGGATGGCGGCTATAGAACCCGATGGACTAACACAAGCCGTGGAAACTCTGTTGCGCGAGATTCGAGACAATCTCGTCTACCGTAGCTTGGTTGAGTCTGTTGACGCCGAGTCGTTACGGCTAAAGCATGGACGTCGTTACGGTGCGGCGATCGGAATGCAACTCCGTGTCCTTAATGAGGAAGATGATACAATCGGGTTGGTAGAGGTCTCCGAGGTTGGTAAAATAACGACCGCAAAAATGATCTCTAACACGAAAGAGATTGCAACAGGAATGCGTGTTGAAGAGGTAAAGTGAACTCGTGACGCGATTCTATACTGCACGCAGTATAGCTTCAGTTGCGCTTCGCATATCATGTCCATACGACCGCGATGCGTGGAAACAACGATCACGTACTGTTTCTCAGATATTAGGGATAAGACGCTTCGAAATCTGTGCGAATGGAAAAGAGGAATCGGCCGAGACCACCAATGAACAAAAAACCTCATCGCAACTCCTCCAGTATTCCCCGACTCGCTGTTGCCGTTCTTTCATGTATTGCTTTTATATTTCTTCCAGGGTGCGCCTCCTACGACATCGCTGACCTATCCAAGTATCGGCGTAATGGAATACAGTACGGGGCAACGCAAGGCACGTTCCGACCTAGATGGTGGAGTTACTATGAGCGCGGTCGTTCGTTCGCTGATGGTGGGTTTCTTGATGAAGCTGAGCGCGATCTAAGAGAGGCGTTGGCAAGAAAATCGATCGACGACCGGCGCTCCCGTACCTATGGACTTCATTATACTCACTATTTCGGTAACCGTGAGCTCGGTGTATTACTTTACCGCCGAGGGCGCTACAACGACGCCATCCGTTATCTCAATAAATCTTTATCTCAGGATCCAAGCGAGAAGACCGAGTTTTACCTTAACAAGTGCCAGCAGGAACTTTCCCGTAATAAGAGTGATTTCAATCCTCCGGCGATCAAATTAGACATCCTTCCTGGGCTCACTAATACCCCAAGATTAATCATTGCAGGTTTCGCAACGGACGATCGCTACGTTGATTCTATTCGTATAAATGATCGAACGATCGCTCCGATCTTAAAGCAAAGCAGGCTCGAATTCCGGCAATTGATTGATCTCAGATCCGGCCCCAATACTATTACGATAGTGGCCACCGATACGGCTGGTAACGAAACACAGGAATCTCATGAAATTATTCTCGATAGTGAACCGCCGCTAATTTCGTTAATTCCGGTCCCGCCAAGTGAAATCGTTCTATCGGTCAAGGATGCGCTTCCGGTTGACATCGATATGAGCGCTACGGTAAACCTGGAGGTCGTGCGCAGGGTCGGCAACCAATTTACGTTGCGAACACGCGTCGGGGCCGACTTCTACTATGCCGAGTTCCAAGACACAGCGAATAATCGAAACGGAATTCGAATCGATGCAGACGCCCTTAAATTAGGGTGTTATCGATCGAGAAATAGCCCGGCCAGCTCCCAGCGCGCGTCCCCGATACTCCTCGCCAGTACCGACCTATCTAGCGCTTACCTAACGTCTAGAGTTACGCAGAATGAACGGGCACTAAATGATTTTCAGATTGAAATCGAGCATTTACGTCCGAAAATGAAAGTGTATCAAGATCATCTTCTGGTTTCCGGCCGGGTATCCGGGGAGTTTAAATCGGTGGTCTTCGATCGTCAGACGAAAATACACAACGGAAAGAATACGCGCTTCGCTTTCAGCAAGTATCTCGAACCCGGTCGTAATCAATTCAATTTGGAAATAACGAGCCGCGATAATAAAAAGTCGACGCACTCTTTTACCATCGATAGGTTACCCGAACCGGAAGATGATCGTGAGCTACGAGCAAGGTTGATGTTATGTCCTATAGCCAACGCGCGAGGGGGGCGGGGACTAACATCAAATGTTTTCGCGAATCTTCTCGTGAGTTTACACAAGCACCGTCGATTTCGAATTGTCGAAACAAAACACCGTGACCTTATTGATGAAGCCCAAAAACTGATCCGAGATGGCTGGATAAGAGCGTCGAGTGCTGCACGGGTCGGGAAGATTCGCGACGCTGATTATAGCTTAGCCTGTACGATCAGACCTACCGAAACGGAGGTCGAAATATTCGGCCGTTTGATCGATACTGCAACGGGCAAGGTGTTAGTTGCATTCGACGCGTTTGAAGTGACGAAGAGTGATGTGGATTACGCGAATGTTTATAATCGATTTGTCAAAAAACTCTCCCAGAGCTTCCCTGTCGTTCAAGAGACGATCTCGAAAATCCACCGTGGAAAAGTCGTACTTGATGTCGGACACAATGCGAATATCCGGGACGGAATGAAATTCCTGGCTTTTCATCGCGGGAAACCTCTTGTCGACTCAGAAACCGGACAAGTGTTAATAAAGGGGATTATCAACGTTGACGGCGAGTTGTCGACGGAGAAGGTTGAGAAAAACGGAACCCGACTGAAGAGAATGACCGCAGGGGGATTGGAAAAATCAGAATTCGTCGTGTCGATGTAGGTATAAACGAACCTGCAACTGTAACCGCGTGACCACCCTGAGGTAATTTATATAGATAATCAGGTTACGAGGTCGCTCATACTAAATCACACGAGAAGGGAGGTGAGGATTAGTCGAGAGAAATTAGATATTACATTTCGTACGTATTTGCTACAAATAACTAAATAAGGAGTTAATACCATGGCTGCATATTTCTATGGAACAGTAACGTGTAACGGCAATGGCGCCGGCAATGCAACTGTCACTTTTGACGGGCCTCCGAACGCAAGCGTATCAGCAAATTCTGAGGGGCAGTATATGATTCAACTCGAAGCGGGGGCTTATGAGATCAAAGCCTCCGGGAGTCCCTGTTCTGATCAAACGAAATCGAGGACCAATTACGACAATGGTTTCCACAACGTCAACTTCGACCTGTAGAGAAGGCGAAATGCGTGATTCTTTACGCACCAGCATCATCTAGAAGAATTAAGGTAAGACGATAGCGGGGCGCGGATCGCCCCGCTATTTTTGTTTCGGACTGGAATCAGAAATAAACAACCGTGGAAAGCATGACGCGATGTTGCCGACTGTCTTGACTGCCGCCGTCGACAGCGTTAAAGGCCTGTAGAGCGCTTTGATTAACCTTCTCACCCCAGCGATATTCGTAGGCTATGTCAAAATTAAGACGATCTGCGAGTTGGGCTCCTACTCCAAAGTTAAAGGTCAAAAAATCGTCGACTTCTCCAGGGTCCGGGCTCGGATCATAGCCAATTCCGCAACGAACGGGAATCAGGTATTCTTCTAGCTCGATGACATATTCTGTTCCCAAACGGACCGTATATGTATCGTCCAGATCCTCGCTAACTCCCTGCGTCGTCAGCTTCGGATTGAACTCCAGACCGTTTTCCTCAAGTATAAAATCCGACCAATCCGTCCAGGTAACGTCGAACGAAACCGTTACTGGGTCAGAGGGGTGGTACGCGACGCCCAATCCAACGATCCACGGGAAGTCCAGGTCGGTGTTAGTGCGCGATGCGAATTCCGTGGGGACGCCGTTATTGGTCGAAGTCCCTACACGGGAGTGATCGAGCTCCAGAGTATACTCCGGTTTCGCCACCACCCCCACAGTCCAGGCCGACGTGATCCTGTAAAGCCCGCCGATCACGAATGAATATCCCTCATCGACTTCATACCGACTCTTGCCAACAGTATTTGTTACCGTATCAGGGAAAGGCGCGAATGATGAGATCTTGAATGACTGATCTTTCGTTTCAAAAAAACTGTCTCCTGTGATCGAGTGATCCCAAATATTAAAGGTCAATCCGAGAGAGAAATTCTCCGTGACGTCAACCCCTATTGCCGGCGCGATAACTGAAAACGTTCCTTCCGTATCACTTGTATCGAATCCGGTGGCTGACAAAGGCGGGTCATTGAAGGTAGCAGGCATCGTAAGCTCGTCGTCAAAGCGATATAGCTTCAGGTAGTTAAGCGAAAATACCATATTAATTCGGTCATCGTAAGTAAAGGGGTAGACTACGCTGGCGTAGTTGAAGTCCTCGAGATTAATCGATTGCGATGCCCGGAAATTTTCGTTCATACCGTTAGTAAACTCGGTTGTCGACGATGTCTTTCGGGAGACGGACTCCAGAGCAAATGAAATCTCCGGTTTCTGAAGTTGGGTTAATCCACCTGGATTCCACGACGCGGCAGTGGCGTCGTCGGACACGGCGATAAACGCGTTTCCCATGCCTAACGCCCTGGCACCGGAACCAACGGGATTCGGGTTTCCGATCCGTGCAGACCGAGGGGTAACTTGACCGTGGGAATAATACGGTGCGCAAATGAGGAAGATGGCGACCAAAAGAGTGTGTTTGAAGTATCGACTCATATCCATTCTGACTTTCCTTATGTATGTATTTGCGTGTGCTATGATGATGCCGATCTTACGCGCTGAGTTAAGTCGTTCAAGATAGTCGTAATGACAGTTTGTTCAGGACGACTCAGCACTCGCTTACTCCCAATAAGACATAACCGGCCGGTGTCGAGCGTTTTCCGCAATGACGTAATGATTATTGGGCTCTAGACATTGTTGTCACTGGACAATTTCGCGAGGAATATTATCTATGGTTTGTATGGATACAAATCGAAATATCGTATCGGATAAAAAGTCGCGATGTAACTGCACAACGCGATCTTTAAACCAAATGTTTCAGTACCGGTACTAGGGGTAGCGATAGGGTATATTCTCGAAATGGATCTGTCCGATGTCACCAGAAACGTTTAATTCTCAAGCTTATGTTACGTACTGAGAACTGGGAGCTTAAGAATTGGCCTCGGTGCCTCGGTCGGGCCAATGATGCAAGTTATAAATTTCGGAAACACCGGTGGGGGTAGGACTCCGAACAGCGAGTAGGTTGATGCGCCTCGTAGCGGAAATGAATTCTAATGGCGGTGTAGTCGTGGGTACGCTGTTCTTTATTGCGACGGTTACAGGTTAGAGTCATCGCCGGCTCACCGGGAGTCGATACAGCGCTTAGGAGTCCCAGCCGCGATAATTCGCTGTCGCAAGTCTCTAACGGTGGCGGTTATTTCCTTTGCCATGGTTATCGCTGTTACCATCGCGATCTTTCGAGCGCCGCGAGAGAGTACTTGATCCAGATTGTTCGAGTTAATTCCACCCATCACCGTGAAAGGGATCGAGATTTCTTTTGATATTGCGGAAATCATATCTGGTCCTACGAAGTTCGATAATCCATCCTTTGTCTTGGTCGGGAATATTGGGCCGATATTAACGTAATCGGCACCATCGGCTTGCGCGTTTGTCGCTTCCTGAAGCGAATGCGTTGATGCTCCGATTAATTTGTCCGGCAGCAATGCTCTCGCGTCTCGTACGGATAGATCGTTGATTCCGAGATGTACCCCATCTGCATCGACCGCACGGGCGATATCTACGTGATCGTTAATGATTAGCAGCACACCGCTTTTCGTTGTGATTTCTCGAAATAGTTTCGCTTTGGCTAAGAGCTCTTCCTTCGTCGATTCTTTGTCTCGCAACTGGATGATTTTGGCGCCCCCTTTAATCACTGCATGAAGAATATCCAGATCGGACCGGCTATTCGACAACCGCTCACATGTAACGGGATAAATATCGATGGAGTGAAATAAGGAAAGGCGTTCATCCTTTTTGGCAATTGCGTCGGATACGGTCATTGCTGGTAAATCGTCAGAAACGTGTGAGGTGGGGTATTGCTTTGTTGCAGTGGCGGCATGCGGTCCAATACCTACATGATTTATTTTTTTTCGGGATCGAAATCGCTATCGAAATCGGGATCGCTCCTCCTTGTTCCTTGGTTATAGGCAACTGAGTTTCACAAAAACTAAACAACAATTTCGATTTCGACTCCGATTGGACGTCCCACGGGCTCATCCTTATGGGATGGTTGTGCTCAATATTAATTCAAGCAGGTACTAATTTTTCCCAACGATACCTGTGAGGGGGCTCGATGCTTCGGCAAGCGATTTCTCCGGAGCCGCTTTGGCCAAATAGGCAACACGACCTGCGGCAACCGCGAGTTTGAATGCTTCAGCCATCATTGCCGGATTCTGCGATTTCGCGATCGCGGTGTTTACCAGAACGGCATCCGCACCAATTTCCATCGATTCTGAAGCGTGCGATGGCAGTCCCAGACCCGCATCTACGACGACCGGGACGTTCGCCTGCTCGATAATAATCTCGATAGACGCTCGCGTGAGAAGTCCGCGATTGCTGCCGATCGGTGAACCCAGCGGCATTACTGCTGCCGCCCCGGCGTCTTCGAGTTGTTTCGCGATTATTGGATCCGCTTGAATATAGGGTAATACAACGAACCCTTCTTTAACCAACGTTTCCGTGGCTTTCAAAGTTTCGTTGCCATCGGGAAGAAGATATTTCGGGTCGGGTATGACCTCCAGTTTAACGAACTCCTGATCGCTCGCGGCCCGGCCAAGTCGTGCGATTCGAATCGCCTCATCCGCGTTTCTGGCGCCCGCGGTATTCGGTAGAAACTTGTACAGGCTAAAGTCCAGATGGTTGAGTATGTTCGTGTCGTCGTTGTCGAAGTCAACACGCCGAATAGCGACGGTAACCATTTCTGTATCGGACGCTTTGATTGCCGCGACCATGTCCGCCATTGACGCGTACTTTCCTGTCCCAACAAATAAACGCGAACTAAACTCTTTATTTCCAATGCTTAACTTATCCATCTTGGTATCCGTCGATTTAGGAAGTCCCGCGAAAGCTTACTCGCTGGTTGCGTGCCAGTAAATGATCCCAAAACCCGTATCCTTTGTCGTAAATATCCCGGTTCTGACCTCGCTCAAGGTCCAGCTATACTGCCCATGATCTCATCCTGAATCGGGATTTAGAAACAAGCAGTACAACTTTTGGACGACTTTTAACTTATCACCTAAGATCTATGTTGAGCCTAGCGAAATCCGCCGCGGTGGAAACGGTATTTTCGAAAACCCAATGACGATGGGTATACAAAGAATGTACGATCCCGCGGTTACGGAACTAGACTAAGAGATCCAGCCGATATTTAATATTTCTGTAGCCGTACAAGCTTCGTAGCTCACTGATCTCAGGCTAGCACTCGGTTCATCAGGTCTTCTTTTTGCAGGAGGTATATAACTTCGCAGGCTTTCTCGAGTCTGCAAGCTCTTCCAGAAGTATACGCGGTTCCGCCGGTTATTGGCGTACCCGGACAAAGAATCAAGGTCCCGTCGCTTTCCCTGATGTTCCACTTCGACCTCTGGGCGTAATCAGCCGATTCGGCTTTGGTCATAGGTATTTATCCGGGATTCGACCGTCTTCCGCGAGTCGCTCGCGAGGGCACCAGCCGGCGCGTCGAGAGCCGCCCTTTCTAGTTCTTGTCCTGAAATAGAAATGTAACGCGGTCATTGTCATTCACGGCGTTCATTCTGTCCCGCGGACAGCCCGTTTCGCCCCGCCTGCGGGGCTCGGCTCCTGACTGCGTGGGTGTTTTTTTACTCAGCCAAGAATGGCCGAGCTACTTTTGACTCGCCAGATCAACACGAATTGGCTATTTCAGGACAAGAACTATCTATACCGGTTTGTGCACGTGAAATTATCTCTCGAATGCGCACGTCGGCATCGATTTTCAGCGGTCTGGAGGACCGAGAATTGTCGGAATCTTAAGATTGACATTGGTTTTACGGGGAAGCGTAATCGAAAGCAGGTGGTTATTGACGATCCATGATACAGACTTGTACTGCACAAAATTCTTGTAACGCAGAACGTACGCTCCATTAGCGCCGCGAGAGTATTCCTCGGTTTCGAGAATATCAAACGGCACGGTCAAGCCGCATTTAATTGCTTTCGACAGAGCTTCTTTAGCGGTCCAGATTAAGTGGTATCCGACTCTGAAGTCCTCGAAACATTCCTCAGCCAGCCCTGCCTCGCGGTCCGTGATTTGCGTCTTGAATACGTGCGTTTTCGCGAAATCAATGTTCTCAATATCCACTCCGGTTATATGGCCGGGTTCGGTTGCGATCGCGACCGCAACGTCATCACAGTGACTCAATGTCACATCCGGTGTATCGGTGGATAGGTGTTTTACGATCGGTTGGTCAAAAACACCTGGGCAAATCTCTATCGCGGTTAGATTCGGTTCGTCTAGGTATTTCGCCGTTGCCAACTTGGCGACATACCGCCCGGCGAGGTAACTGAATTTGCGTTTATCCGCGACGAGGTTTTCGTAGTATGCAATCTCATTCGGATGAAGGAATGTGGCGAGGTCGTCAATGATCTTGTTATATTGATTTTTTTCTACGTACGCGAAAAAGGCCCGCACGATTACTGCCTTCCGTTTTAACTCCAGAGAATGAATTAAATTCGAGATCATAAGGTTCAAGGGTTCCTGCCACGGTGGATTTTCGCTACGCTCCAACCGGATATGTACTGCTTGCAGTATGAAAATCGGCTGATTGCCGCCTACCGTCGTTTCTTAATCTGACGTATGAGCCCTGTTAATACGTTGCCGGGTCCGATTTCGCTGAATTCGATTTCATCTTGGTCAAGCAAGTAACAGATACTTTCGGTCCACTGTACCGAACGGGTAATTTGACTTGCCAGCGTTTCCCGAATGGTGTCATTCTGGTAAAACTTAGCGAGTGCGTTCGAGACAACCGGTATCTGTAATGGCTGCAATTCTACATTTTTCAGAAAACGCGAGAACTCGGCGTGAGCGTCTGCCATGTACCGCGAGTGAAACGCGCCGCTGACTTTTAGTTCGATGACCATTCTCGCATCGGTCGCTTCGAACACCGGGATTATAGCTGAGACATCTTGTTTCGGACCTGAGATTACTATCTGCGTCGGAGAATTGTAATTGGCGATGTCGATTGTGTCGAATTCGGAGTCGGCTAGAATCTCCGCTATTTTATCAGGCTCCAAACCGATTACGGCCGCCATTCCACCACCCTCGATTTCACTCATAAGCGAGCCGCGCTTCTGAACAATTCGCAGTCCTGTTGGAAAATCGAACGCCTCACTGG
The DNA here is from genome assembly GCA_021772635.1 of Verrucomicrobiota bacterium. Classification (GTDB taxonomy): domain Bacteria; phylum Verrucomicrobiota; class Lentisphaeria; order JABSQK01; family JAJFLO01; genus JAJFLP01. The sequence goes on along the minus strand of JAJFLP010000093.1, from coordinate 19,737 downwards.
CTAGCAGTGCGTTGAATTCACCTAATGAATGCCCTGCCAGGAAGTCGGGTTTCTCACCAGATTCCTCCGTTCGCGCGTAGTAGCTCAATGCATTTACTACGAATAACGCGGGTTGCGTATACTGCGTCTCACCCAGATTTCCGTCGGGATCTTCCGTACAAAGTTCTTTAATCGAATAGCCTAATATCGAGTCTGCTGTCTCGGTAAAATCCGGGAACTGTTCGAATAAATCCGCGCCCATCCCGAGCCTTTGAGAGCCTTGCCCCGGGAATACGTAAGCTACTTTCATCTCTCATGTCCTTCGTCGTTAGGTGGTTTCATAAGATGTGTCCGTTGAGCAAAATGGCTTTGCCTAAACATCGTTCGGAAATTCTTGGCTGATAAACTCGAAGCTGTCCGAAAATTGTATTGCTTGCAGTATAATTAGGTTCACTGATATTCGTTTCGACGAATTTCCGGGGAGAAAGGAATAATGCTGGACGACTGTCGTAGTAAACGGTTATATTACACCGAAAGTCATGGTCTCGCATGCGGGACGAAATATCGTTTGGAAAATCTTGGCTGATAAACCCGAAGCTATCGAAAAATTGTACTGCCTGCAGTATACAATCGCGCGTCGCCCATTTCAAACGCCTTGACTTACCAGCAAGCCAGGTGCAAGCGGTCGATAGCGGGTTCTGCAAATCGATAACCCACTATAATTTACGGAATAATCAGTTCCTCCGTCTACTGCTCGTCGCTAGGAGTGAAACCGATTCGTCTTCATTGATTCGATAAAATTGCGAAAGTCAAAATCGAAAATCTTTTTCGAGGTGTACTCAAATGAATTTATATCTAATACAACACGGCGCTGCGTTATCAAAAGAGGAAGCCCCCCTGCGCCCTTTAAGTCCTGACGGAATCGTGGCAGTAAAGAACGTTGCCAATTTCACCAAAAACAAAATCGACTATGGCAGTTGTGAAATCCTCCACAGTACAAAATTGAGGTCAAAGCAAACCGCAGCGCTATTAGCGGAATCAAGCGGACTTGGGGTTGGTATATGCGAAGTCGCCAACTTGGAACCGCTCGACGATGTTTCCCAAATCATTGACCAAATTTCTCGCAAGCGCCAGGATTTAATGATTGCCGGGCACATGCCTCATCTGAACAAACTCGCGTCCCGCTTGATCACTGGCAGTGAAGATTCAGGGTGTTTCGAATTTCGGCCGGGTGCCGTCGTCGCACTTCGGAAGGTGCCGTCTCTGCCTGGCGAGGATACAGCTTCAAGCCGCTGGGGTGTTATGTGGATGGTTGTCCCCCAGTTACTTGCGTAGCTTAGGTCGTTGATTTGTCAGCGCTCTGCGTAGCCTCCCGATCCATCTGATTCTTAAGGCGCTCGATCTGGGGTTCAATGTGCTCGGTGTAACAGGGAGGGCAAACGCTATGACTGAAACGAGCTTCTGAGTGCTCTCCTATATAGCTTTCAACCTGCTGCCAATAGTTCTCATCGTCGCGGATCTTCTTGCAGTACGAGCATATCGGAATCAGGCCTTGCAGTAATTTTACCTTTGACAGTGCTTCCTCAAGTTCGACGATTCTACTTGCTAAATCCGCTTGCAGCTGTACCACGCGTTCACCAACACTTACTCTGGCCCGAAGTTCCTGGCGGTCGAACGGTTTCGTCATGTAATCGTCAGCGCCACCGTCCAGACCCTGTACGAGACTCTCCCGATTTGCTTTGGCCGTCAAAATAACGATGTACATCGACTGTAATCGTGAGTCCTCGCTCTCCCGAATTTTCCTACACAACTCCACGCCATCCAGCTTAGGCATCATCCAATCTAGTATCGCGATCGATGGAACTCGGTCTCCCTGTAAAGAATCCCATGCCTCTTGCCCGTTTTCCGTGGCAGTTACCTCGTATTCCCACATCTCAAGCGTTGTCTTGAGCAAAAGTCTCGAGCTAGGATCATCTTCAGCGATCAGAATTTTCAATTTAATTTTTCCTCATAAACTGTGGGCAGTTCCATTTTTCACGACCTCACCGGAGTTCCCGGTCACCAGATCGTTATTGGCTTTGAACCATTCTAACACATGTGTTCGGCTATGGTCTCGGACGAATTCTTTCAGCACATGGACATCGTGTATTGTGTCAACGTCGAAGGATTCAGGTAGTAGTTCGTAAGTGATTTCAGCGCGAATACCATTCCCTATTGATTGCTGAAAAACATCAGAAGAGCCCCAGTCGATGCCCTCGAAGATCTCCGGCCGCCAGTGTGATTGGCCAATCAGGACGTACCCACCGTCGGACGCGGGCTGTAATACGACCTCGCTGGCATCAAGCGCCGCGAATGCCCTAACCAACGACTTGTGGTCGTGGGTTATGCAATCGCTACCGATTATGACTACCTGAGCCTCTTCTTCGATATCCGCGAATAAGTCGAAAAAAGTGTTACTCATCCGCTCGCCCAGATCATTACCCCGTTGCCGATGCACGGTGAATTCAGACGGTGCATATCCGTGGAATAGTTCCTGTGTACAATCGGGGGGGATCCAAAGTTGTGGAATCGCCTCCGAGACCTCCAATACGGCGGCGCATACATCTTTTATCATAGCACCAGCGAGCTCTGCCGCAGCGACACCACCGATTTTTTTCGCCAATCGGCTCTTCGTTTCGCCGGCAACCGGTGGTTTGGCGTATAAACAAATATATTTCATCGGCACCAACTTGCAAAGGGCACAATCATTTACGATAGGCAACTCCCGTTTTTACCGGAACTACCGAGACTTCGCGGAGTACTCACAGAGACGACTTTGAATTTATCAGCTATAAGATATCGAACGGTATTTCGAAAAACTCGACCGTGATCATTACTGCAGTGATGAATAACCTATACACGTGAACCCGTCAACGTGGGAACGTGAATTTCAGAGGTAGATTTAATATCGATTCGCACGGGCGACAAGAAATAACATCGGTGACTTTCGTGTGTCAGAAGACTTTCAGGCGGTTTATCCCTTAAAAAAACTCCAGAAACTTTAAGAGATCTCATTGAAACCGCAGGGAATCGTTGTCAATTGACACTGCTGATATAAGATAGGTGAAACCATTACAATAGAGAGAGTTCCCGCTCATAAACGTATTTTCGAGGACGACGATCGAGCTATAGAATTTCCGGAGGCGTCGGGTTTTGTCACTCAAGTAGCATCCTTCCCCTCCGAACGATATTTCGTCCCGCCTCCGGGACCAGAACGGGGCCAAAATACGACTCGCGAAATATCAATTATAATAACCGACTAATTCCAGGAAAGTTCATAATAATCAAAATGAAACGTTGCCACTATATTCTATTCACGACGATGTTCATGTGCACTTGCGATCTTTTCGCGGGGAATACCGGCGCCGTGTCATCCGAATCCGTATCACATATTTCGAAATTATTGTGTATCGCGCCTGTCGGTGCACTTCTCGGACTTTTATTCGCCTACGTTTTCTTCAGAAATATGGTCAAGGAGGATGAGGGCTCCGAGACGATGCGTGAGATTGCGAAGCACGTTCGCGACGGCGCGCAGGCATACTTACGTAGTCAATTTCGGGTTGTTGCGGTCGTTATGTCTGTGCTATTCGTGGTGCTCTGCGGACTAGCCTACTTCGGGTTGCAGAATCCGATGGTACCGTTCGCCTTTTTGACCGGGGCTCTTTTCTCTGGACTATGCGGTTACCTCGGAATGCAGACAGCGACAATGGCATCGTCCCGGACTGCCCAGGGCGCCAGTATCAGCTTAAATAAAGGATTACAGATTGCGTTTCGTTCCGGCGCCGTGATGGGCCTGGTCGTTGTCGGTTTTGGATTGCTTAATTTGTGGGGTTGGTATGTTTTTCTTGATCGCGTGGTTTATACAGATGCGCACATGACGAACGGTTGGCTCATCTTCGTCACAGCCGGGTTCAATCCTGAGTTGAAGCTGATCGAAATGACAACAACAATGCTAGGCTACGGCATAGGTGCTTCGCTGCAAGCGTTATTTGCGCGAGTCGGTGGCGGGATTTTTACGAAAGCCGCAGATGTCGGTGCTGATCTAGTCGGGAAGGTCGAAGCGAATATCCCTGAAGATGATCCGCGTAACCCGGCGACGATCGCCGATAACGTGGGCGACAACGTGGGAGACGTCGCAGGTATGGGTGCTGACCTGTACGAGTCGTACTGCGGCTCAATACTAGCCACGTCAGCTCTCGGCGCCGCCTTGCCGATATCATCGAAGTTGTATGGTGTCGACGCGGTGGTCGCGCCAATGGTGGTCGCGGGGATCGGTATCATCTTATCCATACTCGGTATTTATATGGTTCGGTGTAAGGAAGACGCCTCGATGAAGATTCTGCTCAAGGCGCTTGATTTGGGGACTTGGATGTCAACGGCTCTGATTATTCTCGTCCTGTTTATTTTCGTGCACTGCAATCTTCTGCCATGGGGCATTTTCGGGGCTATCGTGGCGGGGCTGCTTTGCGGAGTCATTATCGGGTGGTCTACCGGATACTATACGTCGGATGAATACGAACCTACCCAGGGGATTGCGGCGCAGGCGAAAACCGGAGCCGCAACCACGATAATAGACGGAATCGCGGTCGGCATGATGTCGGCATGGATACCGGTCGTGACGATTGTTACCGGAATCATGTGTGCCTATGGTTTCAACGGCGGTTTTCAGACGCCTGCACTTGGGTTGTACGGGATCGCATTCGCTGCGGTTGGTATGCTATCGACATTAGGGATTACCCTTGCTACTGACGCCTACGGGCCTATCGCTGATAACGCAGGCGGAAACGCAGAAATGTCCGGGCTCCCGGCGATTGTCAGGGAGCGCACCGACGCGTTAGATATGCTGGGGAACACCACGGCGGCAATGGGCAAAGGATTCGCGATCGGATCTGCGGCGTTGACAGCGCTGGCGCTGTTGGCAACCTACGTTTTATGTGTCGAATCGTGGACAGAGAAATTGGGAACGACCCCCGTAGATTTTTCGACCCTTACCATAATGAATCCATTATTGATATGCGGTTTGTTCATCGGCGGCATGTTGGCGTTTGTATTCTGCGCTTTGACCATGAAGGCGGTTGGACGCGCGGCCGGGGCAATGGTTACGGAAGTAAGGAGACAGTTCAAGGAGAACCCTGGAATTCTGGAGTACAAAGCGAAGCCGGACTACGCCCGTTGCGTCGAGATTTCGACGATCGCAGCTCAAAAGGAAATGATTTTTCCGTCGTTCTTAGCGATTCTCGTTCCGATCATAACGGGTTTGATATTCGGTATTCCAGGAGTCCTCGGAATGCTTGCAGGAGGATTAGTAACAGGTTTTTCACTCGCGTGTATGTTGAACAATTCCGGTGGTGCCTGGGACAACGCGAAGAAATTCGTTGAAAAAGGGAATCTTGGGGGGAAAGGGTCGAGTGTCCACAAGGCATGCGTTGTCGGAGATACAGTCGGTGACCCATTCAAGGACACCTCTGGCCCGTCACTGAATATCCTGCTTAAATTGATGAGTATGGTCTGCATTATATTCGCCCCTGTTGTCGTAAAGTTTTCGCCGATCGTCCAGAAATTATTACACATCGCACAATAATCCGCTCTTGAACGATTCAACTCAGTTTCACTCGACTGAAGCCTTGGTGCTCCGAAAAACCGAGTATTCCGAGAGCAGCCTCATAATAGCTACGCTAACCCCCGATTACGGACAACTGCACTTTATTCTTAAGGGCGTCCGCAAGAATCGAAACAATAAATTCTCCGCAATCGATTTATTCCATCGGCTTGACGTAGAATACAAACCAGCGCATAGAGGGGACCTCAACACTCCCTGCGAAACTGAGTGCCTTGAATCTTACGTCGGCATCGCTGCGAATACCACGAACTTCCGCAGCGCCGTATGGCTCAATCAATTTGTGCTGAGGAATACGAAAGCGAATATCCCCGCCCCTAAGTTGTTTCAGGCATTAGATATCGCTTACAGTCGGTTAGCTTCATCTGACGAATTTCCGCAACTGCCCTTGCTGCTTTCCGTTTGTTTTGTAACTTTAATGGAGTCCGGACTGCTCCCGGAGTATTCGGAGCACGAAAAACAGCACATAGATTATCTGATAGAGTTTGCGCTCGACTCGACAGCGGCGATTCCCGATTATCCGGATACGGTCTGGAAAAGTCTCTGGAGTTGGTTGGAAAGGTTCGTTCGCGATCACACCGACCTCGTATTGCCTACGGGCGGCGTGGCGGATAGTTAGACCGCGTTCGAAAAGGTATCGTGGCTCGCGATACCTTTTCGAACGCGGTCTGATTAGTAACTTATCAGGTTTATGGTTCAGAGGTGCAACGTTTTGGGAACCACAGATTCGGCTGGAACGAAAGGCTGTTTCACGGCCGAGGAACTGACAGGTATTCACTGAAAAAGTTTTATTATGGATAAAAACGTTTACGAAAATCCGCTTGTCAGCCGTTATTCAAGTTCGGAAATGAATCGGATTTGGTCGCCGCAAAGGAAATTTTCGACATGGCGCCGGTTATGGTTGGCGCTGGCACAGGCCGAAAAGGAACTCGGATTGTCGATCTCCGACGAGCAGATCTCCGAAATGTCAGCTCACCTCGACGATATTGACTTTGCAAAAGCGGCCGAGAAAGAGAAGGAGCTTCGGCATGATGTCATGAGCCACGTCCATGTATTCGGCGACTTATGCCCATCAGCCAAACCCATTATCCACCTCGGCGCTACGAGCTGCTACGTAACAGATAATACCGATCTCATTTTGATTCGTGACAGCCTTACTCTGGTCCAACGTCAGCTGGGTGATCTACTCCGGTGCCTTAGAGAGAAGGCGATTCAGCATAAAGACTTACCCACTCTAGGCTTTACCCACTATCAGCCTGCTCAATTGACCACCGTCGGGAAAAGAATGACCCTATGGCTGCAGGATTTCGTGATGGATTACCAAAGCCTTGAACAACTCATCACAGGGCTCCCGTTCCGTGGCGTAAAAGGTACAACGGGCACCCAGGCGAGCTTCCTGAATCTGTTCGATGGAGACCATGAAAAGGTCGAGTCCCTGGATCGCCGAGTTACGGAGCTGATGGAGTTCGGTTCAACTGTTGGCGTCTGCGGGCAGACGTATACACGGAAGATTGACTATCAGGTATTGTCGACTTTGTCCGGAGTCGCGCAGTCCGCCTACAAGATGGCCGGAGACATCCGACTCCTTTCCAACCTTAAAGAAGTCGATGAGCCTTTCGAGGACAAGCAGATAGGTTCAAGTGCGATGGCGTATAAGCGAAACCCGATGCGAAGCGAGCGAATCTGCTCGCTCGCGCGATACGTCATTTCATTGGCGGATAACGCTGCGAATACGCACGCTAACCAATGGTTCGAACGAACGCTGGATGATTCGGCAAATCGCCGCATCGTATTGCCCCAGGCGTTCTTGGCGATCGACGGGATTCTGCGGCTTGCAAGTAACGTAATGACCGGGTTGACGATATGGCCCGGGGTGATAAAGAAACGCATTGATCAGGAACTCCCGTTTATGGCAACGGAGAATATTATTATGGCATGCGTAAAGGCGGGCGGTGACCGTCAACAGCTTCACGAAGCGATTCGCGTCCACTCAATCGCCGCGGGGCGAATGGTGAAAGAGAAGGGCGCCGACAACGATTTACTCGAACGAATAGCGGCCGACGATCAGTTCCAGCCGATACACGCCGACCTCGATTCAATGTTGGATGCGGCGCGGTACATCGGTCGAGCGCCGGAGCAGGTTATCGCATTTGTGGAAGACGCGGTCGACCCTATTCTCGAAAGACTGTCGAACCCGAGCGACTCTGGAGACGAAGGAATCAAAGTCTGATAGATCTGGATTTCTTATAGCCGTTGGCATCATTGAATGTGTGGGATTGGGGTCAGGCCTTTAGTTTTAAGTTTTTAGCGAACAAAAAACTTAAAACTAAAGGCCTGACCCCGGGTGCCCCTAGCCTGAATAATTCACCAGTATTCTGCTACGAGCCCTAATCTCTGCTCAAATAAACCGATTGGCTTGACTTCACATCTTAGTGAATGAAAATTCACTTTCACCGTGGCGCCTTCTCCAATCGCCTTATTATGAACGAGTTAAGTTCTCTCGCGACGAATCGCGTGAATTAATCAGGCTAGAAAGTAAAACGTCCAATCGGGTTTGCCGATAAATATCGCCGCTGATATACTACTAACTCCAACCTGGTCACTGCGTACTATCCGAACGCGGGTATAGCATAGTGGTAATGCTCCAGCTTCCCAAGCTGGCTAGGAGAGTTCGATTCTCTCTACCCGCTCCAATATTTGTACGGTGCAGTACATCGTTTAACAGCTATCTCTATCTTGTATTGTAGTTTGTATCCAAGGCGTGTCCCCGTGCGAACGCCGTGATCATTCCTCAGTGTCAATCATCATCGACGACCAATCCATACAGCGTGCTCGTCCGTATTGGGTATCGCACCCATGTTGCCGTTTATTGGAAATCCGTTTGGATACCAAATACTTTGCGGGAAACTCACCGAGTTTATTAATTTCTTTAATGTCATAAGGAAGCATTGCGAGTTTTCGGCAGTCCTCCTCGTCATAAAACCAGACCATCAATTTCGTGCCTTTCTTTTCTATGTAGTACTTATCTTCCGTTAGATCGGTTAGGCTATTCCTGAATTCCTTCTTAGATACTCCCATAAATCAGCCTCCATTGAGTGCGAACAAGAATCAGATTACGTTTTTATAAACCCATCGTCAATGGGTTTTTGACCAGCCGTTCTACTGGCCAGCAGAATGCCGGTTAAAAATTTTTGTTTCCACCGCGGCGGATTTCGCTAGGCTCAACATATCCGTTAGGTAATGAATTCAAGTCCTCTCTCCGTTTTCTCGGAGTCCGTCGGACCAAAAAAACTGTACTGCTTGCAGTATATGACAGTCAGCAGAACCCTAATTCACGAGAAGAATCGATGCCAAAGTTCCTGTGATGTTCACAACTAACTTGTACACAATTATTTCAGTTTACTTTGGTGCCTCCCGGGCCGGGTTTTGCTTGTTGTATATGTTGCGTTAGTTCCATAGTAAGGCATTATTCTGTCTAAGATTGATACCATTCGGGTCACGGTCGTGCCGTGTAGAAAAAATTTTAGTTGCGGAACTTGGGTTTAGATCTACATTACGAACGCTAACCGCAATTGGATTCTACAAAAATGCGTGGGTTTCATTGACGGATATTGGGAATTGGCATAGAATACCCCAAAGTGAAACGGCGATTACTCATCATCAGACCGTCACGTTTTCGATCGTGACGAATCCTTCCTGGGTAATTGCCGGTCGGCGTGCCTGTTATTTAGGTGCGCCGCATCGTTTGCGGGTGACCAGTTTCTTAGTATGCGTTTATATCCGACTAGCTGTGACTTGGGACTGTGGGTTTCGTGAATACCCGAAGCACTCATTGTCTCCTTCACAGCAGGGGTCGAATGCCCCGGAAATAATGAAAGAATTCATCGATGCGGGAAGCAGTTTCTGTTGATCTTTCAATAACAACTTCCATTCGAGGAGAATATTTAGATGCGGTTAGATATCCGACATGCCAGAAAATCTCACCAGCACCCGGTGCGATACGTTATATCACGATTCCTTCCTTTCAGCCGACTATCACGGACTTTCGGCGCAATCGCGCTGGCTATCGCATTGTGCAGCCCGATTACTTCCGAGGCTCAGTCGAAACGGCGGGCGGGCCTGGGCGGCGAGCGTGCTGCTCGACCAGCCTCGGGACCGACATTCGGACGAATCGACCAAACCATTGATGAGGACGGTTCACCCAGGTCGTTTAGCCTCACGCTAAACGCCGCAGACACCGACGGGGACAGTATCCACTGGAGTATCTCCGGGCCTGCCAAACACGGCCAAGCTGATGCCTCCGGGAGAGGCAGCAGCAAGGCGATTCATTACGTCCCCGACGAAAACTATAACGGTACCGACCGGTTTACCGTACAAATCTCCGACGGCATCGGCGGCGTTAATAGTATCGATGTTGTCGTCACCGTCGTTCCTCGCAACGATCCACCGGAAAATACCCAATTGCCATCAATTACCGGGCGCCCACGTCCGGGCAGTGTTCTATCAGCCGCACCAGGCACCTGGAATGACAAGGCAGATCAGTTATTAGGAAAGCTGTCGTACTCATATCAGTGGCAATACGCTGACGATGCGAGCGGCGCTGGCTTAGCGGATATCCCGGACGCAACCGGGACTGAATATACAGTCAGTTTTGCGGATCACGGTAAATTTATTCGCGTGAACGTTACCGCTACAGACAACGGGCAGGGACTCCCTAAAAAGGCTAGTACAACGGTCGCTAGCGCATATTTTGAAATCGGCAACACTGCCCCCGTGTTTACCATGCTGCCACGGAAAGAGGAACCGGAACCTGAGTATAAAATCGAACCTAGACCTCTGTTCGAGCCCGGCCCGGAACCGATACCGGAGCCGATTCCTGAAACATTTCTGGTTAGTGGATTTCAGTTATCCGGGAATAAAGCAATATCGAGTTCGGATCTGAAAGCATTGCTGTCTTCCTACGTTGGGAAGAACTGTACGCTGGAAGAGCTTCGCGAAGCTGCAAATAAGGTCTCCGAGAGCTACCAGCAACTCGGCCTGATGCTAGCAAGGGCCTATCTTCCCGCACAGGAAATCAGAGAGGGTATTGTAAAGATTTCAATTCTGGAAGGTGAAATCGGAACCATTCATGTTGAGGGGAACGAGAATTATTCTGACGAATTCGTTCGCAGTTTTATCCGCGAATCGGTTTCAATTCCGCCAGTCTCGAATGCAGATCTCGAGCGCGGTTTGTTGATCCTGAATACTGAGTTTGAGGGACTAAAGGTATTGTCCGTCCTTGAGCGCGGCCACGAGTCGGGTACCGTCGATGTGCGGGCGAAAGTCGAAGACCATCACCCTCTGCAAGTGTCCTTCGGATATAATAATTTCGGTTCTGATTCGATAAGTAAGAATAGATACTCCGTTGATATCGACTGGACCAACGCAATCGTAGAAGGCGGTACCCTGACGCTATCTGGAATATTTGGAGATGAACCGAACGAGTTAGCATATGGAACGGGCCGGTACTCGTTTCCCATTAACAAGCGCGGGACCAAGATCGGAGTGATGGCGAGTTCGGGTAGCTTTGATGTCAGCCAGGAATTTGCGAGCCTCGGGCTCGAAGGCGAAAGTGACAGTGGTGGCGCGTTTATTTCCCATCCGTTCGTGAAGAGGCGCGGACTTAGGGTCTCCGGCGAGTTCGGGATTCAGATCAAGGACTCCAAGTTTTTTATACTCGATCAAGTCAGCAGCAACGACAATATCCGCTATCTCTATACCACAGTGCGGACCTCGGCTGAGCATTTGGGCGGCACGAGTCACGTCTCCGCGAACTACAGCCTCGGACTTGGCGATGCACTCGGCGGACTTAGTGAAGATGATCCGGCCGCCAGTCGCGCCGATGCAGACAACGGCTTTTCCCGCCTTTCCCTTTCGCTTGCCCGTGTCCAGCGTTTATCCCAAACCTTTTCGATCCTTGCCACCGCTTCCGGTCAGGTTTCATCTGACAGCATGGTTTCCGGCGAGGAATGGCAAATCGGCGGAGCGAATTCGGTTCGCGGTTTTGCGCCCGGTGAAGCTTCCGGCGACAGCGGTTACAGTAGTAGTATTGAGCTGCGCGTAACACCTTTTGAAAAGCACCGGCCGTTAGCATTCGTGGGATTCATAGATCACGGCTATGTGGATCGCCGCAACCCGGCTGTTTTCCAGCCCAAAAACACTGAATTCACGGGCGCAGGACTTGGAATGCGGTATCACCACTCTGACAAGCGAGTAAAGAGCGACCTTCGCCTCGATATCGGATGGTCGGTTAATCCAACCAAGAATACGCTTGGCGATGACCCGGTGATATACGTTTCGACAGGATTTCATTTCTAAACTGTAGACTGCAAGCCGTCAATTTTTTGGTCCGAGGAGTGGACTAATTAACGGCAGATTAGAATTCGCGGAGAATACACATTTTGGAAATTCACGATTGCTAGAGCAAAGGAGTAAACGCAGAGCCCAGCTGTTCTGCTAAGCAGCAGGGCTAGTATAATAAGGAAACTTGGATTACGGCAGTGCTAATGTAGGAGGCAGCTCCCGTTGGCGATTATTATTTCGGAATTGTACCAGCAATAATCATCGCCTGCGGGAGCAGCCTCCTACATTAAGAACAGCTTTGAAACCGTTAAAATTATAAAGGAGATCCTCATGTTTAATTCAATTCTCAATTTTCCGTCTATGAAAGAATGTTCAGCAAGGCGAAAACGCACATCAAGAAGTTCCAGACAGAATGTCTTGTTTCAGGCGGCGCTCGGGGTTTTACTGGCGCTCGCATACTTGCCTTCCGCGCAAGCGTCTCCAGTCGGAGAGAATATTGTGGCTGGTGACGTGACTATTGCACGTCAGGGACTCATGACCGAGATCAACCAGTTTTCTGATAAGGCTATTATCAACTGGGGCGGATTCGACATCAACATCAACGAATTGGTCCGGTTCCTTCAACCCGGGGCCACGTCTATAGCGCTTAACCGGATCATCGGCGGCAACCCGACTTCGATTTTAGGACAGCTCCAAGCGAATGGGCAAGTTTTTATTTTGAACCCTAACGGCGTGTTATTCGGCTCCTCAGCCCAACTGGACGTCGGCGGTTTGCTCGCAACAACCTTCGATATCAATAATCAGGACTTTCTCAACGGAGACTTCGAATTTGAACAAAAAAATGGCGCGCAACCGTCATTCGTTATTAATAAGGGTGACATCAAGGTTGCCGACAACGGCTTCGCGTTTCTAGTTGCGCCCGGCGTCGCAAACGACGGTCTCATTCTCGCAAAGCTTGGAAACATAGGGTTGGCTTCCGGCAGTAAGTTCACGCTCGATTTTCACGGTGACGGGCTCGTTTCATACGCTATCTCCGGCACGGTAGTCGATCAGATTACTGGATCCGACGGGGAGCCCCTTTCCAGCGCCGTCTCAAACTCGGGTACAATTTCGAGTCCGGGCGGACATGTATTCCTGAGTGGTGACGCCGGCAACGATGTTGTCTCATCAGTTGTTAATAATGATGGTGTTATTGAAGCGCAATCTATCGTAAACCGTAACGGACGGGTATTCCTCACCGGCGGTGACGAAGGGATTGTACAGAACCAGGGCACGATAAACGTATCCGGTAGCGAAGCCGGTGCGGACGGCGGTGAAGTCGCGATAACCGGACAGCTTGCAGGCAACTTCGGTGAGATTACTGCCGGTGGCGGCGAGGATGCGTCGGGCGGGACTGTGACAATACAGTCAACGACTCAAACCCTCACGGGTTCAGATAGCGTGATCGATGTCAGCGGCGCGGGCAACGGATCAGGCGGATCGGTTTATCTGCTCTCGGACAGTCGTGCCACGTTCGGCGGACGCGTCATCGCGCGTGGCGGTGACCTGGGCGGCGACGGTGGATTCGTCGATGTTTCGAGCCCGGGTGCAGTGGAATTATTCGGCCACGTTGATGCACTCGCGCCGAATGGTGCAATTGGAACACTTTTGATTGATCCGGATAATCTTGAGGTGAACGATACAGGAGGTGTGGCATACGATTCTGGGGTAAATAACGAGTTCGACAATTTAACGCCTGGAGACGTGATCATCACAGCCGCAAGTATTAATTCCCAAATGGCCAACGTGATTTTGCAAGCGAATAATGATGTCACTATTACAACCGCGATCTCTATCACAACGGCCAATATCGGTTTAACGATTCAAGCTGGCCGTTCGGTACTGATCGATAACGATATTACGACGAATGACGGTGCAATTTCTATTACCGCGAACGATGCTGTGGCGACCGCGGGCGGTCACGCGGGCGGAGCGGGAAATATCACGATGGCCGATGGTACTGCGATCGATGCCGGTAGCGGCACAACCTCTCTCACGATCGGAGCGGGCACGACCGGTACGGCGGGGGGAATAACGGTTGATAGCGTCACGACGACAGGTGACTTGACTGTTAATTCCGCCGGGGCGATCAATGAAGCAGGAGCGGGTGACGCCGATGCGGACCTGGTTGGAGATTCAGTAACCGTCAATATTACCGGAACGGGTGATATTGGTACGGCCATCGATCCAGTCGAAGTTACTGCTACCACACAGTTGGACGCGGACACAAACGACGGAAATATCAACATCAGCAGTACCACCGGCAGCCTACCATTAGGTGCACTCGATGCTGGTACCGCAACGATTAACCTTACTTCGGCGGCCGCAATTACGGAGTCCGGAGCTGGTGACGTTGATGTAGATCTGACGGCCGGGACCCTTAACGTAATCGTAACCGGTACCGGTGATATCGGGGCGACCGCGAATCCGGTGGAAATCGCTGTGTCAACGCAACTAGATGCCGACACCAATGATGGGGACATCAATTTTGACAATACTTCCGGCGGTTTGCCAATCGGGAATTTGGATGCTGGAACAAAAACGATCAGTCTCAAGTCGGCTGGATCAATCGTCGAGACGGGTTCGGGCGACTCCGAGGACGATTTAAGTGCTGGTACGGTGAACTTGACGGTCACTGACGCGGGAGCAACCATTGGCTCTCCAGGTGGATCAGTAACTGATCGATTAGAAGTGAGAGTCACCGATGCTTTTAACGCTACCACTAATAACGGCGCAATGGCTGTTGCGGGGATTTATACAACCGCAGAAGCTGATGCGTTCAAAACGGCGCAGGAAGCGCTTTCGGCGAGCGATCTTACGATTGACTTCCCGCTGGGCGTTATAAATGCTGGTACGTCCACCGTCATTTTAACCGTAACCAATGGCTCGATTGATGACGCTGGTATGGGTGCCGGTAACCTGAATATCACCGCCGGGACTATCAATTTAACCACCGACGGAAACCGCGGCGGCGCGATTGGAGAGCAGGCTCTTCCAATACGAGTAAATGTCGGTAATCTCGGGGCTGAAACCAATGATGGGGGAATCTATTTCACTGAATCTGACGGTTTTAATTTGAATTCGGTTGTAGCCAAGGAACAAGGGGTCATTCCCAGTTTGAACGGCAGTAACAAATTAGTAATTGTCAAGGTAGAGACGGATAACAGTGTTAGCACTTTTGCAGGCACGCATGATGTAGAAATTACGGCTATGGGCGACATAGTCCTTGGAACGGTTACTGCTCCTGATGAGGTGTCTATTACCAGCAGTGGTACGATCATCGATCTGAATCAGGAAGCCAATAATGTTATTGCCCCTACCGCAAAGCTGAATGCTGGTACCAATATCGGTCAGTCAGCCGATCCCATTGAAGCTATCGTAGAAACGTACAACGCGACAACGACGGATGGAGACATATTTTTGTCACAGGGAATAGCCGGCGCGATCGGAACGGTAACGGCTGGGGGGACCGGCAATGACGTGGAAATTGCGAGTGCGAGCGGAGATTTGGCGATCGGCACGATCACTGCCAGTGGTGGAAGCGTCAAGGTTACGGTCACCAGTGGAACCTTAACTGATGCAAATGGTGCGACGACGAATGTAACCGCAGATACGCTGGAATTAGCTGCGGGGACCGGTATCGCCAGTTCAACGGATGCTCTCGAAACGGACGTTGACGAAATTACGGTAACCATCACGGGTAAAAACGCTTCGTTTTTTATCGATAATGGCGCGAACGCGTTATCGTCTGTCTCCGCAACTGTTAATAACGGGAGCACGAACTTAGACTTTGGGGGGGGAGGATCTTATTCATTTGATTCCGGTACGTCTGTATTTTCATCGTCAGGCGTCGCGACCGTCGCGTTCAAAAACACCGGGGGTAATATCGCGATTGGGTCGGTTGCTGCCACCGCCGCCGGCGACGTGACGCTAACGGCGTCTGGGAGCATTTCTGACGACGTTAACGATGCTGCCGTCGATATAACGGCGTCGACGGTTTCGTTAACTGCCGGAACGTCGATTGGCGCAAGTGGGAACGAGATTGACACCGATGTTGCCACGTTAACTGCAACTGCGACAAATGGTAGTGTCTTCATTGATGAATCAAATGCAATAACACTAACCGTATCTGCACAGGGCACCGGCAGCGATATTGACATCAGTAATGCCGCTGGCGATCTTACCCTCAAAAGTATATCGGCGACAGATATCGTAACCCTAAGCGCTTTCGGCTCGCTCGTTGCTTCCGACGCGACGGCTACCGTGATTTCCGCGAATTCCGCAATTTTGACGGCGGGCGGGGCCATAGGTGTTGCAACTACCGGCGTGATCAAGACCTCTGTCTCGACACTTTCTGCCACGGCTTCGGGCGGCGGGCTGTTTCTTTCCAATAACAAAGCCCTTACGCTTACGACTGCAACGGCGACCGGCGCAGATCTGTCGCTGTCAAATTCCGGAAATCTGACGATAAACGATATAACAGCATCCGGACAAAAAGTAACCTTGTCGGCGACCGGCGCGATAGTGGACGGTAATGGCGGCGCGATAAATATTACCGCATCCGAATTAGATATTTCCGGCGCTGCGATCGGTACGGCCGGGACCGAAATCGACACAAACGTCAGTACGCTTACCGCCAAGACAACATCGGGCGGAATATACCTTCGCGATCAGAATACCGGTATACTTACGCTGACATCCGCGACAGCCTTAGGCCCAGGCGCTGATATTGATATTCGCGGCGCAGGGAATATCAGCCTTGGTTCCGTGACTGCGTTGGGAGACAATGTCACGCTCATCGCTGCTGGTGCGATCTCTGACGGTAATGGCGGCGCTACGAATATCACTTCGAAAACATTAACCATTGATGCCCCGAACGGCATTGGAACGGGGGGCGATGACCTTGAAATATCGGTCGATGAGCTAACGGCAACCGGGGGTGCGGGAGGCGCGGTATTATCCAATTCAAAGCCGTTGGCGCTCAAGAGAGCGTCCCTGGAAAGTGGCAGTGCAAGCTATAACGCTGTGTCGATCACGATCCTGGAGCTGGGCGGCTCAGTGACAATCGGTAGTGGTGCGTCGATCAATCTTTCGACTCCGAGCGGTAATATCGTTTTCGTTGACCCTACTGACACCCTGGTAACCACAGGTACCGGAACTATAACGATAAACGCCGGTGCGGACCTGGGAAACAGCAAAGCAGTCGCGATAATCGGGAATCTGACTACCGCGAATCAGAATATTGCTATCACTGCCGATAGTCATATTACAATAGGTCTGCTCAATGCCGGGCTTGGCGACGTTTCGGTAGAATCTAAGTTCGGTGTGATCCTGGATGGCAACGGTTCAGCGAACAATATAATCGCAAGTAACTTTAACATAAGCGGCGTGACACCCTCTGAGCGCGATTTGGAATTGCATACGATCGATTCGATTGCTAACAAGAGGGCAACCGCTTCTGAATTAGCGGCAAAGGAGACGACGCTGGCGGCTTTTCAGACGTCATCCACAGCTGCAGATGGTGCCAAGACTGTTGCAACTACGGCACAGTCGACAGCCGAAAGTGCAGAAGCTAGTGCACAAAGCAGTTATGATTCCAAAGAAGCACTTGTTATCGGCCTCCAGGTAGGGAAAGAAGTTGCGGCAGGAGTCGCTAACGCTCTGGGGCTTGCCGCCAGTATCGCAAGCACCGTCGCGGGCGTTGCGCAGGCGATTCCATTCACCGGTGATGGCGGCTCTGCTACAGTTGCCGCAGTTGCCGGAATCGCCGCAAGCGTGGCGAATTTTGTGGTGCAAGGCTTATCAATTGCCTTCGATGTAGAGGCGGGTAAGCAGGCGGATTTAGGAGATGAACTGGCGACCGCGAAGGCCAACACAATCGCGGCTGGTGAAATATTGACATTGTCTACCTCGATTGCTACTGGGCTATCGGATTCGGTGGCGATTACCAATGCTGCGGTTACGGCTGCTACTGTTGCCCGTGATCACGCGCAGCGGGTTTCCGAGCAGTCTATTTTAGCCGAAGACCAGATGAACGCAGTGGGAACGTCAGGGCAGGCGCTCGGAGTGCAAGCAAGCGGGACGATTGATCTCGATGTAACAAATAGCGACATCTTCATCAATGTTACCGGACCGGCAACTCTGGGTAACGTTTCAGCGACGAATTCGACAAACGACGCAAAAGTAGTGATCGACGCCACGCAGGACATAACGGTCGATGGCGCGGTAAGTGCTCAGAGTTTGATACGTCTCGATTCAAGCGGCGGTTCCGTCTTGCAAGGTACCAGTGGTAGTCTCACTGGAGATGAACTGGTTGTCGTCGCAGCAACGGGTATTGGCACCGGCGCGGGCGGCGGGTTGGCAACTAGCGTAAATAAGTTCGCTGCTAACGGCGGTACGGGCGGTGTTCTAGTCGATAATAATCAGGCTCTCGAAGTTACCACCGTCGACGGAGTTTCAGGTGTCACAGCGGGGGGCGGAACGGTTTCGATTACAACATCCAGCCCACTTACCATCTCCGAAAGCATTCAATCGGACGGTGACGTCACATTAACAGCAGGGAATAGCGCAAGTGCAGGCGACGATCTGACGATCAAAAGCGATGTGACCGTTAAATCAGACACCGGAACCGTAGCCCTAACGGCTGGGGATCACGTCGTAACGGAATCCAATTCGACAATAGACGGATTCGGATTAGTGACCATTACAGCGGACAATGCGGGCGATGGTGCCGCAGACGGAGTCACCGGATCTATCACCCTTGCTGGCGCAGTTATCGGCGATGGTGTCAACATTAACGGTGGCGGCTTAGATCACTCCGCGACCATCACAAGTACCGATGCGGTGAATATTATCGTTGTCTCTGCTGCTACATCATCGGTTGACGGTATTAAACTAGATACGATTTCGGCAGCGGGTCACGTCGTAACGATATCTTCGACGGGTACAGCTACAGCGGCGATTCTGGATAATAATACTGACTCCCTGAATATCACGGCTTCAAGCCTCGCATTGACGGCAACAGCCGGGATCGGAATCAGCACTGGTGCGGCGCTGGAAACAACGGTGAGTTCGCTGGCCGCGGACGGTGGCACGGGCGGGGTGTTCGTCGATAATACCGGGAACCTGACGTTGGAGACCGTAAACGGCGTTACGTCACTAGAGGCGAGTGATGGTGATATTGACGTATCAACCACTGGAAATTTAGAGATTACCAATGCGTTTGTGGCAGCGTCCGGAGCGACGGCGACAGTGAGTCTAACCGCTACAGGTGGTAGTATCACCGAAGTCATTCCAGGTGCGGAAGCGGATGTCGTTGGCGATACGATTAATTTGGTAACAACGGGAAGTGGTAACACGGTTGGCACGGGTGCGGAACGTCTTGAGCTCAATGCGACGGACTTGAACATAACGACAGATGCGGGTGGTATCTGGGTAGAGGACACCGCGGGAGATGTATCGATTGGTCTGATAACGACAGGCGCAGCGGATAACGGAACGGTGGTGGACATCCTTGCGACGGCCGGCAGCATCTTTGATGAGGCGAGTGGGGATAGTACAGCGGATATAATCGGCGAAACGATAAATCTTGAGGTCACGACAGCGACGAGTACGGTTGGATCCATCGGGGAGCGTCTTGAGATAGACGGAACGACGTTAAATGTTGAGACGGACGGCGGCAGTATCTACATGGAAGACACGACGGGCGGGATCTCAATCGG
>JAJFLP010000092.1 GCA_021772635.1 Verrucomicrobiota bacterium | reverse complement strand
CCTAGTGTATCGTGTACGTAATTCGTTGTATTATGATTGTGCCTAATTTGGATGCAGGGATGCGGCGACTGAGGAACGGACATACCCGTAGGTCTGTCCTTCCTCAGTCGCCGTGAACCTGCGCCAAAAGAGGCATAACCGATTTGTGGCGAGGGTCTTTCGCCGCTCAGTCCCATCGAAAGAAAACGACGATGCGCAAGCATCGCCTTATTTCTCTCGATGCACCTGCGACGACGAAATGCCTCTCGTCATAACACAATGAATTACGTACACGACACACTAGAATAAGCGAATATTCCGATTCGTAATCTTACCCTTTCTCGTTTTTCGAAGTGAAATTTGGAAAGGGATTACGAGTACGATTCCGAAGGGAATCCAACGAAAAGTTCGCTGGATCTGGGGCAAGCAGTCCAAATACGCGAGTTGTATGAACACGGAAAATCTAAAAGAAGCGGATATAATCATTGTGGGCGCCGGGGCCGCGGGGTTAATGGCAGCAATCTGGGCTGGCAGAACGAACCCTCAGCAGTCGATTGTCGTCCTGGATACTGCGAAAAAACTCGGTGCCAAGATACTGATAGCTGGCGGCGGCCGGTGTAACGTCACCCATCATGAGGTGAACCCAAACAGATACGCCGGTTCCACGAGACCGGCAATTGCGAGGGTCTTGCAGCGATTCGACGTTTCTGAAACGGTTCGTTTTTTTAGCGAACTGGGCGTTACACTGAAGCGTGAGTCGACAGGGAAACTGTTCCCCACGTCTAACAAAGCGCGGGACGTGTTAGACGCGTTGCTGACGGCGGCGCGCGATGCAAATGTCAATATCTACAACCCCCGGCGGGTGGATCGGATTGGAGCGGTACCGACCGGTTTTTTTGTTGCCGGCGATTGGGGACGAATGGAGTGCCGTAAGTTGGTCATCGCGACCGGTGGTAAAAGCCTTCCGAAATCTGGCTCCGACGGAAAGGGGATTGAGTTCGCACGTTCTTTCGGGCATCAACCGACACGGAATTTTCCTGCGTTAGTTCCTCTAACTCTACAAAAGGACGATGAAATTTGCCAACTGAGCGGCGTAACCGTCCCCGCAACAATAAGGCTGCATTCCGGAACAGGGAAATGTATCATCGAATTTACGGATTCGACACTTTGTACACATTTCGGACTTTCAGGGCCTTCGATCCTGGATATCAGTCGATATTATTTAGATCTAATATTCGAAGATCCCAAGGCATATTTAAGTATCAGCTGGTTCCCAGGCAAGTCGAAGCAAGGCATCGATGAAGAGTTGCAGACTCTGGGAAATAAGTCCGTATTCCGGTACCTGCAAAGTTTTGGGCTTCCCGAACGAATGCTAAAAATGCTGTGCCGGCATTCTGGCGTTGACATCGACGTGAAAGGTGCCCAGCTTCAGCGAAAGCAACGACAAAGACTCGCCCAATCCGTTATTGAAATGCGCCTTGGAGTAACGGGCGATCGCGGCTATAATTTCGCCGAAGTCACAGCAGGGGGAATCCCCTTAAGCGAATTGTTTCTAAAACGAATGGAATCACGTTGTCATCCCGGCCTTTTCGTGTGCGGCGAAGTTTGCGATGTGGATGGCCCGATCGGCGGCTTTAACTTCCAATGGGCGTGGGCGAGTGGATACGTCGCCGGGACCGCAAGTAGTCCAATTTGACCCCACATAGTGGGGTTTCATTCCCCGCGGTCTACCCGCGCAAAACTATTTCCAAAGCCGATACCCCGTCCGCTCTGCGGCCAGGTAGTTCATTGATACTTGCTATGCGCCATGGCCGATTCAGGCGACGGCGGAAGGTCCTTAACAACGCGGATCAAGCCCCTATTGCTTACACTTTACTTCATTGTCGGCATCGGTGCGTCTATTCCGAACCAGCAGTTAAGCGTATTCAATTCGCTGCGGCCCGTGGCTTTGATGTAAAGGAATAACTGCATCCGGTAGGCTGCACTGAATTTGAGAGTGAAATTTATCAGTGCAGGGCCGAGAATAGCTTTGGCGCCGGTTGGGAATGAGGTTTCTTTGCCAGCGAAATCCGAGTCCGTGAGCGGCAAAACCAGCTCTTTAACAGCGGCTAGCTGCTCGTCCATTCGATCACAAAAGTTATCTAACGTAACTTCAGCGGATTTCTTCATACACTCGCCAGCGCACGACCAGTCATTCTCAATTAAGCATCGCGTCGGAACATATAGGCAACCCGATAAGTACTGAAGTAATTCCAGCATCGTGCGCTGACCGTCCGTCGGTTTGTAATCGAGATTGTCTGCATCGATTTTCGAATGTAGGTGTTTGCAAATATTCGTTTCCAATTCGAGTGAGTCGAGAAAATTACTTTTTGAAAACATGGTGTTCTCTCCTTAGTTTGACCCTATTCGAACATGGTATCGTGGTTCGCTCTACCTTTTCGAACAGGGTCTAGTTTGTTGACGATTCGTCTTTGTGGATGAAGCGAGTTTGCACTGATTAGAGTTCGGTCGGGGGTAAAAGTGCCATATTGATCACATATGGCCAATGCCATCCGGTTTTCGACTAGGCGTCGTCCCGATTCAGAACGAGATCGCATGCAGTATACTTACATTCTCATACGGAGAAATTATACGTCAAAAATGACGTGCGTTAATAGCAGCGTATGTTGATTCTGGACAAAATGGGGAGGAACTCAGATCTCTGAATCGGGATTAAGAAACATGCTGTAAAATTTTCGGGTAATTTTGACCGCCTGCGGTCCTAATCCTTGAGGAAATCTTTGAGCGCATAACTTGCGACGACGCCTTCACCGGTCGCGGAAGCGACCTGTGCGATCGTACCTTTCCGACAATCTCCGGCGGCGAACACTCCAAAGAGATTAGTATTTACTTTTCCGGGCGGCGTCACGACAAACCCTTGTTCGTCAAGCTCTATGATCCCCTTCAGAAACGCCGTATTCGGTATTAGCCCGATAAAAATAAAAACGCCGTCTGCTTCGATAACACTCTCCTGGTTGCTGTCGTTATTGCGCGCTTTCACGCCTTGAAAGTGCTCGCTCGCGTCGCTTGTGAACGCGATTGGTGTTTGATTAAGGTAAGTCTCTATGTTCGAGAGCGTTTCAAGCTTTTCCGTATAGGTCGGACTCGCCGAGAATTCCGGTTTACGATGAATAATCTTTACTTTCTTACAAAAACCAGCCAGAAAAATCGCTTCTTCTATTGCGCTGTTTCCTCCACCGATCACCGCCACCTCGCGGTCTCTATAGAACGCACCGTCACAGGTTGCACAAAAGTGAACCCCCGATCCGATAAGTTCGTCTTCGCCCGGTATACCTAACTTTCGATACGTACTGCCGACGGCGACCACAATCGATCGGCCCGAGAATTTTCCTAACTTGGTCTGGACTTCGAACTCGCGGCTCGTCTGTTGAATGCCGGTGACTTCCACCCCGGTTCTTATTTCAGCGCCGTAGGTTTTGGCCTGTATCTCCATTTTTTCCATCAAGTCCGGACCGGAAATCGAGGTGAACCCCGGATAGTTCTCGATTCGCTCCGTAAGAAATGCATTCCCGCCGATATTCTTCTTCTCGAGAATCAATGAGGTAAATCTATCACGTTGGGCGTAAATCGCGGTTGTAAGACCCGTAGCGCCACCACCGATGATAATCGTATCGTACGTCTTATCAGTGCTTTCCTGCCCGATCTTCAGTATCTCGATCAACTTGGCGTTGTCGGGGTTCGCGTACGGGACGTCGTTAATTAGGATCGTAGGTATGATCCGCTTACCGTTGTTGATTGATTCAACTTTCGCTGTTGCCCACTCGTATTTATCAACGTCGATCGCCAGGTAATTGATCTTGTTGTCATCGAGAAAGGATTTCGCACGCCGGCAATCCGGGCACCAGTCTGCGCTGTATACAACGACGCGTCCATTTTCGTTAATTCCTAACGCCCGCGATAAGACCGCATTATCCGGGTTTGTATAGTGCTTTCCACCGATACTAAATGTCGGAATGATGCGTTTACCGTTATTAATCTTCTCAACCAATTGAGTGGCAGATTTATCTATCTCGACGTTTACATAGGTATAGGAAACGCCATTCTCATCCAGAAAACTCTTTGCACGTTTGCAATCCGGGCACCATTCAGCGCCGTACATCGTAATATCTATCATCGATCTGTCCTCATTTTATTTTAAGGGTATTTGCCGTGACGGAAATAAAACACTACGAACTAAATCTGTCACGAACGTACGACTTTTCAGCGTGAGGATCAACCGCTATTATGTGGCATTAATCCCACCAGTGGGTTTAATTCCCCGTTCTGCTGTCCAGCACGAACGTAATAAAGATCTAAGAGTCTTTCATGCCGCGCGGGTTTGCCCCGAGGCAGTTTATTTCAATAAAAACAAAAAAATAAAATTACATGTTGAAACAGTTGTTGTTTGTGTGTATATTGTTTTCGTGTTTCGTGTTTCGTGTTTCGTGTTTCGTGTTTCGTGTTTCGGAGAAAAGGAATCGTTTTGGATGACTCGATATTAAGTGCTGAAATAAAGCAGACGAAACCGTTTCGGGTACCGGAAGAAGAAGCGGTTTTGAATATTATGCGGACGCATAGTGTTCTGACTGCTGAGTTCATGAAGCTGGCGAAATCACATGGTATCACACAGGTGCAATATAATATTTTGCGAATCTTGCGCGGAGCTGGTGCCGATGGGCTGCCGTGTGTGGAGATTGGTAACCGAATGATTACGCGTGTCCCTGATATGACGCGCTTAATCGATCGTCTAGAAAAGTCCGGACTTGTCCGACGGCATCGTTCGAGTTCGGACCGACGAATTGTTCAGGTGATGATTGCGGAGAAGGGATTGGAAGTCGTGGATTCAATGGATCAGCCAACATTGGATTTACTCAAAAAACAGCTGGGACACATTTCCCGGGTGGACCTGGGTAAAATCAATGACTTAATGGTTAAGGTTCGCACACGACCAACGGCGTAAGATTTTTTGAACATGTCTTTGTTTGAACAGATAATGTCGAAACATGAGATTGCGGCAATTTAGCCAGAACCGGACCGATTGTGGTCCTAATCTAACAAAATAAGGAGAACAGTAATGAAATCATCACTATCAATCTTAGTTATATTCACTGTGCTATTGGCAACTACGGCGCTCGCAGACGATACGTACGAAATCGATGCGGCGCACGCATCCATTGGGTTTTCGATCCGCCACCTGGTCATCAGCAAGGTAACCGGGAAGTTCAGCGATTTCTCGGGATCGTTCATGTTGGATGAAAAGAACCAGTTAAAGCAGGCGACGGCATTGATTAAAGTCACAAGCATTGACACCGGAGTAGAGAAGCGTGACGTGCATCTTCGAAGCGCGGATTTCTTTGAGGTCGAAAAATTTCCTGAGGCGTCGTTCGATGCGAAGAAGGTGATAAATAGAGATGGCAAGAATTTCTTGCTCGGGAAACTAACATTGCACGGTGTGACTAAAAATATTGAATTACCATTTACCGTTAATGGGCCGATCAAGGACCCATGGGGGAACACAAAGATCGGATTCGAAGCAGAGACGGTAATTAACCGCACTGATTACGGATTAAACTGGAATAAGGCCCTCGAAACCGGAGGTGTAATGGTTGGCGAAGAGGTCGAGCTCGTGATTAGCCTTGAGGCAACAAAGGTGCAGGCACCCTAATTTCTATACTGCAAGCAGTACAATTTTGGGATAACTTTGAGTGAATTAGCCTAGCGATTCCGAACGGTATTTCGTCCCGCATGCGGGATGATGATAGTCAGTATATAAAAACAGCCTTAGCAACATCATGATTACGAAAACAGACATAGAGATAACTGTATACACTCCCGACCAACAGGCGCGCGGGGAATTTGACGGCGGTCGGATAACTGAGATAAAGCCTATCGGGTTCCCTGGCGATGGATCAGTGTGCAAGCCGATAGGGCCTTTGTTCTATTGGGCATGGGCGTCGTCAAAAGAAGACGGGGTCATCGAACTCCATCCACACCGGGGATTCGAGATCATTAGCTATTGCCTCGAGGGAATGATTGGGCATTACGATACGCTTGGAACGGATTCAACGGTCGGTCCGGGAGGGCTTCAGGTGATTCAAAGCGGTTCGGGTATCCACCATCGAGAGAAGATTCTGCTTCCGGACACGGAGTTCTTTCAGATATGGTTCGACCCGGATCTAAGTAACAGCTTGAACCATGCCCCCGCATATCAACAGTTCGACCACGGCGATTTCGGGATAACCGAAAAAGGTAGAGCGAGGGTTAAATCTATACTCGGCAGCGCTTCCCCTGTTTCATTGGTTGCGGATGTTCGCATGTATGATATCATGATCGCACCCAGAGAAACGTATACTTGTGAGTTAACCGCCGGGCGAACTCTTGCGGCGGTTACAGTCAATGGAGAAGGATCGTGGTTGGATGACGAACGGACGGTACTTTCCGAAATTCGGGAGAAGGATTTCACGGTCATCCACGCAGCGGCTGACGAGAAGTTGATATTGAGGGCGAGTTCTACAGCGTTGCGTCTCGTTTTGATCGAAATACCAACGCGCGTTACTTATCGGCTTTACGCGGGCTAGGACCGCAGGCAGTACAATTTTTTGAAGACTTTTAACTTATCACCTAAGGGATTCCGAACGGTGTTCTCGAAAACTCTATGACGATGTTATACAAAAGGAGCAAGATCATGGCAATAAATTTTGATGGGAAAGTCGTATTAGTTACAGGCGGCACGAGTGGGATCGGCGAAACGGCTGCGAAGTTGTACGCACAGGCCGGGGCGCGAGTTGCCCTGACAGGGCGTCGCGCGGATCGCGGACAAGCCGTGACGGATGCGATTAACAGCGCGGGCGGTGAGGCGATTTTTATAAAAGCCGATGTCGCGAATACGGCGCGAGTAGAAGAGATGGTGGCGAAGACAGTAGAACGGTTCGGTCGATTGGATATCGCTTTTAATAACGCGGGTATCGAAGGGGTGCTTGCGCCCATTACCGAACAGACGGACGAGAATTACGATGCGGTATTCAACGCGAATGTTCGCGGTGTGATGAACTCGATGAAGTTCGAAATCCCGGCGATGCTAAAGACCGGAGGAGGGGCGATCGTTAACAATTCGTCCATCGCAGGTCTGATCGGGATGGGAACGCTTTCTGTCTATTGCGCGAGCAAGCACGCTGTCATCGGGTTAACGAAATGCGCTGCGCTGGAGGTTGCGGCACAGGGAATTCGAATAAACGCCGTTTGTCCCGCTGCGATCAAAACGGATATGTACGAGCGGTTCGTCGGCGAGGACGAACAGGCCCGTGAGTACTTCACAAGTTTGCACCCGATCGGGCGAGTGGGTACAGCAGCGGAAGTTGCGAATCTCGTTCTCTGGTTAAGTTCGGATGACGCTGGCTTTATGGTTGGCCAGGCGATCCCCGTTGACGGCGGTTTCACAACCCAGTAGGCAAGCCTACTATGACCAAAAGAAGGCAAGCCTACTATGACCAAAAGAAGGAAAGCCTACTAAGACCAAAAGAATACCGACCTTCTAGACTGCAATCAGTACAATTTTCGGAAGACTTTTAATTATCACCTAAGGGATTCCGAACGGTATTTTCGAAAACCCAATGACGATGGGTATATACTAAACGAGCCTGTTTCGACGCCAGTACCAATAAAATTTGAACTATATTGAACGCTTTCGAGTTTTCGAAGCTATCCAAAATTGTACTGCTTGCAGTAAATACAGTCATTGCACTCAATGAATAAAAGGCAGGTCTTTGAACTCGCATAACCATTCTCATTGTAAAAGTAATGCTGTCAAGAATATCCGTACGGCGTTCTTTCTTAATCTCGCATTCACCTTGCTCGAGATCGTCGGTGGGATTCTAACGAATAGTATCGCGATCATCTCAGATGCGCTCCATGATCTGGGTGATTCGATTTCGCTTGGCCTTTCATGGATATTACAAGAATTTTCAGAACGGAAACGCGATGAAAAGTTCTCTTTTGGCTATCGGCGATTTTCGGTTCTGGGCGGTCTCATCAACGGATCGGTTTTGGTTCTTGGTTCTTTGCTTATTCTTGCGGAAGCGGTTCCCCGCCTCATTCATCCGGAGCAACCGCATGCAAAGGGAATGCTTGCCCTCGCGTTGATTGGAATCGCGGTGAACGGTGCCGCAGTTTTAAAATTGAGGCACGGAAAGTCGCTCAACGAGCGCGTCGTCTCATGGCACCTTTTCGAAGACGTCCTCGGATGGGTCGCGGTACTGGTCGTCAGTATCGTGATGATGTTCAAGAATATACCGATTCTAGATCCCATCCTCTCAATCGTCATCACCCTTTGGGTATTGTACAATGTCGCGGGAAACCTGAAGAAAACATTCTTCATCTTTCTACAGGGTGTGCCAGACAAGATTTCCATCGAAGACTTCGAGAAACGTGTCCGAAATATCGAAGGCGTTAAGGATATGCATCATACCCATCTGTGGTCGCTGGATGGAGAGGAGAACGTGCTGTCCGTGCATTTGATTGTCGACGAAACGGCGGACAGAGAAGATCTTGCGAAAATTAAACAGACCATCAATGAATTAAGTAACGAGTACGGCATCAATCACACAACCGTCGAAATAGAGTTCGGAGACGAAGACTGCTCAATGCGTGCCGAAAATAGACTGTGTAAATGAGCTTTCGCATCATAGCGTCCGGGGCGAGCGATGAATTATGAGGGATGAATGAAGAATGATGAATTATGAGGTGCCGGGTGCCGTCCTGATATAAGTTGACACATGTTGAGTCCCTAAACTAAGGAGTTGTGACATGAGTCGACAGGTTGTTCGTTACAGTGAAGCGTTTAAATTGCAAGTTATTGCTGAACTTGAATCTGGTGTTTTTGAAAACAT
>JAJFLP010000091.1 GCA_021772635.1 Verrucomicrobiota bacterium | reverse complement strand
GAATGCCGAAGATTTCCACGAAGTTTCAAGGGAGCAACCGTCCGGGCCGTACCGGCCCGGTTAATATAATAGGAAACTCTGATTGGGCGATCGGCCAGAGTAGCATAGGCATTCCTGCCTGTGCTTAATGACGCGACTTTTGAACGCAGGCAGGAATGCCTACGCGACTTTTACAGCCTCAAAATCTTTTAAGTTAGAGGAGCGTCGACCGAGCCGGTGACGCTGACTCTGTTAATATAAATGGAAACTTTAGATACGACACGCTAAAGCGCGAACTCCAACAGCGATCACTGCAACACGAATTCGCTGGTATGCTGAAGTGCTCGTTGGAGTTCACACTTTAGTGTGTCAAAATGACCAAGTTTCAAAGGAGCAACCGTCCGGCCCGTACCGAGCCTGTTAATATAAGAGGAAACTTGGGTTCGGCGGTATTTTGGAGTTCAATCCCGCATGCGGGATTGCCTCTGCCAATCAATAAATAGCGCTGAAGCTTGAACTCCAAAAGCCGCACAATCGAGCCGAAATCGAACGAGATAAACAGCCTCAAAATCTTTTAAGTTTCAGAGGAGGGTTCCCAAGTGTCAATTTCCCCAGATAATAACGCACCGGCCGTTAAGTTGGGCGTTGTCCCCGAAATTATTAACCTGGACCCTTACCTTACACCGTTTAAAGGTCTGATCGACTCAAGAGTGCGACGAGCGGTTGCATTGCGATCCGAAATCGTTGCGGAAGCCGGTGCACTTACGGACTTCGCATCAGGACACGAGTATTTCGGGCTTCACTTTCAGCGCGGCGAGTGGATCTTTCGCGAGTGGGCGCCGAACGCGCAGTCGATTTATCTGATCGGCGAATTCAATAGCTGGCAGGATGCAGGTGATTTCGCTCTTAGCAGTATCGACGAGCACGGTATATGGGAGATACGTGTTCCAGCGCATCAACTGAAGCACGGGGATTTGTATAAAATAAATATTCACTGGGCTGATGGTTCCGGCCACCGTATACCGGCGTATGCCCGTCGGGTTGTACAGGACGACGCCACAAAGATATTCAGCGCCCAGGTTTGGCGGCCGCCCGCCCGGTATAGATGGAAGCACGCGGCCTTCCGACGACCGACCGGTCCTCCGCTAATTTATGAAGCTCATACCGGTATGAGCCAGGAAGATGGGAAAGTCGGTACCTATACCGAGTTCAAAGAGCGCATCTTGCCGCGAATTATTGATGCCGGCTACGATACCCTTCAGTTGATGGCGGTGCAGGAGCATCCGTACTACGGTTCCTTTGGCTATCACGTATCGAGTTTCTTTGCAGCGTCTTCTCGTTTTGGAACTCCCGAGGAATTGAAAGCACTAATTGATGAAGCACACGGTGCCGGTTTGGCGGTGATCATCGACCTGGTCCACTCACATTCAGTGAAAAACGAAATTGAAGGCCTGAGTCGATTTGACGGTACAGAGTATCAATATTTTCATCAGGGGAGTCGTGGCTATCACTCTGCCTGGGACTCACGGTGTTTTGATTATTCCAAAAAAGAAGTTCTTCATTTTCTCCTTTCGAATTGCCGTTACTGGCTCGATGAATTCCACGTTGATGGCTTTAGATTCGATGGTGTTACCAGCATGCTGTATAAGCATCACGGGTTGAATGCAGTATTCTCTTCTTACGAAGATTATTACGACGGGGCGAGCGATAGTGACGCACTGGCGTATCTCGCGCTCGCTAACTCCTTAATCCACGAGCTTCGACCGGATGCTATTACTATAGCCGAAGAGGTGAGTGGTTATCCGGGGATCGCTTTGTCAGAGGAGGCCGGCGGTATTGGATTCGATTACCGGCTCGGCATGGGACTGCCGGACTACTGGATTAAGTTAGTTAAGGATGTTAACGACGAGGATTGGAACACCGGTGCTTTATGGCACGAACTAACCAATCGAAGACGTGGCGAAAAGACCATAAGCTATGCGGAATCTCATGACCAGGCTTTGGTTGGCGACCAGGCGTTAATATTTCGATTGATCGGAAAAGAAATGTACGACAATATGCATACAGACAGCCGCACGGTATCGGTCGACCGCGGTCTGGCGCTACATAAATTAATCCGCCTAATCACCGCGGCAGCCGGTGGCGACGGATATTTGAATTTTATGGGTAACGAGTATGGTCATCCTGAGTGGATTGATTTTCCACGCGAAGGGAATAATTGGTCATATCATTACGCTCGCAGGCAGTGGTCGCTTCGGGATAATCCGAATCTATTCTACTATTGCCTGGCAGAATTCGATCGTGACATGTTAACATTGATTAAAGATTGCGATGTACTGGCAGATCCCCATCCTTCACTGATACAGAACGATCATGTCAATCAGGTAATCTCTTTTCGACGGTCAAACCTTTGCTTTATTTTTAACTTCAATCCCACTAAATCCTTTACCAACTACGCAGTGAACACCGGCCCAGGGAAGTTCGAATTGACAATGGACACTGATCGCTCGACGTACGGCGGACAAGGACGTTTACACTCTCCCCAGAAATTCCACAGTACCTCAGTCTCGGGTGTGGACTGTATCTCGGTCTATCTCCCAACCCGGACGGCAATGATTCTCACGATGTAATCCCCGCCTTGAAATACCTAATTCCACAGTATCAGCCCATCGTTTATTGTCCCCAACCGCTAGTCTAAAACTATCCACTTTAGTGCAAGACTTCAGTTGTCGTCTGAGTTCGCCTTTCTGACGGCCCTTCACGCGATCTTCATCCCCAATCTCTTAATCTACAAATCGATCTAAACCGGATATATCACGATCGCCTTCACTCTAACGGTTGTCCGTATTTGGACGGTTCGTCCGATGAGATTGATTAGTCAAAAATAGACAATTCATTCACTATAAGAAGTTTGCGATAATCATTATGAGTTCTGGCAACTATTATGCTTGGTATAAATTGGCAACAGAAACCGGAGGCCGACTTCAGGCACGGCCCCCACAACCGGATGATAGAAAATGAAAAAAATAGATCGAATTTTATTATCTCTTGATATTGGAGAGGCGACGGATGCGGTTGTTTCCCGCGGGTGTTATCTGGCGCGATGTTTTGACGCCGATGTCATGCTTATCCATGCGATGGAGGAAGTTGCGAATTATCAAAAATACATTCCGTTTGGGGTGGGTGAGGAATTAAAAGACCGCGTAGCATCGAAAATCGAACAAATCGCAGCGGCTATCGTCGAGCGCGGAGTGTCCGTCTGTCACACGTTGGTTAGCACCGGAGCTCCAGAAGAAGTCATTCGGTTGGCAGTCGAAAATTACGATATTAATATGATCGTAATGGGAGCAGCACGTAAAAGTTTTATCGAAAGAATTTGGGGGTCTACGGCTGAAAAAGTAATAGGACATGTCGCACAACCAACGTGGTTTGTGCATCCGGAAGAGTTAGAACCGGATATTGATAGTGTTGTGTGTGCGGTAGACTTCTCTGAGGCATCACGGGAAACACTCGAATACGCCGTTCATTTTTGCGAACATCTTAACGCCCATCTGACGATTCTTCACGTGTTCGCATTCGACCCGGCTCCAACCGGCGACACGAATGTGTGGCCGTATTATTTCGGAGTCAACACAATTTCACAGTGCCGGTCCGAGAATGACGGGGTGTATGAAGAGTATTTGAAAGGATTTGATCTGTCTCACGTACGGTATTCGCGAACCATCCGATATGGCAATTCATCTGCTGAGATCGTTAAGGCAGTTGAAAGTAGTGATTGCGATTTACTGATCGCAGGTGTGCATAAGAAAGAAGGAAGTTCCTGGTTCCCGCTGAGGGGTACGATAGAAACTGTATTGCGGCAGGTTCCGTGTGCGCTAATGACGGTTAATCATAATTGTCATGTGCCGGACGCGGAACCCCTGCCAGCAGAAGCAATTCAGGCGAAATAGAAGAATAGCGAAGCGAAAGGAAAATCGGCTTATGTCAAAGACGGAACCCACGATACAAAAGTATATGACACATCAACCTATTTTTATCGAATACTCCAGGACCCTGGCCGACGCTGATACACTCATGTCAGAGTTCAAAATTCGGCACCTCCCGGTGATGAAGGACGGTGTCGTAACCGGGATTATATCGGACCGCGATCTAAAGATGATCTCCGGCATCATCGGATTCGACCCGGGAAAGATAGCATCGGGTGATTTATGCCAGAATAATCCGTTCCAGGTAGAACCGACGCAGCCCGTTCGCGAAGTAGTCGAGGCGATGGCTGAAAATCATTACGGTTCTGCGATTGTTGTTCAGAACAAGAAACTCGTTGGAATATTCACCATGTCAGACGCCTGCATGGCGCTGGTAAAGATTATCGCTCAAAGATATCATGCCGGATAGACGGATTACGACAAAATAAAACCCGTACAGCTACTTTTAACATACTTGGGATTAATGATTAGATGATAAAATGCACTAACAAAATAGACGTTACTTACTTGTCGCAGGAGGATTTATTGAAGTCCGGCGGTTTCGATATGAATCTTGCGATATCCGCGGCGGAGGAAGCACTTGTAGCCTTCCGTAACAATCGGATTTTATTCCCTGACAAGACTGTCCAGATTTTCGATGACGGGACACAGGAGCGAATCAATTGTCTGCCGGCTACTTTGCTGGACAAGAATATCTGCGGCATGAAATGGGTATCCGTATTCCCGCAGAACCCTTATAAGTACGGCGTACAGAATTTGTCGGCATTGATCGTATTGTCGGAAATCGAACATGGTTTTCCTATCGCAGTAATGGACGGTACCCTGTGCTCAAATATGCGGGTCGGCGCTGTTGCGGGACTTGCTGCAAAGTACCTGGCGAATCACTGTTCGAAGTCAATCGGGTTTATTGGATCGGGAGAGCAATCGAAGATGCAACTCGCTGCAATAAAGCATGTTATTCCATCCATTGAGGAGTGTCGTGTCGCGGCAAAATTCGAATTTGAGGAAGCACGATTCATCGACGACTTGGAGCCCCTGTTTCCAGATATTCGATTTATTGCGACGCATACGAACCTTCAGAAGTCAGTGGAGTCGGCGGATGTGCTGGTGACTGCCACTAGCGCGCAAGCACCGCTATTGAAAGCGTCCTGGATGAAACCCGGCGCTTTCTATAGTCATGTCGGGGGCTGGGAGGACGAGTACGGCGTAGCTAAGCAATGTGAGAAGATCGTTTGCGACGACTGGGAAACCGTAAAACATCGCACGCAGACGCTTAGCCGAATGTACAAAGATCGGGAACTCAAAGATGGCGATATCTATGCGGACTTGGTCGAGCTGGTCACCGGGGAAAAGGAAGGGAGACAGACGAAGGATGAGCGCATTTACTTTAATGCTGTCGGGTTGGCCTTTATCGATGTTGCGGTCGCGTTTGCCATGTACCAGCGCGCGGTGCTGAACGGAGTCGGCACGAAATTACCGTTACAGGAGTGCATGATTTTCCAACACCCTGAACTGAAGAATTGGATCAGGTGGAGTGACGGACAAGGTCGTAAAGCACACGCGTATACCGACTACGTTAATCAAGACTCGTTAGGTTGCGCCAGTTAACCTGATCCGCTCAGGGAGTTGCTGCAAAAAGGAGGTATGAGTTAATGAAAACACATCACCTGAGTAAGCCGAAAACTGTAAATTTCCACACGAGGGCCGAAGCTGATAGCGAGGTCTATGTGACGGGATCTTTCAATCATTGGAATGGTAAAGCTAAGAAAATGATTGCCCGGAAGAACACGACGGACTTTTATATCACTCTTATGGTCCCGCCGGGAAGGCACGAATATAAGTTCGTGGTGAATGGGCAATATAAGGCCGACCCCGAATGTCGGGACTGGGTGCTCAATGAATTCGGGACTTTGAACAGCGTCATTCAGGTAGAATAGGAGTTTTCACTGGTTAGGCAAGGAATAGAATAATGAAAAAAGCAACTGGGCGTCGACGCGTCACGTTCCAGATTGTTACTGACCCGGATAACAAGGTCTATTTATCCGGAACATTTAATAGCTTAATCACCGTTAAATGAAGCGCGACGGCAATTGATGTGCTTCTGTCTAGCGCGCGATAAGAATCGGTCCGGAAAGTCTGTGTAAGAGGTGAAAAGGTATCGTGCCGAGTATTATCTCTTTAATCCGTTGTTTGTGACCGGTCGCTCCCACGAGACAAAGAGTTTTATCCGCGTTGACGTTGCAACGCTCGAACAGTACTTCTTCTGGATCTCCCCGTAGTACCTCTACTTCCGTATCACGGATATGATCGATCTCGCCTAGATTCAATTTTCTTGGATCGTCAGATTCATCCACGTGAATTGCCTCAATCGTGAAGCCGGTAAATACTTCCTGCAAATATGTTGCCCATCGGGCCGCCGCTCGGGAGCGCTCGCTGTCATGTATCCCAACGACCATTCGTTCCGGCCGGGTATAGTGTTCCGGTACCACGAGGCAGGAACAATTAGCGTGGCGGATCGTCCACTCGCCACCACCGCCGAGGAGATGTTTTCCGTGTTCCGAGTTCTCTCCCCGCCGGCCTACAATCAGAAGTGCAGCCTCTTGAGCCGCGTCGCTGAGTTCTTCGTGGGCGATACCGTGGAGCAATTTTGTTACGGGAACGACGCCGTAAGACTTACTCACTTCGCTTCCCGCCTCAAGTACCTTTTTTCCTTTTTCTTCCATTAATTTTCTATAGCTGTCGAAGCTGTAGGATGCTGGCGCGGCACCAAGCGTTGAAGCGATGTCGGCAATGAGCGCATTATCGACATATCTGATCTCCAAAACATGAACCAGAGTAAGATTTGCCCCGGAAACTTGTGCAAGAACCGCGCCCCATCGCACAGCGGTCAAGCCGTGCTCGGAGCTATCCAGGGCGACTACGATTTCTCCATTTTCATTTATCATATCAATCTCCTGTTCGATTATATTTTAGCGAAATGTCAAAAACTGAACGGGCTGTTACCGATTGCCAAATAGCACAAACTAAGCCAATGACGTTCGAGAAAAGGTAAATTGCCAATTTTGAAAAGGTTACGGAACATTGAGGTGGTGGATCCAATCCGGGATTGTCCGAAATCGGACAACATGGGGGCAGCTAATGGTTCGCGACCACTACCAATCGAAGCTAGCGCGCTACAGGAGCAGCGTAAATATCGTTGAAATGTCCTGAATTGTCAAGACTTAACGATTCCGGAAGTTTTA
The DNA here is from genome assembly GCA_021772635.1 of Verrucomicrobiota bacterium. Taxonomy (GTDB): domain Bacteria; phylum Verrucomicrobiota; class Lentisphaeria; order JABSQK01; family JAJFLO01; genus JAJFLP01. Next base: position 8,664 of record JAJFLP010000091.1, on the reverse strand, counting down.
TGGCAAACAAACTGCTACGAGTACTTCGGAACAGACTCACCACGTTAGAGTCCCGGAGAAATCGGTTTGTATACCGAACAACACGCGGCACTGGGAATCTTGCGTGTGAGAAATCTCGACGATCAAACAAGGGAGCTTTTCTCCCGGCTTCGCTCGGGTGTATTTTAGTTGGAAACTTGGGTTCCAGGTAGCCCTAATGTAGGAGGCTGCTCCCGCAGGCGATAACGATTATTTCGGTCCGTATGGACGGACTCCGCTCATGCGGAGAACGATACCGAAAAGAATAAGATCGCCTTGACAACACTAGTCTTTTGGTATGCGAGTAGCGCCCGTTGGAGTTCACACTTTAGTGTGTCAAAATGACGAAGTTTCAGAGGAGTACGCACACGAAATCACTGCCTTGCTCAGCGACGAAATAGGCGAAATCAAATGACAAGTTATTCGTGGGACGCTACACCCCACTAACGTCATCGTGATTCCACTTATGCAATGTATCCATTGCGAAATAATCGAAATTTAATGAACGACGGATTCTCTGCAGCAATACGAGGGACAGTCGAATTAACCAATGGACAAGGCAAAAGTCTTTCCGGAAACGGAAATGGTAACGTCGCCCCGTCCTTACATCCACTTGTCCCATATTTACTGCCCGGTAAAAGCCAATTACTGCGACCGTAGCCATGATCAGTGCCAGCGGAAGGATTATGTAAATAACCGACATACAATCTCCATCCGTTTTCGGTCGACGATCATTTTCACTGCCCAAAATTAATCTAATCGGTTTATATAAAGAACGTCATATAAATGATTAACGTTTTTTCGCTCAAGTCTCGCACATAAAATGCTAGGCAATGAGCCACTGGTTGGAGGACAATTGGACGATGATCGGAAGATTAGACACAGAACGATTCAGCAAACGTTAATAAGCGGAGTGATTTCTATGGTGTGCGGCATATGAGTGACGACGATAAATCCAGAGAACAGCTTACCCGTGAACTCGTAGCGTTGCGAACTGACTTCAATAGGTTAAAAGAAACGCACGAGCAGTCGGAATCTAAATACCAGCAGATACTGGAAACAGCCCCGGACGCCATCATCATCGTTGATTCCAGTGGTAAAATTATGTTCGTCAATACCCAAGCGGAGACCTTGTTTGGCTATGCCCGTTCGGATCTGCTCAGGAAGGATATCGGCATCCTCCTTCCAAACCGATTCCGCGACCGCCACGCAACTCATGTAACCGAATTCGTCAAATCTCCGAAAAATCGACCGATGGGAACTGATGTAGACGTTGTGGGCAAGCGGAAAGATGGATCAGAGGTTCCCTTGGACATTGCATTAAGTCACGTGAAGTTTGGTGAGGATACATGGGTCACAAGCGCGATAAGAGACGTGACTGAACGTCGAAACGCGGAGCTCGAAAAAGCGACGTTGATAGCCGAGCTTCAAGCCGCTCTAAGCAAGGTAAAAACCCTGAGTGGACTGTTACCGATTTGCGCAAGTTGCAAGATGATTCGCGACGATCACGGCTACTGGAGTCAGATCGAAATGTATATAGCGAAGCATTCTGACGCCGAATTCACACATGGAATATGTCCAGAGTGTATAAACAGGTTATATCCGTGGGCAACATCGCAGGACAGTCAAGCTCAGCAACCAGCGGTCAAACCTTAGCCGCATCAAGGGGACTGATCACCTGCATTTTTCACCGCCATCGTTCATGCTGGCGAGAAGCGGCTTTTCCAGTTCTCTGGAATACGAGTGTAGCGTAACAGAAATTCCTTTACATTTGATTGCCCTGATTTTGCTGCTGGGGTAGGCAGGAAAAAAGGCGTTCATACCCGTAGGTACGGACCTTTTCACTAACGCCGTCCAGCGGCGAAATAAGTGCAGTCAAATGTATAGGAATTTTTGTACGGTACATCAGGGGCGTCTATATCGAAGGCTACGAAAACTTGACGGCTCGCAGTCGATCATGTCGCCGCTACCCGCCCGTTCAGGTCTTGACCAGGCGTAAAGATTCAGGGGGCCAGAAGATCAATTCGGGCAAGAGTGTAAGTAATGCAATATATCACCCCAAAATTATATTTTTTCGCCCTATTGGGCTGCGTAATCTGCTCCGCGTCCGGCAAGGAAGCCATGACCTTGAAGCAGGCTATGACGGAAGGCACACCGAGTGCCGAACTGAGATTAGGCTATGAATATTCCTCTACCAATGATACCACATCACCGGCGAATGCGGCAAACGTAAGACTGCGACTGGGATATCATTCGGCGAGTTATTTCGATACCGGTGTCTTCCTCCAGTTTCACGGTATGATAAATATAAACGAGAACTTCCGTTTTCCGGGTGGAGGCAAATCCCGCCGCGACGTGATTGCAGACCCTGATGGGGAGCGATTGCACCAGGGATACGTGGAATACAATGGGTGGTCAACCACGAGATTACGGCTAGGAAGGCAGGAGATAATATTAGACGATTCCCGCTTGATCGGAAATATCGGCTGGCGTCAGAACGGACAGTCATTTGACGGCGTCTCCCTGGTGAATAATTCGATTTCGGACACTACCATCACGATCGGGTTCGTCAACCGGGTCAATACGATATTCCTCACGCATGTGGATTTGGATCACCTAATTTTATTCAATTTCGAATATCTAAATCAGAATCGCCATCGCCTTGCCATCTATAGCTACCTTCTCGACACCGAACAACAGACGGCTGCTGCGAGAGATTCGGTTACGTATGGCATTCGTTCAAGTGGAACGTTCTCCGACTTTGTCGATTACGATCTTACGTATGCAACTCAAAACGACTACCGGGATGGTAAAAATCGTAACGGAGATTTGTTCAACGTTTATATCGGCGGTCACTTTGATCTTCTAAGTCTGGGTATTGGTTACAGCCGAATTTCCGGACAGAAAGGTAGTGACCGCCCATTCGATACGTTGTTCAGTACCGCCCATAAATTTAACGGGTGGGCGGATCAGTTCGCCGGCACCAACGGAGGTAGCCTGACAGGAGGCTTGGAGGATCTCTATTTTCAGGTGAGTAAGGAAATTCTAGGCACGAAGTTCCTGATACGTTATCACATCTTCGATACGGTTGAGAGAACCATTATCGGCGCGGACTCAGCGACAGACAAAGATGATAATCACAGTGGCCGATACGGGGATGAAATCGATTTTGAGGTTCTGCGAAAACTTACGGATTATCTGACGGTACGCATCAAGTACTCGTATTATAACGAAGTAGATGGTACGCGGAACGATGTAAGCAATCCGACTACGGATAAAAATGTGTTCTGGGCAAGACTGGCCTACAATTTCTAAAATCAGCAATCGTGCGATCCGATTGACACACATCTTACACGCTTACCCAGCCGCAAATCCAGCGAATTTTTCGTTGGATTTCCTTCGTAATCGTAATCTCTCACAAAATTGACCAGAAGAAATTTTCTGAGACTCGGGCCGCAAGTCCGACTGGAATAGGAATCAAATCGGTTGATTGACAATCGAAAGAATTGAGTGTTATTCGGATTTTTTTTTAGATCCCCTTCCCTTCTTCCCATCCGTCCCAAGCAGTTTGTTCATGTCGAGACAATATTCCTCCATACACTCTGGGCACAATCCATGCGTGAAGCTGGCTTCAGAATGCTTCGCTATATACATCTCGATCTGTCCCCAGTCGCCCTTGTCATCCCGAATCTTCTTACATGACGCACAGATAGGTAGCAGTCCACTTAAGGTCTTGACCTCTGACTGGGCCTCCTGAAGTTTAGCGATAAGCTGTTTCCGTTCTTCCTCCGCTTTCATTCGATCCGAACTATCACGCAACGTCACGAGAATGGCATTCTTCCCATCCCGGGGGATTATCGTCGCCGTCAAGTCCAGAGTACAAATCGATCCGTCGGCCTTTCGAAACTGATCTGTGATCACCGTGTCGTAATGTTCGATTTTTCCATGGACCTCCTGCGATTTGTGTGGGAATAGTACGGAAAACTTCTTTCCGGTGATTTCGCAATCTTTGTATCCCAAAATTCGTTGGGTAGCCAGGCTGGAACGCAGGATAACGAGTCCTTCCTCCTCCACCAGAATCACGGCATCAAGTGAAGCATCAAAAATATTCCGATAAAGATCGTTCGGTATGCTCTTTTTATTCGCCATATCAAATCCGTTCAGACATTAATTGCGATAAGGAGTAAAAATTAATTTCCACACCCGCGGTATAGGCTTTAGAACGGCAAGCAGTCAATCTCTCGAAAATCGGAGAAGAACTCGGGTATGGAAACCCCGGTATTCGACTTTGTCGTCGATGTTCGAAAAATCGACTGCTTGAGTCCTGATCCTGATTCAGACTGAGATTTCGGGGCAGTATAATCTCCGTAATGACTCCTGCCCCTGGGAACAAGAATAACAATTTTTTTGACGAAAGTAAGTCAACACTTTCTAACCTGAATAATTCATCAGTATTCTGCTACAAGCCCTAATCGCTGCTCAAATAAGCCGATTAGCTCAACTTTACATCTCAGTGAATGACTATTCACTTTCGCCGTCAAGTTTTCTCTAATCTATTTATTATGAGCGAGTTAAGCGCTCTCGCGACGAATCGCAAGAATTAATCAGGCTAATAAACCATCATACTCATCTCCAGAAAGAAGAATGACGTCTCCTTTGCGGTGATGACTGTGAAATATTGCGTGACGCTCGGTTGCTCCACGAAAAAGGTCAAAAAAACTTTTCGGGCATGTGTAGCAGTCAGATTTTTTATTTTTCGTCTCCGCTTGCACCATCTATGGTACAACTACAAAATGTATGCTTCAAGAATTTATGCAAGCAAGAGCAAAGTGTCCATCGGCAATCCCATCAGTAAAATGGCGCAATCATACCTCGGGGAAAGAACGCCACACCGGCATCCAGTTCGAGAACCCCGTCACTCCCGGCTAATGCGCCGAAATCTACCGAACCACTCAGTTTTACAGGAATCGCCAGTTCATTTTCATCAGTGTAAACTGCAAGCAGTTGAATATTCGACGATCTTTTAACATTGCGCGCAGGGATTCGTTCAGAACTTGTCGAAAACCTGACTGGATTCAGTATAGCTCTTAATGGATACGCGGAAGAAACGCGGAAACGGCTTCGCAAAAATTTTGAAATCAATTTATTATGAACGAGTTAATCGTTGGCGCGGACTATTGCATCGAAGATCGACGCAAACGCTGCGTTCCCTGCAATTATTAACAATTCGACATCGTTTTGACCGGGAAAGGGCATTTTGCCGGTTTTTCCAACGCCTTAAACCGGGTCTCACTTTCGTCAATGTCGACTTGTGTTTCATCGCAGAATGTGGTTGTTAACTTCTGACCTAACTATTGAATTCTAAGGTCACCAGATCGGCGCGCATGGACGTAACCGTGAAACTTGCTGCGACCGGGTATCCAATACAGCGGCAACGTAATATAGGGAAAGGTCAGCAAGGAAATCGTCCAGGCAGTCGCGCCCTGTGACGTTCTGGCTTTCATCACGGCATCAACGGCACAAATGATTGCCAGGCCATCGATGATAGCCCACACGATGGCGGCGAGAATAAACAGTTAATAATCTGAAAATTATTAAAATTCGAGCAGCCCCTGCAAGAGTTGGTTGCAGTTGTTCCCGTTTTGCACGGGCTTTCTCTACAACTGCTCCGACTCGCACCGGTTTACGGGGCTGACATGCGTATGCATTGCCTTATTTCGGCGGATTCGAAACGCGCCTTCTTGCCGGTATGATCAATAGCGGGCGCGCAGAAGCATGCAACAGTCCTTCTGTTACCGTCCCCACAAACATTTCATACAGAGCGCTATGGCCATGCGAACCGACCGCGATCAGGTCTGCATCGATCTTTTCCGCCTCGGATAAGATTGATTCAACAGTGTGTCCCTGTATGAGCAGTGGGGTTACTGCGAGGCCCATTTCATCTAACTCCATCGCCTTGTCCTGAAGGAATTGATGCTCTTCTCTTAACTTCGCGGCTCGCCAATCCCGAACATGTTGGGGCCCAACCGCGAAACCAACGAAATCAGGATCGGGAGCGGCGACGTGGATGATCCACAAATTGCACGGGATAGAACCCGCTATTTTGGACGTTTCTTCAATGATTCTATGAGATACGTCGGAAAAATCTATCGCTACGAGAATATTTTTCATGTCACAGAATTATCCTTATTTGGGATCAACGAATGACAACCTAATATGAATGGCCCGGAGATCGCCATCTCAGCAGCGAATCCGCGAGTTTCCATCGTCACTGTCAATACTATTCAATGATAATCAGAGCAATATAGGGAGCTACATTGAATACCAGGAATGCAATCTTAAACAGTCCAAGGTAAGAGTAGATCGCCACATTGAATGTTTCTCTGGAGATTGAGAAAAATCTGCTCTGGATCCGATAGATCCAGTCACCGGCAAATGCACAAAGTGCGGCGGAAAAAATAAGAAGAGCCGCATCAATGATCGTCCACCACATTAGAAATGATTCTACTTTCTGAACGTCCATAGGAATTTTCCTTTTTCTGATTGCCCGCCGAGATCTCGAAACTACCGGATCACGACTGGTGATTTTGGCGGTCTCCTGGGAATTCGGATACCATCTGGTCGTAGCAGAGACAGGACCAATTGAACACATATCTATCATAACAAGTTGCTCTTAAACATGATGTGTTTGTCCCAAAATGCAGCATCCTAAAAAACAGTCCGAATTTGGATGGTCAAAAAAATTGGTTCGGATTCTAAGAATAGTAGCGCAGGGTCCCGATGTAGGTGTGATGAGAGAGTAGCGAGATAGTGCGGAATTAATCGTTGTTAACATTCGGCGGGTCTGCACGGCAGGCGGTGTTAAAAAAACCCGGACGGAAACTCCGGTAAAAATGCGGGATAACACGAGCGCCAAATTTCATTATGAGGAGTCCGGGATTTCTAAAACCAGGCGACCCCCAACAGTGGAAGAGCAATCGCATAGGTTAGAATAACAACTAATATGATTCCCAGTAGATTCATCCAAATCCCAGCTTTACACATTTGCCCGATAGTCACGTAACCCGACCCGAATACGATTGCATTCGGCGGCGTCGCGACAGGCAGCATAAACGCGCAACTCGCGGCAATCGCAGCGGGAATAATCAAGACGAACGGATGCATACCCAGCCCGGGGGCAAGGCCAGCAAGGATTGGGACCAGCGTTGCGGCCGTTGCAGTGTTACTCGTCAGCTCGGTTAAAACAATCATACCTGCCGTTACGATCACCACTAACGCAAGCGGCGGAAACGCAACTAATGATCCCACCTGGCTCCCGATGTACTCGCTAACGCCATTATATTGAATTGCACCAGCCAAACTCAAGCCTCCCCCGAATAGTATTAAGAGCCCCCAAGGGAGTTTCTCCGCTGTCTCCCAGTTCATCGTGAATTCGCGATTCGCAATATCAACCGGAGCCATAAACAATATCATGGCGGCAATCATGGCAATGCCCGGGTCTGACAAACCCGAAAACGGATGAAGTCCGTGCCATTCGAATTTTGTTAGCAACGGGCGCGTTATCCAGGCTACAGCGGTGAGACTGAAGACGATAAACGTAATCCACTCACCCGGTTTCATTTTCCCGAGACTCGCAAGATCCTCGCGGATACGTCTTGAGCTGGCTGAAATATCCCGGATATTGAACGGGTATAGAAATTTTATCAGAATCACCCACGTCAACGGGAGAAATACAACTACCAACGGCAACCCGATCGCCATCCATTTTGCAAAACTGATTTCGTATCCGAGTTGATTTTTCAGATACGAGGCGAGAAAGAGGTTCGGAGGCGTACCGATTAATGTACCGATACCACCGATTGAAGCAGCGTAGGCGATGCCAAGCAGCATCGACAGCGAAAAATTCTGTAGGTCCCGATCTCCCGAACACGCGGAATCGCCCAATGGATGCCCGGTCCTTTCGATGGACACAACGTTTATAACGCTCACCGCAATAGGAAGCATCATAATGACTGTCGCTGTATTTGATACCCACATACTGAATACAGCTGAAAGAACCATGAATCCTGCAACTATATTGTGCGGTTTTTTTCCGACCAGCATTAACGCAAGACACGCGACGCGTCGAGGAAGCGAGACGCGAAATATAGCAGTCGGACTGTTCGATCGTCTGCGCCGCCTTGCGATATGCCCTTGTACGAAAAGGGTTTGCACCCTGGGCTTCCAACAGGCTTGCGACACGATTGAGAACAACAGCAATTTCATCGTTAGACGGAGTTCTGTTCATATTGTGCACGACTCCTCTGAAACTTCGTGGATTTTGACACACTAAAGTGTGAACTCCAACGGGCGCTCCAGCATACCAGCGAATTCGTGTTGCAGTGATCGCTGTTGGAGTTCGCGCTTTAGCGTGTCGTATCTAAAGTTTCCTATTTTATTAACAGAGTCAGCGTCACCGGCTCGGTCGACGCTCCTACGAAACTTGAACCGGTTTGAGGCTGTTTTTAATGTAGGAGGCTGCTCCCGCAGGCGATCTTATTTTTTTTCGGTATCGTTCTCCGCATGAGCGGAGTCCGTCCATCCGGACCGAAATAATCGTTACCGCCTGCGGGAGCAGCCTCCTACATTAGGGCTACCTGGAACCCA
>JAJFLP010000010.1 GCA_021772635.1 Verrucomicrobiota bacterium | reverse complement strand
ACTCGTTCATAATAAGATGATTGGAGAAGGCGCCACGGTGAAAGTGAATTTTCATTCACTAAGATGTGAAGCCAAGCCAATCGGTTTATTTGAGCAGAGATTAGGGCTCGTAGCAGAATACTGGTGAATTATTCAGGCTAGTAGAAAGGCTTAGGCCTGTCAGCATTCATTCAACGATTTCGCATGACTGTTAATCAAAATCTGTCATAAAAACGGAGATATTATTCTTCAGTAGGAGTACATCGAACAGCGATTTAAATACCGATTCGTCAATATTAAATACGCTGCAGACGTATCGGTTAAATTCCTGCTCGCCCTCTTTAAGGACTCCATCGACCATCGCGATTTCGATCAGATTCGCGACAACGCATCGTTTCTGTGATTCGTTGAGTCTGCGCCCGAGTTCCTCCACTAATTCCGTCGTGCCCCTGGCGCGCCAGTATAACAATCCCTGATTTATAATCTCCTGGTCATCGACGAGTAATTTCAGGTTTTGCATTTCTTCGTCTGCCGCTTCGTCATCGATGTAGATCATCGTGTGCAGTATTGCCGTCAACGCTATCATCGGTGTCAACTCCGGGCATGATAGCGTTACAGTATCGACCCCAACCGGGTCCGATTCAACCGTAGCGGAGGATGCAACGGGGTCAGGGGACACCATTGGTATGGGCGAATCGGTGTTTAAGCGTATTTTAGGAAGCCCACAGGATTCGTCAACATCAGCAGTCGATTCCGAACCCGCCCCTTGTACAGTAGTTGAGGGTGCTGGCGGGGATCGCCTCAGGCTGTCGATCTGTACGAGTTTCTCGAGATCAAACGATCCAAATTTTATCGTCAAAATATCATCGGCGGTTTCTACCCGGAGGAAATTGAACGGGGGTTGTTCCACTATCTTGAACTCCGTAATATCAGAGTAGTCCAGGGCCGTGCAGTCCTTACCGCGACCGAGTTTACCGGAGTACAGAAAAACCGCTCGCTCGTCGCCGAGGACATAGGTCTCTCCGAGCGTATTCTCGACTGTCGACAACCCCCTTATTGCAAATTTCGGGTCCGCACCGGATTGAGCGACTCTATAGTCGTTAAGTATATCTTTCGGAATAATCATATTTGCTCCTTATTAAATGTCCCGCAAACCCAACGCCACCGCGCGCTTGGTTTCAGAAGATTATTTCTGGCTGTAGATAGTCTGTTAAAAGATTCGGCTCTATTCCGATATACTTAGTCTACCGCTAAATACCAATCGCGCATCTGCAGTAAATTCTGCAAGCAGTACAATTTTGAGACGGCTTCGAGTTTATCAGCCAAAAATTTCCGAACGATATTTCGTCCCGCATGCTGGACCATGACTTTCGGTAAATTTATGACCAGATAAACAAGTTGAAAATAGTTGCTATGTGATGAATGTTAACAACGCAGTAAGTCCCCACGGCCGCTAGAAATTCGGTTTCCTCCAACAAAAAATCACAATCACTCCGCAGTAAACGAGTCGTTATTCCGTTACTCTAGTATAAGCACTGGTACAACAACTACCCTGAAAATTTTAGGCGCAATACAATGATAACTGCTGTCGTCAGTCTCCTTATAATTATGGTTTGCGTATATCTCCTTGCGATTGTGACGGACGAATATTTCGTTACTAGCCTCGATCAGATAGCAGAGAAATGGAAGTTGCCCCACAATGTGGCAGGCGCTTCTTTGATGGCAATGGGATCCTCTGCCCCGGAACTTTCCATCGCATTGATCGCCTTATTCAAAGACGGCGGCGCACATAGCGATGTCGGCATCGGGACGATCGTCGGGTCCGCGGTTTTCAACATCCTCGTGATCACCGGGGTTTCCGCTATCGCCCGCCCGGCAAAGGTTACAATGCGAGTTGTCATCCGCGATGTCCTAACGTACTTACTCAGTATTATACTTCTTATTATTACCTTTCGCGATGGGACTATATCGATTTATGAGGCACTGACGTACATAGCGCTTTACGCAGTGTACATCACCGTTCTCTTTAACTGGAAGGAGACACCGACCGACGACCAAGATACTGATATCGTCAAAGAGGTCGTAGAAGTATTGGAAGCGGCGCATGAGGGCGGCGGGGTGTTCCGGAAAATAAACTCAGCCGTTTCCAAGACCATCGGCGTATTCACCGGCAATGCACACAAGTTTTACATCAGGGCATTTGTCGTATCGGTTATTTTTATCGGTGTACTTAGCTGGTTTCTTGTGGAGTACGGCATCAAGCTCGCAGATGCGCTCGGCGCGCCGCCAGTCATAATCGCTCTTACTGTACTGGCCGCTGGAACATCAATACCGGATTTAATTTCATCATTCATTGTCGCAAAACAAGGTCGCGGCGAGATGGCAGTGTCGAATGCGGTAGGTTCAAATATATTCGATATACTTATCGGCCTAGGCCTGCCATGGGCAATCGCGATAACTGCGTACGGCAGTACTGTGCATGTCGCAACGGCCGATCTCTGGTCGTCCACCATTATACTGATTGGAACGGTTATTTTGCTTTTTATCTTTCTATCAACCGGACGCATTCTCTCCCGATTAGAGGGGTGGATACTTGTTTCTACTTACTTCGTTTACATTGGATGGGTTTGGATAACCGGGAGCAGTGTCTGAATTACGAGGCAACCAACCTGACTGTCTTTGAAATTCGGGACATTTCAGTGTTTGGCACTGAGCAGTTGACGTTCGCGCTTTGGCGTGGTTCTCGGGATCTTTGTGCCGGGCATTATACCGAACGCCTTCGAGTTTTCGACCAAGCGTTCTGCTGGCCAGCAGAATGCCGGTTAAAAAATATCGTTTCCACCGCGGCGGATTTCGCTGGGCTCAACATAGATCTTAGGTAATGAAATGAACTACCCCGCCGCAGAGCAGGCGGGGTATCGGCTTTGGAAATAGTTTTAAAATCGCGGTAACCCGCGGGGAATGAAACCCCACTGTGTGGGTTCAAAGTCGTCTATCCGTATTCTCGGAGTCCATACGGACCAAAAATTGTACTGCTTGCAGTATAAATACCACGCTGAAGCGTGGACTCTAACGGCTCCGAGTGTACCCAAATCCCCTAACTGAATGATGTCTTAGCTATACGCAAAGAGCCCGAACCACCACGATGACCTGACAAAATACCGGTTCTATCGTTGCAATAACCTGCGTCCGCTCTTCGTCGGTAAAAATACGGTCTTCCATCGCTTTAGCGTAGGTATCGAACATCGTCTCGACGTCTGTTAACATCTCCTGGTAAGAGTCTACGAAACGATCAAGGTTAAAGTCAATTTCTTCATCGATCCTACCATTACCTGTCCAGTGATCGGGGAATATGGTAATGTCAAAGCCCGAATCACCTGTAACGCCCGCCGAAGAGAACTCATTCGGCTCACCGGTCGTCACATATCGCCGGAATAACAGTAGGCCACCCAGCAAATCTTCAAGTTCGACTTCCAGATCACCCTTTTCATCGTCATCCAAGACCCAGTCATTCGAAACGTATCTGGCATACTTACGACCGACATCGTCAAATTCCTTGTGAAACGCATTGGTCCAATCGTTTATGTTACTCATATCACTTAAGGTTGGGATAATATGTGAACCCCCTTCCCACTTCCCATCCGAAGAAAATTTAATTCTGTATTTTCTCTTCCGACGCTTGCCGATTAACACACCTTCTAGAAGACTTTCCGCCGGCCCCAGGGCGAGCGCCAGGAAGACATTCAACGCCAGCTGAACAACCGGTACGCTCCCGCCGTATTGTTCAGCGAAGGGTTCAGCAAAAAACATCACCGTTTCGAAAATAACAACGATGGTGACCAACGTCATAGTCTTCGAAAATTTCGATGCTTCACCCGTTCGGTTCAGCACAACGGAAGCAGTAAGCATACTCATCAAAACGCCAATTTCCGAAACATAAAACCACCACGTTTCCCACCACGGCGGCAGAATTTGGAATTCGTAAATCGCTTCGCGGCTCTCCGTTCCATATAGACTTTTCGCGCGGGCGCGGAACCGATACTTTCCGGGATCCAGGTTACTAAATTCCTTATAGCTCGCCGACGTCCATCTCGACCAGTCGTTCGTCAAGCCCTCGAGCTGGACTTGATACTGATTGGGGAATTCAACGTCGACATAAAGTCCGGCGTAGTCGAAACGAATAGAGTTCTGATCATGCGGCAACAGGATTCGATTATTCTTAATTCGAATGATCGGGTTCGCGGATGTGTCATTGAGTATCGCGTCGGAACCGATTCCGAATATTGGTTTTTCATTCACGGCGATACTACGAATTATTGTCCGATACCGTTTCTTGTAATCGAACACAATATTCGGGTCGTACGCGAGCAGAGATTTTTCGGACCCGAACCAGGTAGTTCCGTCATCGCCGTAACCGAAGTTTCTTATCTGGTATCGATTAAACCGTTGGAATGGCGTGTACTCGCGCCGATAACTCCCGTCAGGCCCACGCAGGGCACGGCTCAGCTGACGTGGTCGCCCCTTCGTGATCCATGTACTTCCGCCTGGCGCCTCATTGACAAAGCCGGTCAGTAAGCCATCATTAAAAAAAGTGGTGTCGGGTCGGAATCGATCTGACTTCTCGTCCAACTTGAAGAATGCCTCGTCGCTATATAGGTAAACGGAGTCTGCGACGACAGACATTGCGTAATAGCCGGCCGGAAGTCCTTCGTCCGTGTAATAGTTCTTAATTACCGGATTCTCGAATTTACCATCGGAAAAATCGACACGGTAGCATCCGGTATTGACGCCGGTTAACCACAGTATCCCTCCGGTATCCTCCTGGCCGAAAAACACCGGATCGTCTATTGGGACAAATCCTTGCTGAGTCCATTTTCCATTTTCTTTTTTAAGGATATACAGTCCCTCACCCACTATCGTTGCATAAACGATTCCCGGATAGCGCTTTGAGATCTCGATGAATCTGCAGTCTTTGTCTTGTAACGGCGTAAATGCCTTGACCACATAGTCGTCACCACGCTCGACAATCGACGTGATATCTCCCTGCCCTTCTAAGGCATCCGCGATATTTGAAATCTCGAATACACCGAAAATACTGCCTATCAAAATCGACTTATCAAGGACCTTTACAACCTGAGTTTCTGCCGGATTTATCCCTTTAAGTCGCTCAAACTGCAACCCAAGAATAGACGAAAACGGAGTGCTGCGAAACGCGCCCATGGAGGTGACAACGTATAGAGTCCCCCCTTGGCTGGCCGTCATCCGGACCTGTCCCTGTATTCCGCTGGTCTGATCGTGGATTGAAAACGGTGACGGATACAGAATCTGCGAGAATCCGTATGACGTACCCACCCAGATAAAATTCTGATTATCTGCGTAAATCGAAAATATCCCGTTGTTGATAAGCCCGTTGTCTTCATTGATCCAAGCGTGTAGTTTCCCTTGCTTATCAACGATTACAACTCCCTGATCAACCGTTCCTATGGCGATGAATTCGTCGCCGAATATCGTTCCCGAATAACTCATGTTCCCGATGAATATCTCGTCGCCCTCGGTTTCAAATAGATTGAGGCTTTTACCGTCGAATAGTAGAAGCCCTCGAAAATATGAACCGATAAGAATCTTATCGTCATCGTACGGGAACATTAAGTTCACGCTCGGCATGTTATATTCGTTCTTGAATATATAGTCGCCGAAAACCTCGGGCTGCTCCTCGAAAATGACTTCGGGTATGTCGGCAGTGATCTTAAAGATTGTTCCCTCGCGATCGCTGGTGTAAATACTATCGCGAATTGAAAAGATATTCTCGAACGCGCCGGCGCGATCATTCTTGATTACGGTTATGGCGTCGCTATGCCACCGCAGAATGACGTCGCCCGCTTTGAAATAGGTGCCGTTTTTCGTCGCGCGCACCTGGGCTGGACCGAATGTTCTATAACCCTCGGGGACCTTATCCATTAACGAGCGATACACTGACACACCGTTTTCCAAGGACAGATAGCCGACCTCACCAAAACCAGCGACGTATACAACGCCGTCGCTATCGATATCGAGACTATACGCCGTATTGTTATTCGCTAGCGCAATCGTACGCCAATTGACGCCATCGTACTCAATTACCCCCGTGACATTGTTACCAAGGTACATCACGCCGCGCCTGTCCTGAACGACTTCATACATCTGATTCTGGCCAGCGTAGTCGATCGGAAAATAGTTGCGTGTGAAGTATTTCCTGGTGTTCGGAAAGGTCGGGCCCGAAGGCTCTTGCCCCGGTTCTTCATCCTGGGCGCCGCCGTAAGACGCAAGAAGTAAAAACAGGACCGCTAGCAGTAAATCTCTCGAGAGCGACCCCTTGTATCGTGCAATCGTTCTTACTGATCCGGTTTTACGTAAGAAATTCATGCGAAAAATATACCTTTACGCAGAAGCGATACAAACTGATTGAAGCCTTTATTGACCGTTACGCTACAGCTTCGAAATTCGGATCATCACGTGCGAGGCACGTAGAAATACGAAACAACAATGTTAGTTTATTGAAGGCCTACGCTGATACCACATGGGTCCAGTAACGATTTGTACATTTGTCGGAAAAATGCGGAGAAATATTAGCGTACTGGCTATCTCGTGTGGCTGTTCAGCTTTCAGTGAATGGTAATTTTGAAACCCGCGCGGCGCCAGGCCTCAGCGTTAAACTGCTAGGTCGTTGTAAGCCCGCTCTGACGACGTGTTTACGACGGACGGCGAAAGGCACAGATATTATTCTTAATTCGGCCTGAAAATCTAGAAGGGAAATACTGGACTATGTTCTCTGATTTACTGACGAAAACATTCTACGGTAACACTATTACGGACTGGGCGGTGGCCTTATCGATTGTCGTCGCGTCTCTCATAGCCGGGAAGCTGATCTACTGGCTTATCGGCGGCACTGTGAAGAAGCTCACCGAGAAAACGGAGACTAAGCTGGATGATATCCTCGTTGATATGCTCGAGGAACCGTTCGTATTCTTCGTTACCGTTTTCGGAATCTGGTATGGACTAAAAACCTTAACCCTCTCCGCGACCGCGGCCGGGTGGATTGATAAGTCGTATTACATATTGATAATCGTCAATATCGCATGGCTGATTACCCGCGTATTTGACGCGTTACTTCAAGAGTACATCGTTCCGCTAGTCTCCAAAACTGACACTGATATCGATGACCAATTGCTGCGACTGTTCCGAACATGTATCAAAACCGCCGTTTGGGGCATCGCGATTATCATGGCACTCGACAACGCTGGGTACAGCATTAAGTCGATACTGGCTGGCCTCGGAATTGGTGGTCTGGCATTCGCACTGGCGGCGCAGGAAACGGTCAGCAACTTCTTCGGCGGAATCTCAATTTTCATCGACAAACCTTTTCGTGTGGGGGACCGAATACAGGTAAGGGGATACGACGGTGTGGTAAAGGAAATCGGTATGCGTAGCACGCGAATAAAGACCCGCCACGAGGGGCGGATCGTGATTATTCCGAATGGTCTGATCGCCCGTTCGGATATAACGAATGTCGATACAGAAGAAGCACGCAAGATTTATGCTGTCTACAGGTTATCTCCAGACTCCGATCCCGCGAGTATCGAATTGGCCATGAAGGTTTTGCGGGAGATCGCGGTAGAGAATAACGATGTCGAAGACGAGATTGTGACTGCTTTCCTGCGAATCACCGAGTATTCGTACGATATCAAGTTCCTTTACTCAATCAACTCAAACGCCTCCAATCTCGAAACTCGGAGCGCGATGAATCTCGAAATCGTTAAGCGTTTGAAAGACAACAGCATAGAACTGATTAAGGCGAAACCCGTGCATATGAAATCGCATAGCATTTCGCCGGAGTAACTCCGTAGAATATAAACGGAAGCTTATTCCTAAAGTACTTCCTTAAGAGGGCCGTAATTACGCCCAGGTAGGGAGTTGTAATTGTAGGTGTATCAATTGCAATATCGGCATCCTACATGCAAACTATCGCAACCGGCCGTAGCAAAAATTATAATGGTGATCACGTTTGTGACGATGAAAATATCAGACCCAAGACAATTCCATATTACAAATTTCAAGAAGCTAATCCCGGAAGAACGTCTGAAATGGGCATTGAGCTTCGGATGGGACATCCACACAATTCTCGATAAAAAAGCCTTATCTTTAAGGGAGTCCTTTCGAAATGGAGGAAAAACCAAACGTCGACAGTTGGCTGGAGCTTCTCGACCAGCTGATGATGCGTAGAATCGATTTTGTTATCGTCGGCGGCGCAGCTATGGCTTTGCACGGGTTACCGCGCGCAACCTTAGACCTCGACATCTACTTACCATCTACCAGGTCGGCAATAACAGAGTTATTTCAGGCGCTTGTCGAACAGACCGGCCTCGTGACCGGGCAAATGTCAATTTTAGGTTTGCTTGATAAATGCGATTTACTCTATGGTCAATGGATTACGTTCTCAATTCCTAATGGCCCCGATCTGATAGACGTATTCCTGGAAAACCCGGACAACTACGGGTTGTTGAAATCGAACGCAAACGCGATAGAACTCCGCGAAAAACAAGTCCGTATTGCAAGTATCGAACAACTTCGAGTTATGAAACAAGACTGCGGACGCCCGATTGATTTAGCAGATGTCGCGCTGTTGGATGAGCTAGTCAAGAATATAGAAAATTGACGGGCGCCGGTGTCGCTTAAGGTTCTCATTAAAATGCGCATAACTATTTTCCCCACAATATTTTCCATTGTTTACTGCGTATTAATTTTGGAGATTAGCGGGGCTATAACTCAAGATACTATACCCTTCGCTGAAGTTCAGATACCAACATATCGCGTCAGCTTGGCTGACAACGAGATGGACTTATTCCTGATAGCGACCCGAGCAGGGATTCAACGAGACGGGGACGGCGGTGGCAGAGTTAAGTTTGAAACCAATTTGGTGAAACATCACGATCAGGTGATGAACGTTGTTTCGACCAAAGACAGAGTTGTACTCGATGCATTACGAGTCTGGGTCTCGGTGCACGCAAAAGACTTGCAAGCAAACTTGAGTCCAAACGACAGTTTGGACGTCAGGGAGACAGCGGGGTCACTAATAGAAAAATTCGGGGCCGCTGCCAGCAACCCGATTTATCAGAAGCTTCAGCGAGTTGGGACGTTAGAGTTACGCAACGGTCAGCCGGTACTCAAAAGTAAGGCCGCAACCTATAGTTTACGCGGATTGGCCACGGACTCCGTAAAAAGCGGCTGGATCGGTAACGAGATGGTGGTAATCGGCTTGATCCGGGAAGTCGGCGTCTTCGATGTCATTCGAATATTCGAGAAACCGGCGAATGCGCTTGAAGTATTCGTTATCAGCCAATGCCCATACGCGAAGCAGGCAGAGCTGGCTATCATTAGCCGATTGAACTCTATGCCCAGGGAATCGCGA
This sequence comes from Verrucomicrobiota bacterium, assembly GCA_021772635.1. Classification (GTDB taxonomy): domain Bacteria; phylum Verrucomicrobiota; class Lentisphaeria; order JABSQK01; family JAJFLO01; genus JAJFLP01. The sequence goes on along the minus strand of JAJFLP010000010.1, from coordinate 49,628 downwards.
CCGGACCTTGCCGTACGCTACATATTCTACAAGCGCGCGGATCTACCGAATAAATTTACCTGTTTACACGGCGAAGAAGAGGTGCTAGAAAACCTTGTCCAAATCGTTATACGAGACAGGTACCCTGATTACTTTCACGAATATCTCCTGGCGCGGGCAGTAACCAAAGAGGCGTGGCCTGCAGTCGCGGAGGCAGTTGGAATCGGAACCGGCGAGATCGATGAAATCCAGGCCCGTATCGGGAGTGATCGAAGGATACTGATCGAGACCGAGTACGACTATGCGACGACAAAGTATGCGATTTATGACGGCAGCCCAACGTTTGTCTGGGAAGGACAGAAGGTCGACGATATCACGGGGATCGAGTTATTCGCTGGTTTAGAATTTGAGCCAGGCGAGCGCTGCGGAAGCACCGATCAATAAACCCGAAACTTCTCGATTGCATAGATCAGGAATGCGCCGCGTTTACGCCGAAGAGCGGATGACGATAACTCGTCGCGATATGTGGATTAAATTATGATCTTAATGAATAAAAACAGCCGGAATACGCTCTAATGTATACCGGACGTCTTCATCCGCATGCGATTCGGCTAAAGCCCGACAGGCTCCTAGGTAATGAATTCAAAGTCGTCCAAGAATTGTACTGCTTGCAGTATATTAGGCTTCATGCTGTTTCGAGGGTAAATTTGAGCGTACGTTTTTGCATTTTGAGACATTTAACCCACTCGAAAACCTTGGAATGTACCAGGACGACCGTAGAAATCTCCGATATTAATAGTTGGCGTTGGCTGCGGATTTCTCAAGAATAAGAGTTCGGTGCGAATCGGTCACATGGACTCTGACATAGATATAGGGAATTGTTATGAAAAAAAATCGATTAATTACAATGGGTTTAATGCTATCCCTAGCAACCTGGACTTGCGGCGCGGGAGACATAATTACATTACGGATGGTAGAAGCGTCAAATAATGGTGTCGGCGTCGATGAAAAGTTAAGTGACGTCGGGTCTCTATTGACGACCCAGCTACCGTATAAGCGACTTCAACTCATCGACCAACAAACGGGAAAGATTCCGGGCGCTAAAACTTTAACGGTTAAACACGATTACACAGTGCAGTATTCAGGAACCCAGTCGAATTTAGATTTGACGATAGTTCACAAGAACAAAAAGGTATTAAAGACTACGGTGCAATTGCGGGACAGTAAACCGTTAATCCTCGGCGGATTCTCCAGCCCGAAAGGAAAGTTTATTTTTGTCCTGCTAACAAAGTAAACTGAAAGCAGTTGAAATTTTGAGTGCTTTAATTCTAACTGCGTATAAGATTTCGAACGGTACTTCGAAAACTCGAAGGCGTTCGGTATAAGTAAAGTGGCTAACTCGAATGACTGTTTTTCAACACACGAAATGGGCTGCTTCAATCAATCTCGGTTGGCCAAATATTTCGGGGGACATCCGATCACATCGACAGAATACCCGATTTACCTATTTGATTACCGCGCTGCTTGCGGTAACCTCCTACTTTCCCGCAACCACTTCGAACGCCCGCGTCCCGCCGCTTATTAAAACGGATCGACTATATGCTGTTCCGGAAGAATTTTCGACTGGAACTGTCTTTGATGATCGCACAGGCTGGGGAGATACAACGACGGATATCGTCGCTGGGAAACCACCGGAATTCAGCCGACGGCGCGCAGGCGGGTGGGTACGATTCGATACGTCAACGATCCCTGATGTCGCGATTATAAAGTCCGTGGTACTTCATCTCAATGTATCAAAAACCAGCGAGAACGGCTGTGTTATCGATATGATACAGCTCTCCCATGATCCAGTCTTCGCGAGCTATCATTTAACTTGGTATGATTTGCAATACGGTAGCAGGTATGTCAGAGACGCCGACATGAGAACGGGCGAGTGGCAAACGCGTTTAGCCGACGACGCGGCCGATCATTTAGACCAACAGTTGGAGTCGGACTGGTTTGCCGTAGGATTTACCTATGAGAAAGAATCTAAAGACGCGCTGGAGTACGTGTATATGTACGGCTGGGACACCGACCTTCGTCCTTACATAGACGTCGAATACGTTATCGCACAGCGAATTCTGAGCGCCAATTGGGAGCCACCGTTTAATGTGACGGAGGGAGATATCGTAACGATGACTGCGGAAGTTGAAGGTTTCCCCTTCGAGGCCAAGGCAAAATGGCGAATCTTTGAAGATGATCTTCTCGGCGACGACGAAGTCATCAACCCGAAAATCAAAAGCCTCCCGATCTACCAGGAAGCCGGGCGCTTTTTTATAATGGGCGAATGGACAACCGAATGGCTACGGGACCGCAAAAAGATCCCGGACTACTATTTCGAAGTTTCTATCGGATCACAAACCGCACGATCCGGCAGAAGGTTCGAGGATAAGCTTCACATTACCCGTGCGGTGGACCGTAATCCACCCGCTCCGTCGCCAGCGGCTTTCGAGACACAACCTTATACCCTTACTCCGACCTCAATCGCGATGGTTGCTGCGGAAGCGACCGATCCGGAAGAGTTCGGCGTCGAGTACTATTTCGTTTGTGAACCAAACGGAGGGGGAGGAAATGATTCCGGTTGGACTCGGAGTCGCAAGTTCACCGACGCCGGACTGCATCCGAATACATACTACGGCTACAAAACGCTGGCACGTGATCGCTCTCCCAACCATAACCAAACAACTGCATCGCCGACGACCTATCTCTATACGTTTGCGAATATCCCGCTGCCACCGATCATCGCTAGCCCAACGCCTTGGACACTCGAGCTCTCAATACAGCCTAACCTAAATCCTGAGGCTACCGAGTACTGCATTAAGAACGTTACGGACGGGTACTACGTTTCGGTGACAGGCGGGTATAACAGCGACACACCGGTTTGGCAGACCTCCGGGACTTGGGGAACTGTCCTAATGGTCGATTTAACTCCGGATACCGTCTATGCGTTTGCGGTAAAGGCCCGAAACATAAGCGGAACCGAAACGAAATTCAGTAAGCGAAGTACCGGAATGACCGCCTCTCTCCCGCCAGACCTGTACCCTACTGATATACTGCAGGTCTCAGACTACAATCGAACTGATAATGTTCAACGTTGGTCCGTTATAATCGCCAATCACTCGACCGCAGGCGCATTGAAAAAGGCGTTTAAGATAAAATGGATTCTTTCGGAGGATACTCGGATTGACGATACACAGGATCTGATTGTCAATGAGAGTACCGTAAAGGAAGTATTCTATCCGGGGCAAAGGAAAACGTATTCGATTGATCTAGTAATCCCCGAGGAGGGTATGGTCAATAAACGAATCTATTGCGGTGTAGTGCTCTCTGATGTTTCGGGCGAAACAAACGAACGTAACAATACAATCTATTACGATAAACCACTACAGATGGGACGGGTCATCAAGTAAAATTGGACAGGATTATTATACTGCAAGCAGTAAAATTCTCGAGGTCCTAAACCCTTTCCCGACTTAACCCCGCTAAATCAATATGATAAGTCAAGCGACTTTTTTGAGCTGTTCCCGACTTTATCAATCGCGTAGCACTCGACCTTAATCTCCAATGGACGCTTGAAGTGCTTATCCATAACGTCTTTCCCAAAAATATCGGTAGCCTGCATATGAACGCCTACGTACGGATTATCCACACTTACTTTAATCGGGCCATCGTAAGGCTGATACTCTCCGCCATCTATTCTATATAGTGTCGACTTAACCCCGGTCTTATCGAGAACGTCGAAAGTAACATAGACAACTTGCCCGATCTCCGGATCCTCAGTCGCAGGAGTGACGAAACTCGAAATCGTCGGAGGCGTCTTGTCTAATTCGATCTCCTGGACAAACGGCTCGCCAACATATCCGTCTGCACCGACTCCGCGTACCTTGACGATATACGCCCCCTCTGTGCGAAAATTAATTCCACCATCAGTAGGTTGGAATTTCTCATCGTTCAGACTGAACTCATAACTGACAATGCTGGTATCCGCCGTGGACGGTTGGATATTCAACACATATGCCGGTCCGACAATCCATCGACTATCCCTAACGACCGGCGCTATGCTGGATACAATAGTCAGGAGCTGATCCCGCAGAATCCGAAGTTTCTTTGGTATGGAGTAGGCGCCTTCCAAACCGTGCTCATCGATGCTGGATATTCGCCAGTAATATTCGCCCGGCGCCAAGACATCGGTCGTCAGATAGTTCTTCGTCGTCAAGTGATTCTGCTCTATATAGTTAAAATCGTCGTCAGTCGCGATCTCAACATGGTAACTCGCAACATTTTCATCGGGACGAGTAAACTTCGACGGCTTCAAGATCGCTGTTAGAAGTTTCCTGTGCTGCCATTTCAGTTCGATTTGTTGAACAGAACTCTCATAAACGTCGGTGCTCGGAAAAGTGCTAAACGGAGGTTGTATAAGCTCAACGGCATCCGATGGCACTGCATTGGGTTTTACGAAAGTGCCGTAATTATTAGTGAGTGGCTGCTGCTTTTCCTTGGCTTCAACAACGACATCGCCGTGCAGCAGCGCTACGCGCGTAGTTTCGCCCGAGTCGGTACCCATGCGAACGTTTGTACCACGAACCGCAAGGATCGTGCTTCGGCTTCTGACATGAAATTTCGAGTTGGCGTTCTTCTGCTTCTGGATTTTCCCCAATATATTTCCAAGCGACACCTGGAGTTGAGAATTACGTTTGTTGTTACGCCTGTCGACGCTGAAATTATTCAGCTTGAATTCGGTTGATTCCTGAACCTGTACGACGCTTCCATCGCCGAGCGTAAGCTCGGCACGAGAACCTACACTTGTCCGTATCGCGCCACCAACGGGTAACACCGCGCCGACGGAGGACTCCGACCATGTCTTTCCGCGGTCAGCCGATACTTCCACCAATCCATGGGCGGCCGTTACTTTCGCCGGTTGATCTATAACGGCGCGCTTATCGGCAAGTTCCTTCGCCTGAATTGCCCGTGCTTTACCGACCTCCCCCTGGGCTGTCGCTTTATCGTATGCCCCTTCACGCCGGTTTTGGTCTGCACCATCAATGGTTTCCTTCGCGAGATTATACTCTGCGAGAGCATAAGTTTCGGCCATTGCTTCACGGGCGAGACCCAGAGTTTCCTGCGCCGACCGCACCTTCTCGACCGCTCCCCCGCGTTCAGTTCCCGGAAGGACAATAATAAAGTCTTCCTTGACTGTAGAAGGGTCGGTAATCTTGTTATACGCGATCAATTCATCGACAAATTCTTCGCCTCCCAAAAACTTTTTAGCAATTGCCTCAAGCGTATCACCCGCCTGGAATTTGTAGAGCGCCTTCTCAACCTGATATATTCGTGGTTCACCACCTTTCTCAGACTGTGCGGAAACTACCAGGGACGAGCCCAAGATGACTATGAGGCAAGTAATAATATGGAAGTTGTATCGTTTAATTTTGTTAGATTCCATTTTCGATCGTCGATCCTGTTAATAGTTAGACTGGATTCAGTCCTGTTTTTCGAAGTAAAAGGACGTAATCAGCTATTGCGTTTGCTAGAAAACCTGGAAACCTCCGGGAATTTCTCTATTTCTGATCCCCAATGATAGGCTTCAGGGATATTACAGCGTATTCTTTACGTTCCCCAGCGGGGAACCGACACCGTAATTTCTAGTATACGCCAACCGTTATTTAAGTCAACACACTCCCGGAATTAACGAAACCGTTGGAGATCATGTCATGTTGATGGGCCGCTTTGGTAAGGTGATTATAAACTCGGAAAATTCCCCTTCGCGACTTACGACATCAAGGTTCCCCCGGTGCGCAACAGTGATATAATCGTAAGAAATTGACAACCCAAGTCCTGTACCGCTACCCGTTGGCTTGGTCGTGAAGAACGGATTGAAAATCTTATCCTTTATTTCGGGCGACATGCCCGGTCCGTTATCACGAATTCTGATCTCGATTCTGTCCGTGAGATCCTTCGTTGTCACTGCAAGCTCTGGAGAGTAACCGTCGCCGGCGTCAGTTTTTTTCTGGTTCACTGCGTAACAGGCGTTATCTAAAATATTGAGAAAGACCCGTCCGAGCTCCTGCGGAAAGACCTCAATCTTGCCCACCTTTTCGTCGAAATTTCTATCGATCACAACCTGAAATGTTGCGTCCTCTGCTTTTTTTCCGTGGTAGACCAAATTAATATTCTCGTCGAGGAGTTCGTTGATATCTGTCCGCTTTTTGCCGTCGCTTTTCCCGCGATATTGCAGCAACATGCCACGCACGATCTTGTCCGCCCGGGATCCGTGTTGAAATATTTTTTCCGAGTTCGCCCGGAGGTCGGCGAGAAGCTCTTTGGTAAGCTTCAGTGACTCTGATTGGATAACCGTTTCGTACTTGGAAAGTTCCTCGTCTAATTCGGTGGTAAGGTCGATTGACAGTTTTGAGAAGTTATTCACGAAATTCAAAGGATTTTTGATTTCATGAGCAATTCCGGCGGTGACCTGTCCCAGTGACGCCAGTTTCTCCTGCATAATTAACTGTCGCTGCATCTTTTTTAACTTCTCAAGGGTTCGTTCGAGTTCCTCATTCTTCCCTTTTAAGGCCTTGGTGCGCTCGTCGACTTTGTCTTCAAGCGTACGACTATATTCTTCCAATTGCTCATGCGTACCCTTTAATTCGTCGTAGGTTTTCCTGAGATTCGATTCAAGTCGAAGTCGTTGCGAAAGCTCCGCATACCAATGCCTGATGCCTGAAACGAGGCTGACGCCGGTTAAGCCGATCATCGGTGCTGTGACAGGGAGCATAAGCTTGAAGACCAGCAATGAGATAAGTATTGCCGTGCAATAGACGCCAAACACGAGTGAGACAAGTATGATCATTTTCCACGGACGTACTAGACTCGGGATTAGTGGAATCAGGCACATTAACACAATCAACGCGAATACAGCCTTATCCGGGAGTGTGCGGTAGCTTTTCTGATTCAGCAGATTGTCGATACAAATCGCATGGATTCTGACCCCGTCAATGATTTCTCCGCCGGCAATGGTTTCCCGGTCTTTTACACCGATAGCAAGTGAGCCAATGAGTACGATTTTTCCGTTGAATACCTCGCGTTTAATCTCAGGATCTTTACCTTGCTGCTCTAAAGACCATGAGCGCAGGATATCCTCAACGCTATAGGTCGTATGATACAGAGACGACGGAACAAACCGAATCAACCCCTCCCGACTGGCATGTAATCGTTGCTGCCTCAATGTTAAACCCCCGTCTTGGTCCAATTTTTGGTCTCGCGCGTCCACTTGAAGAAACTGGGTAGTAGCGGCCAACGCCAGGGATGGGTAAAACTTGTTATCAAATTCTGATGCGATCAGGTACCTGCGAAGTATTCCGTCGGGGTCAGGTTCGGCATTGTTAACGGCCCCGATCGTTTTCGTCGCTCGAAGCAGCTCTGGGAAAGGTGCAAGTCCGTAGTTATACTGATTCAACTGTCCGGGGATCGCGAATTCGTCGGGAAGGGCAAATCTTTCCAGTTCTCGCGACGGCAGATTAAAACCGGTATCTTCGTCACCCAGATACAGTGCCGAAACAACGCCTGAGTGCTTTCTGACAGCATCGGAGAAAAGCTGATCCCCCTCCCGGTCTGTACCGTGCTCTTCAGGAAAAAGTATATCTGTCGCGATTACTGTCGCACCGTTGCAGTAGTCAATAACCCCGGCGTACACCGAGCGTGGCCACGGCCAACGGCCGACCTTCGGTGCCATAAAACTCAAACTTTTATCGTCGATTCCGATAATGACGATATCATCTGACGCGGGTTCGTAAGTAGCTGCATATCGTACGCGAAAGTCGTATAACCGATTTTCAAGAGCATCAAGGGCGCCTCGACTGTATAGCAGGGAGACGATCGTCAGCACGACTGCAAACGTCACGAACTGAGATTGGCGTGAAAGATTATTGTTGGATTTTTTAACCATAGGCTTATTCACACGACGATGAATCCGTAATGAATTGAAAGGCACAAAATACCATATTCACTTTGAAATCGGGCCTCAACTTATCGTGTAAAATGCCGAGCCCCGTATAATCCCGTGCAATAAGGTATCCACCACCCTGACACTCATGGATACACAGGTCAATAATACACTGCTTGCAGTATATCTCAACCCGTTCGCACTCCAGGCGGACGCGACCTCTCATTTCTGTCCAGTATCCACCGCGCGAAAGTCGTTGAATAACCTTACGAGACACGTATGTTTGAATAAGGAGCGGGGAGATAGACTCCAGTCGATCTAAATTGGTATCCGGATTACGTGTCACACAGACAACACCTGCTCGAACAGCCGTTCTGCTCTCCAGCAAGAACTACCGCCTTCGCCGGGTTCAGCAATAACGCGGCGTGACGACGGTTAGAAAACCCGAACAAAACCAAAATGATATTATAATTCAGTTTCGCACTGACAACCTCGGCTGACCGCGTATAATATACTGCAGGCAGTACACACTTAGACTTAGATTCACAGGGCAATTACCTACATTCCACACAAGAAAGGGAAATTACATGCGAATATCAACCTGGCTCCTTTTTATCTTCTTCGTTATCGCTATTCCACTGGTGGGTTATTCTAAAGACAATCCGAAGAAGAAAAGGAGAAAATCATCCGGACTCTCCTGGGCGAAATACCACCGGCAATGCGGCAGCGGCAATCTTGAGCGTGAGGCCAATTTTGAGAGGTTTAAGGGAAAAAGTATTACGTGGCATGGAAAAGTTGCGGAGATAGAGCCAGAATCGGCATTCAAGAACGGCCATGCACTATGGGCATCGGATATTATACGTGTAAAAATGTCCCCGTCCGATGCGCTACGTGCGGACGTTCGGCTGAGGATTCCGAAGGTCCATAGCGGTAAGATCGCGAACGTAAAACCGGGTATCGAAATCCTATTCAAAGGTAAAATTATGTACCTGGGAACAAAGATGACTGACCATATCGTTGAGGTTGAAAAATTCGGGAAGTATAAAAAAAACTCTAAAAAGTAACACAGTCGATCGCAATATCAGAATCAATTTAGACTGCAACCAGTCGAATTTTCGATCCCGCATGCGGGATCACGGTAGGCAAAGATTTCAGAAAACTTGTCGAAAACCTGACTGGAGTTAGTATAACCAGGTACTAGAATGAGAATATTGGTTACGGGCGGATGCGGATTTATCGGAAGCCATATCGTCGAGCACTATCAGGGGAAAGCAGAAATTCGGGTACTCGACAATCTCCGCTCCGGCAATATTGACAATATCTCGGGTTTCGATTTTGAGTTTATTGAAGGTTCTATCGTAGATCAGGAATCAGTTCAAAAAGCCGTTGCGGGAGTCGATTTGGTCTTCCACCTGGCGGCACTTGTAAGTGTCACTGAATCGATGGGAAACGCCATCGAGTGTACTCAACTCAATACGATTGGCTCGTTGAACATCCTCGAAGCGGCGGCGCGCGCGAATGTGCGAAAGGTTTGCTTTAGCAGTTCCTCGGCAATCTACGGGGATACCCCCGTCAATCCGAAAACCGAATCAATGACCCCGGAGCCGAAAAGCCCGTACGCGATTAGCAAATTAGACGGTGAGTATTATTGTCAACTCTTTCACAATGAAGGACGGGTAAATACGTGTTCTCTGCGCTATTTTAACGTTTTCGGCCCGCGGCAGGATCCCGAGAGTCAGTACGCGGCGGTTATTCCGAAATTCGTGGATCAGGCGTTACGGGGCGAGCCGATTACTATCTTCGGCGATGGGGAACAAACCCGTGATTTTGTGTATGTTAAAGACGTGGTTGCTGTGAACGCGTTTGTCGCAGAATCTCCCGAATTACACGGAGTATTCAATGTCGCCTACGGCAATCGAATTACGGTCAATGAGCTGGCGAATCGCATAATTAGCCTAACCCGTTCAGACTCTAAGATAACCCATCTGCCGCCGCGCCCCGGTGATATTATGCACTCCACGGCCGCGGTCGGCGAGTTACTCGGTACCGGATTTGAGATCGTAGACAGATTTAATGAAGGTCTGCAGACCACTGTCGAATACTTTAGTGGAGAATCACATTAGTCGTGATTTCGAAACAGGCGTACGAACAGTCGCCTTTGACCGGTGTCCAGGATGCGAAGCTTGCGACGGAAGAGGGGCGTTGCTCTCAGGTTCTCCTACGTTCCTGACTATGCACGACGCCGAAAATAAATTGCAGATCACATCCTTGATCGCAAGATTGCAAAATTACAGTGGACAACCTTGATATGAGTGAGCAAGAAATTATCGACGACGCCCCGCTGCAGATGATCAGAGATGCAGGAGGGGACGAGTTCCTTGTGGAACTCATCGACATCTTTATCGAGACATCTGCAGAACGAATCGCCGAGGTGAAATCAGGTATTTCGGCAGGTGATTGGGGACAAATTCAAAGCAATATTCACAGTATCATCGGGCCATCTGGGAATATCGGAGCCACTACATTGCTAGAGTTATGTCGGCGAATTGAACAACACGCGGACGACCAAGAACTCGATGAGATCTCCGAGCTCATTGCCCCGCTGGAAACGCTATTCCTGGCAGTAAAAGAACGCTTATTGCAAATCAAGGCATCCTCGATGTAATTTCGCCGGTAGAGAATATCGTTCGGCTCTCCTTCCGCGATTACCTCGACGGTGTGTTCCCGTTTGGGGAACCCCGTCCATCCAGCCCCGATAAGAAAATTCGGCCCATGCGGACCGAAAATTGGACCGCTTCCAGTCTACTTCCTTTTCATCCGCGCGACAAAGGAAACATCCGAGTCTTCCGCTTCAGCCTGAATATAGGTCATCCCCGAAACTTGCTTCCCGCTTATTGGATGCCGAAATGGATCCAGAGAGAATTCAGGTCGAGCCTTGAGGAATTTTCTCACGACCTCTTCGTTTTCGGCAGGAAACGTCGAACATGTCCCATAAACGAGCGTCCCGCCGGACTTAACTGCGTTACAGACACGATTGACTATTCCTGACTGAATCGCTGATAATTCCATGATATCCTGGGGTTGCGATGTCCATCGCGCGTCCGGATTTCGCCGCCAGGTGCCGGAGCATGAACATGGCGCGTCCACCAGCACCCCATCCAGGTTGGCTTTACGGACAGGCAGTGATTTCCCATCCCATTCGCGGGGAGAAATATTTGAGAACCCGGCACGCCGGGCTCTTTTCCGCAAATCCTTTAATTTCCATGAGCGAATATCGGTCGCGATAACAGTCCCCTTGCTTTCCATGATCGATGCCAGTTGAAGGCTCTTGCCCCCTGCACCCGCACACACGTCCCACCATCGCTCACCTCTCCGCGGTTCACAAGCCAACCCGATCGCTTGCGAAGATAAATCCTGTACCTCAAACCGACCTTCGCGAAAACAAGGTAGGTCGTATAGGTTCGCACGCGGCTTCTCCACTCGAATCGCTTGCGTTACCGTAAGTGATCGCCGAATCGTCAAGCCGGCTTCGCCCAGTGCGGTGGCCAGTCGGTCGATACTCCCACCCTGATTTCGCAACCAGATAGGTGGGCGTTGCTGAAACCCGGTCAACAACTGCAGATACTTCTCGTCTGTGAGATCGACATGCTCCGGGAACCACGCCGGAACCACATCATTGACCGACAGCTTGGATAGGTTAAACATTTTGGAGATCTGTACAGCGCGTTCCTCGAGCGACCTTCCCGCAAGTCCATCCAGAAAATCAGGAACCTTTCCCTTTGCGGAAAGTGTTGTCTTCCAAAACGCAGCAACCGGATGCAGTTCATATGAGTCGAGGAGAACTGCCGCCAATAATGTGGTGTTCCAGTTGTCTATCGTATGTATTATTCCTGGATCACGGTCCCACATTGTGGCTTCGTTCCGAGTGAATTGACGTACCCATCCCCACCAGCGAAAAAACGAAAAAACTGTCTCGCTTATAAAACGGCGATCATTGGAACCAAATTTCTTGTTCGCTCTAAAAAATCTCGCGAGTTCTCGATCCGCACGGACTTTTCCAGTGAAAACCGATGCACCAATCGTGAATACAACTTGGCTGGCGATCTTCGCCTGGTTGGCGATACGACTTTCGGATACACGTTTTATCACTCGTTAACTCCCTAACTTGAGTAATTTGACTGAGATTTTCACCATGAAGGACATGAAGAGGATGAAGTAAAGACTTTATATATTTTCCCCTTCATGTCCTTCATGGTTGTAAAGCATTATTCGGTTGGCAGATTGCTCCCTGCGAAACTTGGCGGAAATGGGCTGCTTGCAGTCTAAAAGTAGATATTGCAGGTTGCACGAAAATCGGTAAAATACTTACCGAAATCCTTCTCCCTGGTTAACTCAACGTTAAAACTTAAGTTACGGTCAACAACGATACCCTGCTTGAGTGAACAGCTGACTGCGTGGTGCTCATGGCCAAGCTCGTAGTTAATATTCTTGAGCCCAAACTCAAGCGTCCACCAGTCTGTCACGGATGTCAAAATACCCAATGCCGCTCCAATTCCCAAGGAATAATTCTGTTCAAGCGCACCGCCGAGTTGTAACTCGGTTTCTATGAGGCCGAATTTCAAATCGAATAATTCGCCGGGAATAGATAAACCGGCGCCAACGTCGAGCCGGTATAACAAATGATTTTCATCCGCCAGGGTTTCGGTGAGAAATCCGGTTGAAAATCGCCATGACACGGACTTGAAGATCTCATCGCGTGGCGAAAGTGACACAATGTCGATTAAATCGAGATGCTCCAACTCGATGCGATTGTCGTCAATTCGGTAATTGATATTAAGATCTAGAAACTGAATCTGGGCACCCGTTATAAATCCTGCCCCCGGATCCTGGTGATCATGGTACGCCGGTCGATAACCGATGCTGATAAATTCTTCGTCGCGGAACGATTGGATACCCACACTCATACGCCCGGAATTGTGACTCACCTCGGGAGACTCAGGAACCTCATACGAATAAAAATCGGATTCCGGAATGCCCAAAGTACTCCGCGCCTGAGAAGCTGGCAGGAACGTGTCGAAGTACCGTCGCTTCGGCCACTTTTTCTTCGCATGCATATACTGACTGGTTTCGATCACCAAATCCAGAATCCTGATCTTCTCGTCGTCAGAAAAAGGTTCTGAGAGTATCTGCCCAGGCGCCATTGAACCGTCTAAGACTGCTTTTGCCGACGCGTTACCGTTTGCGTCCAGCGCCGCACTTATGTGACGAATTCGGGTTGCTTTAGACGGTCGATACTCCACAGACTCCACGAAGCCCGCCTCGCGGATCAGCTTGATCGTGTCTGTCGGTATTACCCATGCGTTCAACCGAGCGGCAAGATTAGAATCACGTCGGGCCGCATCAAGCAGGAATAGCAGGTTATACGAGCAGTTCTCGCTAAAAAAGAAGTAATCGGAATAGATATTCTTTAGTTCCCACAAATGCATTAGCATCTGATTGACTTCAAGTTCTGTCAGATTCAGTTTGTACTCCCAAATGTCACGTTGGTCAATATCTCCGTACTCCTGGACTTTCTCGTAGTAAGGCATTACCGAAAAGTAACCCCGATAAAGTCCAAAGATACCTTTGAATGCGAAGATCAAACCCAATGTTTCTTCCGTTGACGCTGAGTAGTTTACCGCATGTGATAAAAGCTTGCTTTTCGCCGGGGTATTGACTAGGAGGAGAGTATGCCCGAACATTGACGCGGGACTATTCATATGCGCCGCCGGGAAAACGATGCTGGCCGACCGCGGCTGCAGGTTACGGGCGACTTCGAAATATTCGCATGAGTCATCAATGACAAAAACAGAATCGTCTAATTCAAGAACCTGCTTTAGCCAGGAGTATCTGGCGATGAACTTGCAAATAACATCTCTGGATCCGGATCTATCTTCCTGGAAAATTGCCTCGACAGTCGCACGAAGTTCGGCGTGAGGATTAACCATGCCCTCGGCTGAAAGGAAAAAGTCGGGATCATCTATTCGGCTTCTTACGCCTGAAATCCCCGACGTATAGTGAATCAGTGTCTGCCAATATGGATCCTCATACAAACGGTCATGGGAAACACGTTCTAATAGATTTTGCAAATAGTCTGTTTGGCCTTCATTTGAGTGGCAAAAAGAAACTGCGCTGATTAGCATTAATACGCAGTACCCCAGCACTTCCTTCCGGTGGGGCGGAACGGCACGGGGGCAAAATAAGATTCGCTTGTAGACTGCAAGCCGTCGAATTTTCGATCCCGCATGCGGGATCACGGTGGCAAAGATTTCAGAAAACTTGTCGAAAACCTGCCTGGAGTTAGTATTCATACTACGATTACAGATGGAGTGTGGTCAAAAAAAAATGCGGACGTAGGTCCGCATTTTTTAGGTTTGTTAACCGGAATCTCTGACTCCGGTCACTGGCGAGACGATTTTTCCTCCCGCTATGATTCGAGGAACTAGATCGCCTGGTAAATTGCGACAAGATTCTGTACAACATCCGTATGGGCGACCTCCGATGATGAAAAAATCGTGCCGAAGTTCGATTGAAACGCGCTGAACAGCTCGTTTCGTTTTTCAGCATCGACACTCATCAACTCTGCCACGGTGTCAATCGATTCACCGTAGCCCATCGCAATATCTTTGGCGAGGTTGTCCATATTGTCAGCGACGAATCGGTTTAACCGCTCATTCGATACCAGCGAGATCGGCTGATCGCACCCTAAAGTGCCCGAGCTAATCCCGAAAGTTTGATTCCCGAAAAACCCGTTTGTCGTAACAGCAAGTAATTGAACTACAAGACTGTCGTTCCCTTCGAATATCATCGATCCCAAGCCGCAGCCGCAGTTTTCTTCAAGGTTGCCAGCAGGTGCGTACAGCCCCATTACTGTGAAAACGAGAACACTTAACCCAATTTTTTTCATTACTCTTTCTCCAGTTCTTAAGTTTAATTAAAATACACTAAGGTTTGTCGACTTCGATCTAAACTGCCATGACCTCCTTTTTGATGTTTTGTTGATGGTTTATCCAAGGAAACTCGGAATCAGCGTGTCTTAGCCCCGTATTGAATACACATCGTGCAACTGCGGTGGCAGGAACTCCAACACGACGCAACCAATACACTATCGGCTACGTTTCAATATAAAAAGTGTGCCGCGAAAAAACAAGGCGCTACGACGCGGGGGTCTTGGCTTGCTGCCAATATGACTCCAGAACATCGATGCTACAGTCCTCTACCGATTTTCCGTCGCGCGAAACTTTATTCTCGATAAACCGAAATCGCTCGTAAAATTTATTAATCGTCTTCCGAAGATTATCCTCCGCCGAGTTAAAATTCTGGTATCGGCAAAGATTCACCACAGCAAATAGAAGATCTCCTGTCTCCTCGTTAATGTTCTCTTGATCCCGGCTCTCAAGGGCTTTTTTCAATTCTTCCAACTCTTCCTCGATCTTGGCGATAATCTGCTCGCTGGATGACCAGTCGAATCCGACTTTCGCCGCTTTCCTCTGAATCATTTCGGCCTGGTGTAACGCCGGAAGGTTTCGCGGCACTCCATCCAGGATCGAAGAGCGCGCCCTGCTGGGCTGCTCGTCTTCTTTTATTCGGCGCCATAAGGCAAGAACCGCCGCGGAATCATCCGCTTGCTCGTCGCCGAAAACATGAGGGTGGCGCCGCAGCATTTTACGGCTGCAATGTTCGGCTACATCCTGGAGGGTAAATTGTTCATCTTCCTTCGCGATCTGACAGTGAAATATAACCTGCAGAAGAACGTCTCCAAGCTCGTCGCGAAGTTGCTCTGGATCGTGATCATCGATGGCATCAACCAACTCATACGCTTCCTCGATAAGATACTTCTTCAGCGACTCGTGGGTCTGCTCCTGATCCCAAGGACAACCCGTGCGACTACGAAGTCGGGTCATTATGTTCTCGAGTTCGGAAACCCAGTTTTTTTCGGTAGACTCTATTTGCATAGAATTTCCATGCGCCTTATTTGCGCGAAGGGACAGTTAGGAATGGATTTTCGTGGATTTCATGTTATAATCGCCGCTATCCTGCATATTTCAACGGGATTGGATTTTTTTCCGGAAAATCCCATGAAATTGCCGGTGGTATTGAGTCCAAAGACGGTTCGAAGCCGTCACCATTGAATAAGCATCCACGATTACTTGAGAAAGGTAGATCCGATGAGTGATGACAGCCCATCCCCGAGCGAGCAGAAGACGGCAGTCGAAGCCCATCATAGTACCGACGGGCTACTTGCCCGGGAGAATCAGGCTGGTCGCTATGTAACCATAAAGGAGCTTGGTCGCGGTGCTATGGGCGTCATTCACACGGTGAAAGACCAGGACCTGAGGCGTATCTCCGCAATGAAGGTGATTTCACCGCAGCTCATCGATACGACGCAACGTTTCGAGGCTTTTATTTACGAGGCACGGCTTACGGCCGACCTTGAGCACCCGAATATTGTACCGATTCATGACCTCGGCGTCGAGAAGGAGTCGGGGTTGCCATTTTACACGATGAAGTTGGTGGATGGTGAGCCACTCAACGAAATTCTCGATAAAATCGATGACGAAATCCCAGGGTATGTCAAGAAGTATGATCGTCACGCGTTACTGACAATATTTCGGAATGTTTGTCATGCGGTATCCTACGCACATTCGAAAGACGTTATCCATCGCGACATAAAGCCAGAGAACATTATGATCGGTCAGTTCGGAGAAGTCCTGCTGATGGATTGGGGATTGGCGAAACATTCGAGTGCGCACGAGGAAAAATCAGCTGACAGCACTTTCTATGGCAAAGCTGTTTCGCTCGAGGGTGGTGGCTCAAGGACGCTCGACGGAACGATTAAGGGGAGCCCCGCATACATTGCCCCGGAGCAAGCGTTCGGGGAGGTCGATGAAGTCGACCATAAAACGGATATTTTCCTACTTGGCAGCACACTGTATCATATGCTCGCGCACGTGCCGCCATACGTCGGAGACGATATCATGGATGTAATCAACCGGGCGGAGACATGCGATTTCCCACCCCCCAGCGAAGTCAATCCGAATGCACATATTCCACTTGCACTGGAGCGTATCATTCTAAAGGCGATGGCACCGCTGAAAACCAGCAGATACGACAGCGTTCACGAGCTTATCCTGGATGTCGATGCGTTTATCACCGGTAAAAGAGTAAGTGGAAGAAAAGTTTTCGCCGTCGGCCAGAATCTAATCACCGCTGGGGAGATGACGACGGAGTGCTACGTCATTTACAGCGGCAAGGTTGAAATTCATCGTAAACTTAATGGGAAGAAGATGACGATCGCGACGATCGGGCCGGGCGAAATCATCGGAGAGATGGCGGGAATCACAGGAACGCCTAGTGTTGCAGACGCGACGGCATTGGAATCAACAGACACCTTAGTCATCACCCACGAATTAATGAAGGAAGAACTGAAAAAACTTCCCCCGTGGCTTGAGCAAATCATATTCTCGATGACCTATCGGCTGCGTCTCACAGCGTCACAGACTCATCCGTTATTGAGAGAGCAAGGGGCATTCCCAGTAATTCACCAGCTATATTTACTTTTCCTGTCAGCGTATGATAGGACGAAAACGGCGGGGATCTCCAACAAGATTTCATTTAATATCAAAGCGGTAATTAACGAAGTTTCGCTGTGCCTCGGAATCGACAGTCCGGTCATTGAAAAGTTGATTTCCGTGCTTATCGAAAGCGACCTATGTAAATGTAGTGAAAATGACGAATTATCGATTGCAGATATGGTGGAATTCGGGCAATACGTCGACTACTGTCGTAGCAAATTCGCAGTTAAGGGCGGTCTATCGATAGAAGTCGATGGGAGCCTTTCGCCCGAGAAGTTTTCGCATTTTCGTCAAACCACGCGTAAACTCGGAAAATTCGTTCCGAAGTGACCAAATCTTAATGCGTCCTGGAACAAAATTCGAAATCACAATATCTAAATCTAAATGATAATAGTGAGCTGACTGACCGCGCGCGGAACGATGCTCCGGGGTCGCATCCGAAGCGGAGTACTGGACTTGGGAAGCGGAAACATACCGGAATGAAAGGTATGCCGTTGTGATTCGGAGATCGGTCGACTTTTGAATACTCCGCGATTATTTCGTTTATAAGGATCCAATTAAACATGTTCTACTTTGACCCAGTTTATTTTATTTTTATTTTACCAGGTTTGGGTTTGGCGCTTTTTGCAACTTTCCTGACGAAATCAACCTTCAGTAAGTACTCGAAAGTGAAGTCCTCCAAGGGATTTACGGGTGCCGAAGCCGCCTTCGAAATGTTGAAGCGTTCCGGGATTGGCGACGTGAAAGTTGAGCCGGTCCGGGGCCGGCTGACAGATCACTACGATCCAACCTCGAAGACTTTACGGCTTTCCGAGGACGTCTATTCAAGCACCTCTCTGGCGGCGATCGGAGTCGCGTGCCACGAAGCCGGACACGCAATTCAGCATGCACACGGGTACGTCATGCTTGGCTTCCGAACTGCTCTCGTTCCCGCAACGAGTTTTTGCAGCAGCCTTTATGCCTGGGTAATTATGTTTGGTTTCTTTTTTTCCGCGCCAAAACTTATATTGATCGGTGTCGCGATGTGTGCGATGGCTGTCGTTTTCTCAATCGTAACGTTACCCGTCGAGTGGGATGCCAGCGCCCGCGCCAAGCTTGCGATGGTCGATGTAAGCTTACTATCCCCGGAAGAGTGTGAAGAGGCGGGGAAAGTGTTAAACGCTGCTTTCTTGACCTACCTAGCTTCCGCCATAACAGCCGTACTTACGCTATTATACTACCTCTACAGACTCGGTCTGATCGGTGGTCGCAGATAAAGCTCTATTCGAAACAAGTATCGCGATTTGCATGGCGAAAACCGAAGTAGAGTTTGTTCGATAACTCGATCAAGCAGAAAATCGAATATCTAAAAACTCAAAAAAATCACGTGGCCCCGTGCGAAGCGTTCATGGTTGGAGAATTTCAGCTTACTGATATTTGATATTTATTCCGAATTTCCTGTTCGAGGGATCTAACCTGAATAAATCACCAATATTCTTCTGCGAGCCCTAATCTCTGCTCAAATAAACCGTTTGGCTTGACTTCACATCCTAGTGAATGAAAATCCACGTTCACCTTGGCGCCTTCTCCAATCGTCTTATTATGAACGAGTTAAATTCTCTCTCGACGAATCGCGTGAATTAATCAGGCTAACTGGAATGAGGTCTAAAGTGACCGGAGCCAACGAACCACGTCCAAACGACAGCCACTGACTATCAGTGGCTTTTTTTATGAACCTGAGACAGTTAAGGGCTCCATGATTCGCAACTTTATTGTCGGGTATCCCAGTCGATTGAAACGCATGAACTACGTGCTTCTCGCGCTCGTATATACGACCACGGCGTTCGGACTGATTTTCATTTATGGAACTGGCCAGCAAAGCGGTTATGCCTTCGAAGATTTCTGGGTCAAACAATCAGTTTGGATTGCCATCGGCACACTCACGATGCTGATTGTGGCAGGTACCGACTACAGATTTTTGGGGTACTCTTCATGGGGGATCTATGCGATGTCACTGTTACTCCTGATCGCCGTCCTTCTGTTTGGGACTCGAATCAACGGCGCGAAAAGCTGGCTGCCAGTGGTCGCAGGCGTAGCAATTCAACCCTCTGAATTCGCGAAACTTGCAATGCTGATTCTTGTATCGTGGGTTGCCGCGAAACCATCAATTCGCGCGGTCACCGCTGGACACGTGATCCACGTGACTATCTTAACAGCTTTGCCTTTGGCCCTAATCGTTTTGCAACCGGATCTTGGAAGCGCGATCGTTCTGGTTCCGATAACACTGGCTATAGTTTTTATCACGGGGCTTTCTCGAAAATGGCTGATTTTCGGGCTGATTGCAGCGGTGCTCAGCGCGCCAACAATGTATAAATACGGCTTGAAAGATCATCAGCGTAAGAGACTTGATACGTTTCTACATCCGTCGAAAAATCCAACCAGGGAAGGCTGGAACGCCCGGCAATCGTTACTCGCCGTCGGAAGCGGCGGCCTTACTGGTAAGGGATTCATGAAAGGCACTCAATACGTACTTGGTTTCTTACCGAAATCCGTAGCGCCAACAGACTTTATTTTTTCGGTGATTGCAGAAGAAACCGGTTTTATCGGGAGTTCAATATTGATTTCACTTTTTGCCGCAATTATGCTATTGTGTATATTCATCGCCGCCAAGGCACGGGATCGATTCGGCCGGAATCTAGCGTGCGGAATTTCCGTCCTATTCGCTGTTCATATATACATCAATATCGGCATGACAATCGGGATGGCGCCGATAATCGGTATTCCGCTTCCGTTCGTGAGTTACGGTGGATCCTTCATGATCTTGGCGCTCGCGTGCGTCGGTGTATTGCAAAGCATTTATATTCACAGTTCTGCTACCTGATACGTAGTGTACTGACATCATAATTCAGACGCTTTATGACTCTCGCGTCAATTTGGATCCCGGAATACGATAGGAATAAATTTCAATTGGTTAAAACAATCAACGACTATTTTACCAGTGACAACCCGCTCGAAGACCAGCAGGGACACGTGTTGGCACTTACCCGAGCAGCGCACACCGGCCTTCGATTCATGTTAACACGGATCAGCAGGTATAACGACCTCCTGGAACTGGAGCTCGAAAACAACCCGGCTGGGAAGATATATTTGGACGGAAGCAACCTTTCGCTACAACAATCGGAACGAATTCTTGAGGCCCTGGAAAAGTTTATTCGGACGTTCGACGTCGAGCATGAATCGATAGACTTGCGGGTGCTTATCCACGCGGCTGCCAAGAGACTTAATCACCTTGGAAAGTATAATCTGAAGACAGATTTATCTGCGTTGGAAGATAAGGACACCTTTGTTCAAGGGAACCTTGCGTTACTGCAGGATCTTTTTCTCGATCTCCCGGACATTTTCGGTTCGCCAGTGACCGGCAGTCCTGCTGTTATTACGATTAAAGGTGAGTTAGAGAAATTCGACAAGGAATATTTCGGCGTGAGAAAGTCTGAGTTACTCGCCGGGGAATATATCAAACTCAGCGTGGCGCTGCAGGATCAAGAGTTATCAGCAAACGACCTTGTCAGCCTTTACGAAAAGCAAGTGTTATCTCCTGAAACTGCGTTTCCTGACGCCCTGTTATTTATCTACGGAACTGTGCGGGAACACCGTGGGGATATGTTTTTCCGAAAGAATGGGGATACCATTGAGTCATGTTCGATTGTTGTCCCGGTGCAACGGAACAAGGCGGCAATGTACGCGGATACGTCCCTGAAAGACAAAGAGCTTAAGGGAACAGAGACCGTTCTACTCGTCGATGACGAAGACATCATATGGGATGTCGTAATCGATATGCTTCAGAAAATGGGATATACCGTTATACTCGCATCGAATGGCCGTGAATGTGTTGAGATATACGAGTCTAATCCCGGTCAGATCGACTTAATCCTGCTTGATATGGTTATGCCCGAGATGAACGGTCATGACGCGTTCTTCAGGTTAAAAGAAATTGATTCCGACGTTAAAGTGCTGCTGTCCAGCGGATATGTCGATGAGAAAGACGCACAGGATGTTTTAGCAGCCGGAGCAGCTGGATTTTTAAGAAAACCATATCGCATGGTGGATTTAGCGCGAAGGATTCGCGCAATTCTGGATGGTTGAAGCCTGCCTGTAGCCAAATTTACGAAGAATTCTGACGTGCAGCCTTACGAGATGTGACGGAGATTTTTCGAACAGCCGTCGTTCTGCTGTGCAGCACGAACTATGGCGGTAAAAAAACCCGAAGACCATTGGTACCCTGTCCGCGCTAAAATTTCCACAATGACGCGAGGTATTTTGGCGCAGAAGCACAGCGGCGGTCGGAGGACATACCGTTAGGTATTCCCGTCCGACCGCCGCTGCACTTCTGCATCCCAAATAGGCGTAATCATTGCGAAAGTTTAACTCAGACAGGGTACTAGTATATGTCGAATTTTTCGTCCAGCGCCGATAAGAACATATTGATTCTGGGCTTGGGAATCAGCGGACTGGCAGCGGGCGAACTTGCGATTCACCAAGACGCTCATGTCAGCATATTGGACTCCGGTGAAAACCGCCAACTTCGGGAGCACGCATCGCGGATCGAGAAACTCGGGGCCGAGGTTTTTTTGAATTGGTCACAATCAGAGTGGGCGGGTCCCGCCGACCTGGCAATAGTCAGTCCGGGAATTCCGCCTGACAGCGATCTTGGACGAGTCGTAGAAAGCCTGAAGTGCCCGGCGATTAGCGAACTTGAATTCGGTTACCGATCCTGCTGTTGCCCGATCATCGGAGTGACGGGCACCAATGGTAAAACAACGACCGTTGAGCTGCTCGTCCACTGCCTCGCCGCGGCAGGAAAAAAGGTAACAGCGGCCGGGAATATCGGGAAGGCGCTTAGCGAGGCAGCCAGGGAAAGTGCCTGTTTGGACTATATCGTCGCCGAAGTCAGTTCATTCCAACTAGAGCTAGCCCCAACGTTCACCCCGGTTTCCGCGGCGATATTGAACATTGCCGAAGACCATTTGGATCGGTACCGCGCGCCGGAGGACTACTTAAAAGCAAAGTTAAATTTAATCACCCATATTCAGGCCCCGCAGAACATTATAGTAAACTATGATCTGCTTAATAACGATGCGGTTAGAAGAGCAACCACGCGGGTCGGCGCCGAGCCAGTGACATTCGGTGCTACGCCTGGCAGCACCGGCGCGACTTATCATGTTAACGCTGACGGGTACGCGGTCCATCGGTCTAATAACGGCAAGGAAATACCTTTGTTTCCTGTCGCCAAATTAGGGCTAAACGGAAAACATAATCTGGAAAATGCCCTGGCAGCATTCGCTCTGGTTCGGTCGCTGGATATATTGCATACCGACTTCATTTCGGTACTTAAGTCATTTAATACTGGCGCACATCGGCAGGAGTTGATTGCGACTAAAGACGGCGTTCGGTATATCAATGATTCGAAATCAACGAATCCATCCGCGATTATCGAGGCGCTCAGAACGTTCGGCAACATTCGAGACGACGGCAGCGGTAATTTAATTTTAATAGCAGGTGGGCGCAATAAGGGGCTTGATTTTGAACCTGTGATACCCGAGATAAAGAAATATGTAAAAGAAATTTATTTGCTTGGTGAAAATCAAGATAAGTTGGCTAGTTTATGGAGTAGATATATCCCGTGCACAAAATGTGGTGCGGTCGATATGATTGTGAATTATGCGGTAGAGAAAGCGGCACCCGGTGACGTGGTACTATTTTCCCCGGGCCACGCGAGTATGGATATGTTCGCTAATTATGAAGAACGTGGTAAAATCTTTCGCCAAGCTGTCAAAAGGAGACTCGGAATATGAACAAGACGAACACTATTAATTCGATAACCCGGCGGTTACTCATTGTCGGTATCACCGCATCTGTATGCACCTATATCGCAGGCTGTCGTACGTATCCGGGTCACAAGAACAAGAAAGAAACCCCACTGAATATTCTCGAAATCCGAGAGAATGTCCCATCGCCATACGTTGATCCGTCAGCTAAATCTGGGTTAAAACTCGCCCCCGCACCAGCAGCAGCAAGCGTGCCTGCGAATAAGGGGGCCGGGATCGAATTGGTACTCCCGAAGACAATAGCGAATCCGAATATGATGACGGGAGAGGAAATTCTCACAGTTGACTTTACGCCGGCGCCAGTCATGGAAACAAAAAAAGTGGCTGCTAAGAAACCAGAGCCACTGCCGGAGGTAGTTGAACCACAGCGCCTGACCTACGCGGTAAAAAAGGGGGATACGCTCTGGGACATCGCGCGTGCATACGGGATCTCAACAAATGAACTCGCCGCCGAAAATTTAATAAATCTCAGTGATTTATTGAAAGTCGGCGCAGTCTTGAGAATTCCCCCCGGAGGTGCGTTTATCCCGGTCTCCCAACGTCCGGTGATAAAAAAGCAAGAGAAACGAAAATCTGTCTCCGCTGCCCTTGTCAGTAAACAAGCCGTCCCCTCATCCGGCAAGCACATCGTTAAGAAAGGGGATACGCTTTGGGATATCGCCCAGACATACGGCGTTAAAGTCGATGCACTAAAAAAGTTAAACCGGTTGACGGACGATGTACTGCATCCGGGGCAACTGCTGATATTACGTGATCTACCCAGCGCCCGACCCGTGGTCGTTAAACCGGTCCATTCGAGAACTCAACAAAAATCTCACGTCAATACAACACCGAAAAGTACGAATACCGAAGTTGATGTAGCGATTCACCTATCCGACGCGGGAAAAGGCTCCCCGATGGCCGCTGGCACAGATGATGCCGATATGAAGCTCAAGAACCTACCGCATTTCATTTCGGATGGTGACACACTGAAATCAATCGCGGAGATGTACGGGTCCAAAGTCGAATGGATATTAAACGAAAATTCGACGATTAAAACAGATAACGATTTAAAGAACGGTTTAGAAATTCAGGTCCCCTGCCCTGAATTATAGTAAACGCGATACGCTACATTAGTTCGAAGTTTCGCGTTGGTAGCGGATATTTTCCATTGACAGTCTTGCGCTTCGTCTCACCTCCGCCGCTGTTTCTACGTCAGTATCGGTAATCATTTTGTTACGCAACGCTAGCCTGATCTATACAGACCTGCAGTCGGATACCTGACCCCGCCCCGCCATGCAATCAAACATTAAAGTTCGAGAGCCTGCGGCCGCTGGCCGATTTTACCCTGACGACCAAGGTCAGCTTCAGGCTATGCTCGATGACTTCCGCCCCACCCTACCGCCCGGGGCTCGCGATTCGAGCCGAACCCGCGCAATTATCGTTCCCCACGCCGGCTACAAATACTCCGGAAAAACCGCTGCGAATGCCTTTTCCCGACTCTCTCCTGATTACTGCAAACGAGCCATTGTCATCGGACCGAGCCATCACGTCAGCTTCCATGGTATTTCAATAGCACCGTTCGATCAATATCGAACACCTCTTGGGTGCGTTGATATTGACATGACGGAGTGCCATAGAATTCTTCATACCGGAGGAGTTTTTCTGCAGCGCGAGGATGTGCATCGCTATGAACACGCAATCGAGGTTGAACTTCCATTCTTACAGGACACGATCCCGGGTTGCCGACTAGTCCCGTTAGTTGTTGGCGAGCTAAGTTGGGATGAAGTCGATGCCGTCGCCGAGAAACTCGTTGATAGCTGGAACGAGGACACAGTCATTGTAGTCAGTTCCGACTTTACGCACTATGGCAGAGCGTTTGATTATTGTCCCTTTTCAATTCGAGACGCAGCAATCGAACTGGAAAAGCTGGATCGCGGCGCAATCTCGCTGATACTCGAGGCAAAAACCGATGGGTTCTTAAAATACGTCGAGAATACAGGCGCAACCATTTGCGGCCGGTTGCCCATCGCAATCCTACTAGCCATGATTGCTAAATCCGAAGAGGATGTTGCTGTAGAATTATTATCCTACACAAACTCGGGTGAAGTCCTCAAGAACTATGAGCAAGCTGTGGGCTATGCAGCCATCAATATCGCGTCGCGTGAAATTGCGGAACAATCGCAGGGTACGATAGAACTGACAGAATCAGATAAACAAACGTTGCTGCAGTGTGCGTATCAATCGATTTCCGTACAGATCGCTGGGGACTTCTACGAGATACCCGACGGCTTACCGACACGTCTCTACAACATCGGCAGCGTATTCGTTACTCTGACGATCGACGGGCAATTGCGCGGGTGCATCGGGAGTATCCGAGGGAAAGAACCGATTATTGAGAGTGTCGTAAATAATGCCGGAAAAGCCGCTTTTTCGGATCCGCGATTTCCGCCGTTATTGGCGAGCGAGCTAAACAACCTCACCCTTGAAATCTCATATCTTTCTACCCCGAAACCAATCGGATCCACCGATGAAATAAAGATCGGGGAACATGGTGTAATTCTAGACCGCGGCAATAATCATGCCGTTTTCTTACCACAAGTTGCCATCGAACATTGTTGGGATCTTCGAGCGACGCTGGAGAATCTTTCGCGGAAGGCGGGATTGTCCGCCAGCGCCTGGCGCTCCGGTAATTGTTCATTCTCCGTATTTGAATCAGTACGATTCTCAGCGACAGCACGTCAGATAATGGAAAGTGTTCCGTAGGATATTCGCCTGGCCTGCATTATGCACAAATTTCGTCATGAGAATACGTAGCTTGATTTAGGTTAATGAGTTATGGAGGTTGTCGGGGTGAAAGAATATTGAAATATTTCGAGATCCGACGTTCTTCATAACTCTTTTAGATGAAACAAGATACGTATTCGCAATAGAAAGTTTATGCATAGATCAGGCTAGCTCGGCTTCATTTAGTTATTCAGCAGAATTAAGGTGATTGGAATCGATCGTGATCGGGATCGCTATAGGGTCCCGGTCTGCAGTAGCGGCCTCCTCGCAAATTCGGAGGATCGAGAATATACTGCAAACCCTAAAATAAGCGAACATTCCGATTTCGTAATCTTACTCTTACTCGTACTCGTAATCTTCTTGGTTTTTCGAGGTGAAATTTGGGAAGGGATTACGATTATGATTACGAAGGAAATCCGACGAAAAGTTCGCTGGATCCAGGGCAAGCAGTATAGAATAATCTTCAGACACTGTGTTTTATGAATCGTGTCGCGATTTCTTAATCAGTTCGGACGCGTGAGTGGTCGCTACGCTAGAAGAATCCGCACCGCCAAGCATTCGTGTGATTTCATTAACTCTTTCAGATTCAGAAAGGCGCACCACTTTAGCTTCCGTCCGCTTTTTCGAAGCGGTTTTTCCTGCCATATAATGGAAGTCCGCGCCAGCCGCCACCTGCGGAAGGTGCGTAATGCAGATAACCTGCCGGCAACGGCTCAATTTTAACAATTCACGCCCTACTGCAGTTGCCACAGTACCGCCGATATTCACGTCAATCTCGTCGAATAATAGAACTGGAATATCATCAACCGCAGCCAGCACAGATTTGATCGCAAGCATTACTCGGGAAATTTCACCGCTGCTGGCAATGGTTCGCAAGGGCTTCGATTCCTCTCCTTGATTCGGACGGAACATAAATTCTATCGAATTGCAGCCGGACGCGCTCATCGGCCTGTCAATGATCGAAATATCAAATAAACAATCATTGAACCCCAAGTCCTTTAGTTTACTTGTAACTTGTTTCTGCAAAGCCGCTGACCTCTCGCGGCGTTTCTTCGACAGGGCACGTGCACGGGTCTTCGATTTCTTCTCGATTCGTTCGACAGCTTCGCGCGATCGTTCTCGATGTTCATCCAGATTATCCAGTTTCTCCAGTTCTTTACGGGCGCGTGTCGCGTACTTCTGAATCTCGTTGATACTACCGCCATATTTTCGTTTTAACTTTAAGATAAGCGAGAGACGTTCATCTAACCTCAACAGTTCTGCTGGGTCGATATCTATTCTGTCAGCGTAATCTTGTAGTTCCTCGCCCAGATTATTGGTCTCGGCGATCACACTCTCGAGCAATTCGGTAAAGTGCTTGCCGGACTTGGAATCGAACTTCGAAAGAACCTGAATATCGCGGAGCATACCGCTCATCTGCTCCTCGATGCCGTCATCAGTTGTCAACCGGGTAAGTGAATTGTTCAATACCCCGAGAATCTCTGTGCTCCCCGCTGCGATTGCATGACGAGACGCTATTTCATCGTCCTCGCCGTCCGTCACCCCCGCCGTTTCTATTTCGTTGACCTGAAACTTCAGTATATCATAGCGTTCCGGCGATAAGGCGTCGGTTTCCAAAGCATCAAGGTCTCGTTGCGCAGCGCGTAATTCTGCGTAAAGGTCGGCGAAGGCTTGCCGCTCGGCGTGTAGCTGCCCGAACCCGTCCAGGAGTTCAAGCTGCGTCTTCGGCTTCAACAGTGATTGGTGATCATAAGGGCCGTGCACGTCGATCAGGAGATCTCCAAGCTGCGACATCACGTTTAGCGTTACTGGACAGGAATTAATAAAATTTCGTGCGTTCTTGGGGCTTATTGTTCGGGCAAGTATCAATTCGTCACTCTCGCAAGGAGTCACTCCGACTCCTTCAAGAAAACGGTTGATATTCTCGGAGGGCGCGCGTTCTTTACTCAGTTGAAAAATCCCGTGGATCTCACAGGAATCTTGTCCTGTACGAATCTGGGATTTATCCGCCCGTTGCCCCAAAAGAAGTTGGATCGCACCGATAATAATCGATTTCCCGGCACCTGTCTCGCCAGTGACGACATTGAACCCGTGTTCGAAATCAATCCTGAGATCGTCTATGATAACAAAATTTTTGATGATCAAAGTAGATAACATAATCTGTATACGGAACGTCTTCAGGTTTTCGCCCCGGCGTTCTGCTGACCAGCAGAACGACAGAAACCTTAACCCTCGTCAATAATTTACCATCCACCTGACGCACCACCCCCGGAAAAGCCACCGCCGCCACCTGAAAAGCCACCACCCGAAAAGCCCCCGCCGCCACGATAGTGACCGCCATAGTACATCCCGGTACGACCTGAGAAAATCCTCAGAATCAGGAAAAAAAAGATAAATAAATATACCCATCCAGAGGAT
Organism: Verrucomicrobiota bacterium; assembly: GCA_021772635.1. Taxonomy (GTDB): domain Bacteria; phylum Verrucomicrobiota; class Lentisphaeria; order JABSQK01; family JAJFLO01; genus JAJFLP01. The sequence goes on along the minus strand of JAJFLP010000010.1, from coordinate 21,009 downwards.
CGCGAAGATCCATTTCTCGACTGTCGCACCGGCGCAACGTTTACATTTGCCAACCCGGCCCCGGTTATAAATACCGCCGTTTGGTTTACAGCCATGATGAGACCGTCTTTGAAACGTTTCTCCCGAAAATAGGGAGCCAGTTCCCGTAGGATATCTCCGGCCCTGCCATCGGTAATTACACCTTCGAATCCCTGCCCAACCTCAAGACGCGTCTTAGCATCGCCGACCGAAATCGTCAGCAACACGCCATCGTCGCGGTCTCTATCACCGAGTTTCCACGCGTCAGCCACGCGAATGGAGAAGGACTCGATAGCGTCCTTCTCTAGCTTCGGAATAATTAAGATCGCCATCTGCCCCTTCGTCGCTTCCTCGAATTTCTGCAGCACCGCGGTCAACTGCTGGCGATCGTCCGCTGAAAGTAAATTGGCCGAGTCAACCACGCGTCCCGTAAGTTTTGGTACCGCCATCTGCCCCGATGCACTGAAGGCGATACCCACGGAGATGAGCACCATATACCAAATCCCGCGTAGTCTTCGAGGCGGGGTTAAAAGCTTGTTGTCCAGTTGATAGAAGATCTTCAAAAGAGTGCCCGTGTGCAGTCTATATAATGGCTTATTCAAGATAAACCTCGTCAGATAACTCATTGACGTCATCTTCCTGATAAGGAAAAAATTGTTGCAGTTGCTTCCCGAGTTCCAGAATACCTGCCTCCAGCCCGCCGATATAATCTTCCTCCTTGAATCGTGTAGTCATGGTTGTGATTATTCCATTCCAGAAATCGTCGGGAACTACTGCATTGATACCCGTGTCACCCAACACTGCTAGCTGGCGATCTTTCCAGATTAAGAATATCAAAACGGCGTTTCGATCTTTCGTGCGTTCAAGTTTCTTTCGCGCGAAAAACTTCTTAGCGGCTTCATAAACATCGCCCCTCACGTGTTTACGAACTGCAACAACGATCTCGCCAGAGGTTTCCTTCTCTGCCTCTTCTATCGCCGTCGTCAATCGTGCCTTATCGTTTTTAGTCAATATTGGCTTCATTCGAAACTAACCTTAGGAACTTCCCTTACCGACTCGTCCTTGATCTCGAAATAAGATCGTTTCTCAAACCCCATGAGACGAGCAAAAAAGACTCCGGGAATCCGCTTGATCTTGGTGTTGTACCGTTCGACCGACTCGTTATACCGCGTCCGCGCAACCGCGATTCGATTCTCTGTCCCCGCCAGCTCATCCTGAAGGCGTAGAAATGTTGTATTTGCTTTCAAGTCAGGATACCGCTCTGAGATTGCCAGAAGGCGTGACAACGCGCCGTTAAGGGCTCCAGCTGCCTCGCCTTTTGCGGCAACCCCTTTTGCGCCGATCAATCGCGATCTTGCGTCCGCTACAGCCGTGAAGATCTCCTTTTCGTGTTTCGCATATCCCTTTACCGTTTCAATCAAGTTCGGGATTAGATCCGCCCGGCGCTGCAGCATGTTATCGATCTCGGCCCACTCTTTATTGACTTTCTCGTCAATCTGTATCAACCCGTTGTAAATCCCAACGCCGATCATAAACGGAATTATCAGTAGAAAAACGAATGCGATGCCGCATCCAATAAGAATTGGTTTTTTCATAGCAATTACCTCCCTTCAAGGATTGATGATTGTATTTATTTCAGAATTTTACCAAAAACTTACAACTGGAAAAGTTTTCCTTTATACCGAACACCGTCAGGTTTTCGTCCGGATTACCCGTCCCGCATAAGCAAGGATCCCGATAGTGGCGGGACGCTTATGCGGTCCGCGCGAGCGGAGTCCGTCCATACGCACCAAAAACTGTTCTTGTTGCAGTATAAAACACCCGCGTCCACAGCGTCTGGTCAGAACTCTGCAGGAACTTAAACGCATGCCGGTCATTTGCCATGAGTCTCAGATTAATTCCTTGATAATACCAGCAATACTACTTGTGCAAGGCCGATTAAGAACCCGAAAACGCCCCCGAGAATCTCAATCGTCTTCAGCTCTTTAGCCGCAATCCGAAATACGATTTCCTCGAGCTTCACATAATCAAAGTTCTCGACTTTCTCCCGTACAATTTCTTTAAAGTCCAGTTTATTCTCGACGTGTGTCATACATGTTTCGAGAAACTCAGGAATCGCCTTCTCGAATTGACTCTGGAACATCGACTTGACTTGGGCTAAAAGTTCCCCTTGAAGGAACATAGAAATCATCGGATTCGAACCAAGCTTCTCCTTAATGAATGTATCGATCTGCGTCTCTATCATTGTCGAAATCGACTCGTGCATTTCGGCGCTGTCTAGAACCTTTTTGATATCCTGGTGAGATATTAATTCCCGTTCAATAGTATCGCCTAAACTTTGTGCCAGATCCCCCTGTCTCCGCGGAATCAACCCCTGTATCCGAAACCCGAGGACGTTAACCGGGTTATGCGGTCTGAATATCATTTTCACGGCGATATAATTGGTACCCCACCCGATCATCGCGGAGACGAATGGAATTACGATGTAGATTATGTATTCAGCGCCCATCAAGCCTCCTGTTGGAATGTGATTTTAGCTGTATTAATTCTCGGAATATTCTCCGATTTCAACATGGTGGGAGGTGTCGAGACAAAATCGCGGAGAGCGGGATACCTCTCGCCGTTGCAGAGATCTTATTCTTATGACAATACGCCGCCGGAAGAAAACAATGCGAAGCTGAGCCAGTTTTATGATATGAGTAGAGATTAGTGCGCGCAGCGGAATTCTGGTGAATTATTCTAGGTTGTTATTACGCTGCGTCTTTCATTGACGAGTTCATATACGTCACTCCACGTACGGGCTCTTGGATCGGCGACGTGAACGTTTGTGCTGTTCCCGAAGCAAATCGTATAAAGGCCGTGCTCGCGGAGAACGTCGATATTCTTCGGGCTGTCTTCTATGTAGATATCCGCCCCGACCTGATCCTTTTCGCGCATAAAGCAAAGATCCCAGTAAGGAATCCCGTGATGATCTAGCCACGCGATTGTCTGCTGCACCGCCGTCGCATGGAAATAGTGAATAAAAAGCCTATGCGTGATTATCCGAATACGAAACCCTTCATCAGACAGTTGACGCAGATACTTCCGAGCCCCGGGAATCATCTCCTCTGTTTTAAACAGATTCCTCTGTGTAACGGCAAACCGATGAAGACTCTGATATTGCTCCTCAGTGGTAATGCCCCACTCATTGAGGCCATAAGACACGTCGGGCGTCAGCTCGTCGGGCTCTTTCTCAAACCACTCCGCTGCGATCTCACGCATCCGGGCGTAGAAATCGGCGCAAACACCGTCGAGATCGACACCGAGGACTATTTTGCGTATCTTATCCGACATTTGTGAAACTCCCTTCTTGCAATCGAGATTCTTGAATTGTTGTGGCTCGTTAATATCGTTAATATCGTTAACGATTTCGATTTCGATCGTGATTTCTTCACGCTAATAGTCTGAATTCTCAATGAGCACGCGGTTCTGCGGAGCCCCTTTATTTAATGCAGAACCACGTACCCTACAGTAAAGTTTAAGTAATCCGAAATATGAATGCGCCAAGATCTGTGCAGACTTCTTTCGCCGTCTGATACCGGTCATCGGGATTTTTCTGCAGCATCCTAGCGATAATCATTCCTAACTCGCGCGGAAACTCGGGATTGACTATCTTCGGTGCAGTGAATTTCTCTAGTTGGATGAGATACGATACTTGGGAAATATTACTCGCAACGAACGGATGTTGACCCAAAAATAATTCGTACGCCATGACCCCGAGTGAGAATATGTCCGCGCGATTATCGACTTTAGATGAGGTAAACTGTTCGGGTGCCATATAATAAGGAGATCCGACAAGTTCGCCCACATGGGTTAGGTCCATATTCGGCATCTTCACAATTCCGAAATCTGTCAGTCGTATATCGAAATCATTAGTAACCATTATGTTCCTAGGCTTTATGTCACGGTGATAGATCTTTAACCGGTGTAGCGCCGAGAGAGCCGCCGCAACCGCATAAATAATCTTCGCTTTCCGAACGTAACCAAGGTCTTCGTGATGGTTGATGTAATATTCAAGTGACTCACCGTCAACATACTCCATAACGATATAATTCGCGGGAGCATCCCTTTCTGTATTGCATTCAATAATCTTGATAATGTTTGGGTGTTTAACGCTGGATACCGCTCTCGCTTCATTTTCGAACCGCATTCTCAATGTTTTATTAGCCTTGTTGGAGCTACTGATTGCCTTCAAGATCTTCACAGCGACCGTTCTAATACCATCACTCGACTCATGTTCTGCCCGAAATACGATCCCCATAGTCCCATGGCCAAGCATCCCCTTCAGGGTATACTTTCTCATGTTCGGTATAGCACAGGCGAGTCGGAGCAGCAGTTCTTCCCTTCGTTTAGCGGAGTCGTGATTCTGTAAAACGCGGCGTACTGCCTCTTTCAGTGTTGGTCCGTCTAACGGGTAATGAACCAAGTCGGCGGCCTCGCTATTCGTTGCCTGTGTTAACGCCACGACGCCCGTATTAGGTGTGATTATAATCGCCGGTAATTGATGATTACGTTCCCGTAGGCGGCTGAGAAGACCGATACCGCTGCCGGTCGACATTCGCGTATCAACGATTAACAGTTGGATCTGTTCGCGCTCTATCTCACTTAATGCGTTCGCGGAATCGACCAGGTCGAGAGTTCCGAATTCGCCACCAACTGCGGTCTCGATCATCGCGTATAGTTCATGGTCTGATGTTACAACTAAAATCTTATCTGACATAATAACTCTAAATGGTTCAAATCAAGCTCATTGGGGTATCGATCGCTACGCTCCCAGTGACATAAGCGGCTTCAAAAAAACAACCGCTTCACTTGAGATATATTCATAGTATACCGAACGTCTTCAGCTTTTGGTCCGGATTACCCGTCCCGCGTAAGCGAGAGTTTCGGGTAATCCGGTCCAAAAATTGTACCGCTTACGGTATAACTTCGCCGCTACAGTAGCAGAATTTCTTTGTCACACGAGTTCATTGAGTCAAATTGATTATCAGAATGTCGGTTATTCAGTGGTCGAGACCGTGACATATCCTACCGAACACTTTCCCGTCGCCTACGCGACGTATACCGCCAAGAATCCGGATTGCAATAATATCGGGTTTATAATAGGTTTTCCGGTCAGCTGATTCTGCGTTTAACAGTTGCAAGTTCATCGTAGAAGTTTCATTATTGGTGCGAAGCGAATTCTCCACATCCAAACAATGCCCCCATAACCCCGGCAATATCAATGCGCATCATACGTTTTATTGATAAAAACGGCAAGAATTGTTACGGACAGAATCACCGGGATGGTTCAGCAACCGTTATGGATGGCGATATAATAAATGGACTAACGGATACCGGAAGGGAAACGGAGGTATTCAAACTCTTGGCACCGGTTTCGCCCCAGGCAATTTTAGGCATTGGCCTCAATTACCGCGACCATGCCAGCGAGACTGGTATGCCGCTACCGGAGCACCCGATACTGTTCATGAAGAACCCCGGCGCATTAAGTCACCCGGGCGATCCGATCGTAATACCAAAATCATGTTCAAACCCGCCGCAGGTCGACTTCGAAGTCGAGTTAGCCGTAGTCATAGGCAGAAGTGCAAAAGACGTATCCGCGGATGACGCTTTAGATTATGTCCTAGGCTACACCATCGCCAATGATGTATCGGCACGGCGCTGGCAAAAACACGGCGGGGGAATGCAGTGGGTTCGTGGAAAGAGTTTCGATTCTTTTTGTCCGCTTGGCCCGGTACTCGTTACCAAAGACGAGATTCCGGACCCGCAGACCCTGCGGCTACAGTCGCATCTGAATGGAACCATGATGCAGGACTCGAGTACGGCGGATATGATTTTCTCGGTTGCCGAACTGATCCAATTTCTATCGGAAGGAACCACTTTGCTACCAGGCACGGTTATACTGACCGGAACGCCTAGCGGTGTCGGGTTCACCCGAAATCCACCAATTTATCTGAAGCCCGGCGATTCGCTCACTTTTACGATAGAGAATATCGGTGAACTGAGAAACCCTGTTGTTGGCTTCGAATAAACCGGCTTTTCAGAATCTATACTGCACGCAGTACAATTTTCGGACAACTTGCGTGTAACCACCATGGGGATGCCGAACGGTATATTTTCAACCGGCATTCTGCTGACCAGCAGAACGCCTGGTCGCAAACTCCAAGGCGATCAAAATAATATACATAATTAATTAAAAAATTGAAAATACTATGCTTAAAACTGCTATAAAAGCCGCACGGGATGCCGGCCAAGTACTCACCCGCTATTATACGTCAAAGCTGACGATTAAAACGAAATCAACAGATAGAGATTTGGTAACTGAGGCGGATATCGAGGCAGAGCGCGTAATATTAAGTGTCATCGCTGCATCATTCCCCGACCATGCAATCGTTGCCGAGGAAAGCGGGAGTACCGGTCACTCAGCGTATACGTGGCTGGTTGACCCGTTGGACGGAACGAATAACTTCGCCCACGGACACCCTGTGTTTTGCGTAGCGCTAGCGCTCTTACACCTTGATAAAGTCGTGTTATCCGTAATCTTTGATCCGCTCCGGGATGAGTTGTTTACCGCGGAAAAGGGTCAGGGTGCTTTCCTAAATGGCGAGTCAATCCGGGTTTCTGATTGCCAAGACCTCACGGCATCAATTATCGCGACCGGATTCCCATATGACCGGGCGACGAATCCACAGAATAACCTCGCGGAATTTAACCGCATGATGCCGCTGGTGCAGGGTGTGAGGCGCTGCGGGTCAGCTGCGTTGGATATGGCGTATGTCGCGTGCGGCCGAATCGACGGCTACTGGGAACATCATCTGAATCCATGGGACTACCTGGGCGGCGCGTTAATGGTCACGGAAGCGGGCGGAACCGTTTCTAATATGCAAGGCGAAGCCTGCACCTTGGAAACAAGATCGGTCGTCGCCGGTACTCCCAGAATCTACACGCAGATTCTCGACATTATACGTCAATGATTTAGCGAGCACAGACAGGCTAGATGACAAGTTAAAAGTCTTCTCTCCGTATTCTCGGAGTCCGTCCATACGGACCGAAAATTGTACCGCCTGCGGTATACGTTCCGAAACGGAACACTTACGGGTTGGAAAACCAAAAGTGACTACCTGAGCCACGGAGGATTCCTGTTTATCAAGGCTATTTCACGTCTATAAAGCGCAGCAGAAAAGCAGGGACAGTAGGATTATTCCTACAGAGAAACGCGCGGTATCCTGACACGTTTCATTGCCTAAATCAATTGATATTTATATATTTTCACGTATTGTAACTAACATGAATTTAATCAATCAAATTATTAGAACTCAGAAATCGGCGTCGAACAAGAAAACCCGATCTGGCTCGAACTCTACAGGAGCGGTCAGGTTTCTTACGCTGTTTTTATCTGTGTTAGTTTTTTCGTGCGGATATGGGTACTCAGCGGCCATCATCGCTGAATTGGACTTAACCGGGCGTATACAGTCCGAGGGCGGGACGCTGGACGGGGAGAACGGGCATGGCTACGGCGCGTACGGGATGTACTTAGGCAATGATTTCAACAGTTACCTGACCCACGGATACACAAACTGGGAATGGGATGACCTACGCATGGAGATTTACGACGACGGCGATGCGAACATTTCCGGTACGATGACACGCCAATATGATAACTCGTCATGGGGCGTCAACATCGACCTATTTGATCTCGAAATCGATGGCGCTTTCGCTGGCGGTGCAACCACTGCCTACTCCGATATAGTCGCTGATCTTCTCGCCAGTGAAGAAGACGGCGCGGGTCTTGAGTGGGATAGTCTATCGATGCAATTGACGTCACCCTACTCGACAGCCGTTCCATTAACCGGATGGACCGGCCTGGCGATGCCTGGATCTCCTTATTACCACGATAATGTCGCTGAGTTGCATTATGACACAGGGCGTGGCCTCAGCTTTGAAGCGTGGTATGAGCATTCGACGAATCCCAACTTCTATAAAGTGGGTGACACGAAAACAAATGCATTCCTTCTTCCATCCTCACCCAGCGCTCCGGTTCCAGAGCCTTCCGAGTGGGCCTTGATCGGCATCGCGATGCTCGCGATAATCTTGCGAAATAAGAAACGCCTGGTCCTTGCGAAAGAAGCTGCCTAGCCTGAATAATTCACCAGTATTCTGCTACGAGCCCTAATCTCTGCTCAAATAAACCGATTGGCTTGACTTCACATCTTAGTGAATGAAAATTCACTTTCAACGTGGCGCCTTCTCCAATAGTCTTATTATGAACGAGTTAAGTTCTCTCGCGACGAATCGCGTGAATTAGTCAGGCTAGTTCGTTGAAGCAATCAAACCAACAACTCACCTCCCCCTTTTTTTTCCCTAACGTTTTCTTCCCTTAGTGATCAACTGCCTCCGGGCAGCAAGCCCACGAGGGGTGAAAGATGCTTAAAGCTTTACTGCGACGACGAATCCTCGCTACTCCAGGATGAGACAGCTATTCGCAGAAGAGAGTGCTGCAGGGAGCACGTCAACCGTCAGGGAATTAAACCCACTGGTGGGATCAAAACGGTTTCGTTATCCCGAAGAAAGCCGCTGCTATCCCAAGAGCAAGTGAAACTGCGAATAAAATCTTGCCACATTCCGGCTTCCGATTCACCGCAGCTATCAGCCCACCGAAAGCAATCCAGATTGCCATCTTAACGATCACCCAGCCCTGAAATCCAATCCGTAACTTCACTAATAAACTGAGTCCACTGATCAAAATCAGAATCAGCCCGACCGCAGTTGTTAACCCGCCCAGTTTCTTCAGCGACTTCTCTTCGACATTCAGCAACCCTCGAAAAATAAGACCACCAAGCGCTGCGAGTACCATAAAAACGCCCGCTAAGTGAAGAATCTTAAATATCTCGTATGACATAATAGAAGTTCTCGTTGGGAACGGTGACGCGGTTTCTAAGTATACCGAACGTCTTCGAGTTTTTTAACCGGCCATAGCCACCTGGGCGACGGCTGTTCGAAATATCGTTCGATATCTCTTGCGTGGTGAGTTCAAAGTCATCCAAAAATTGTACTGCTTGCAGTATATAATAACGGGACTGGGAAAGAATGTCTACCCTAGTACAAGGTATCCATGCGCGGAAGAACGTGAAAACCATCAGTATCGGGTTGACTCCTAATATTTAGCGGGGCATCAACGACTACGCCATAACTGGTTCTTCCATACCTGTCTAAGCTGGCGGATTCGTTGGAGCCCTGCGTTGTCGACAAACATCCATAATATAAAAGTCTTATTTATAGGCGGTTACAGTCGTCAAAAAGTTTTAGAGATTTTATCATTGACATGGCCAAATTGCCGCGTAGTTTACACGTTAGTGTTGGAAGTCATTCGATTTCCAATTCGGATATTCCACGTCGCGTATAAAGGACGTCTTCGAGTTTTTATCCAAGCAATCTGCTGTCCAGCAGGACGTACACTGGTTAAAAATATCGTTCAGCGCTTTTTGCGTGACTAGTACCTGCTTGTATTAATTCTAATAATTATGATTGCACCTATTTTTCGCTGTACTGCGTCGCTATCTTCGGGCGCGTACCCGTAGGTACGCGTCGATTATAGCAACGAAGTACAGTAGAAAAAGAGCTGTAACCCCTTGGGCAAGTGTCTTTTGGCGATCAGTGACGTTCCCGCGAAACGACGATGCCACGGCATCGCCTTATTCGTGTGAACGTCACTGAAGCACCAAAATTCACGTTGTCATAGTCAATAGAATTAATACAAGCAGGTACGAGTTCCAAGTCGTGTCTCTCTTCGTATTATCGGAGTCCGCTCGTCCGGCCCGCACTGCGCGGTTCGGATTACCCGAGACTCTCGCTTATACGGAGAGTCCGTTCATATGGACCGTATAAACGGAGTCGCGGCCGTCCATTCGGACCGAAGATCCGGGCTGCGTGCAGTCCAAAACCTCAACCCAAGGAGTAGAGATATGAAAAAAACCCTCGCAATTCTCGCCACGCTATCATTAACCACATTTACAGGAGTCGCCGGCTCTGCTGAGGTTGTTGACGGCATGAAAAATAAAATTGTCCGGGGCGTTGTCGATATTGTTACAGGAATAGTTGAGGTCCCCGTTCAAATTTGCAAGGGGTACAACAATGGTTTCGGCCCGATCGACAATACCGTAGGTTCGAAAACGGTTGGGACGATACTGGGATTTTTTCGGGGATTCGGTCATGCCGGTGGCCGTTTTGTATCTGGCGGGTCTGAATTATTCGGGTTCTGGACCGCGAATGCAGTGGATAATTACGGAATCGGTGTCCCGTTTGACGCAGAATACTCGTGGGAAGAAGGGATTCAGTACAGTTATTTCGACCCCTCACTCAGTGAAGGCGTTAAGCCCGTTGGCCGCAAGCTGGCCCGTGGCGTCACCGATGGCCTACTCGGCGTCGCGGAATTTCCTGGTCAAATACTCCGGGGCGCTTCCGACGGTAATATCGTCATGGGGGTTGGTAAAGGTTTATGGTATTGGGTCAGCCGTGAAGCGCAGGGATTTACCGGCGTTCTAGGCTGCATTGTTCCTAACCACGAAGATAACCTTGGTCATGCTTATGAAGGTGACTGGCCGTGGTCCGCTCTCAGTGACTCAATGTAATAGATTCGAAAAGGTCGTCACGGGTTCCTAGTCCTAGAGTCACTCGTGATATTTGCTTTGGTGAAGCGCTGCTAAACGCGAGTTTAGCAGCGCTTTTTTTTCGAGCAACTCGTCCTAAAATAAGCGAACATTCCGATTCGTAATCTTACTCGTAATCGTAATCTTCCTGGCTTTTCGAGGTAAAATTAGAAAGGGATTATGATTACGAGGACGGTGTTAAGAACGCAAAATGACCTGTGAGTCACCCTTCGAATCACAGAAGGTTGAGTACGGAGCGATCGTGGGCCTTGGGTGGACCGGCATTTTTTACGGCAGTAATGGGAATTGAGAGGACGGACCCCTGAATACTGAACTCGCTTGCCCCTTTATCCTTTAACCGTATTGCCAATCGATGTATTCCCTGCGTTATACGAGGTTGATCAGGATGCCAATCGTATTGCGAACCAGGTCGTGCACTCACCCAATACCCGTCAGTGAACCACGGGATGCTTATCCCGCCCAACGCGAAAAGCCATTCCCGCGTTGCAAAGGCTGACTGTGGAATTCCGATAGTCCCCGACCGTTCACCCCATCGAATCCGTTCCGCGACCTGACTTAGAAACTCATCCCGGACCCCGGAATCATCGGCGAACAGACGATCGCTATCTAATGCAAGTGCCCTCCCATTTCCTTTGAGATAATGCTCCAGGTGCTGATGGGCCAAGGGTTTGTTGCGCACCGCGACGATACCCACGAATCTCATTAGCCACGCGTCTCCCAGGGGTAGCGAGCAGAGTACGTTTATGAGTGAACGCTTTAAAAAATGCGCGATGGCATGGCTGCCGAAAGCGAGTTTCTCGGTATCTAGTGAATTATTCATAACTCCATTGCCATAAAGTTGATGCATCGGGTGCCCCCCAGCTAATCCTGACACGGTTCAATCGCTTCCTCCACGATCGCCCGCAACTCTGGTTCCAAATGAAGTTTCAGCGCGGCGGCATGGCCACGTGACGACATTTTCCGCCAGGTCTTCCGTACAATTTCTACTAATTTTTCACGGTTCTGGCTTTTTGCGAACTCATTGAAATAGCTTTCAAGAAAGACCAGACATGCTACGTCCTCGACACACTGTGATTCCGCATCCGACTTAAGATTCTTTTTGAGTATCAATATCTTTACGCGATTTATAAACTCACGGTCGTACCCGACTTCCGTTAAAATATCGTCGGCGCACTCCGCATGATACTTTCCCAGGGCAACCCGCCATTTCAGGTAGCCTACCCGCCCCTTGGGATATCCACTTCTCGGCACCTCCCATCGTCGAAGGTGCTGACAGCGCACGGCAAGTTTCAGAGCCTCGGAGGACGCTGGTTCGATCGTCGCCAGCCAAGACGTCATCCGGTCGGAGTAGATTAGTTCCTTAGGGAAAGAAACGTCGCCGACTATCTCGACATTAGGGTCCTTTGAATTCGCGTTGTCTATACGTGAAATCGCGTCGTTAAATTTCTCGGGGTTAAAGTTCAATGGCGGATTATCGATTTTTAGGAATGGCAATTGTAGAAACGAAAGAAGACAACAACTACGAAAACTCTCGCCGTTTGTTCGCGCTGGACTCGGAAGTGCCCTCCGGATGCCGGATATAACGCCACTATCGTGGCTTACTACAAACGGCGCATTCGTACGGTACCAGTCCAAATTCCGGCGAACTTTTCGTTGGATTTTCTTCGTACTCGAAATCGTAACGATAATCGCTTTTCAAATTTCACCTCGAAAAACCAAAAAGATTACGATTACGAGTAAGATTACGAATCGGAATGTTCGCCTATTTTAGGACTAATACGACATTTCCGTATGCGGAATATGAGCGGTGATTTCGACCTCGACCAGAAACTCGGGTGCCGCAAGGCGCGCCACCTCTACCCATGACGCTGCGGGTAAACCATAGCGTTTGTAGTAGTCTTTTCGAATCGGCAGTGCTGCAAGAAGTGCGTCCATATCAGTCGTGTAAATTACTTCTTTGACGACGTGCTCGAAGGTCGCCCCGTGGGCGTGCAGCGTACGCAGAATGTCACTGTACACATTGCGAAGTTGTTGCGTAAAATCATTTGCGTCGAGTATGTTGCCGTTCTCATCCATACTGACTAAACCGGAGATATAGAGAATATCATCAACACTCACAGCTTGTGCGTAGCCAAGGGATTTCTCCAAATCTCGCAAATGAAATGTCTGATTAGCTCGTGCCATTTTATTATGCCCCCGTTCGTATGATTAAACTTTTCCTCTTGTCTCGTCTCGAATTTATCCGTACGCGCGCTGTTCCAATCAACTGCATCGGGGCAAGCCCGCGAGGTATCAAAGAACTCTTAGAGCTTTACTACGACGCAACGTCGGGAAATTAAACCCACTGGTGGGAATAAATGTTGTTCCCATCGCCAGTACTTAGGCCAAATCGCACGGGGCGATGCCGATAAGAAATTCGACTGCTTGCTGTCTAACCGATCAACGCAACCAGATCGTCAACGCTGAGTTCCGACGGCAAGTTTTCTGCGCCGTCGATCACGTCAGCGAAAAGCTGCTGCTTCACCTCCTGCATCCGCATTACGTTCTCTTCGACGGTACCCGCGGTAACAAGTCGATAAGCGATCACGGGTTTGTCCTGCCCTATCCTGTGCGTCCGATCTATTGCCTGCAACTCAACCGCTGGATTCCACCACGGGTCGTATATGAAGACATAATCTGCCTTGGTTAAAGTCAATCCGGTGCCAGCCGCCTTAAGGCTCAACAAAAATATTTCCGGGTCCGCGGATTCCTGAAATTTCCGCACATATTCGGCACGTTTACCGCCGGGCGTTGCTCCGGTGATTTTGTGGGTCTTGATATTGAGCAGAGCTAACCTCTCCTCGATTATTTCCAGCATACGCGTGAACTGACTAAAAATCAATGCTGAATGTCCCTCGGCCCTTAATTCGGTAAGTTTGTCGATCAGACAATCCAGTTTGGCCGATCCCACATCCGATTCGGCGGTGCCCGTTTCTAGCGAACACTCTGGGTGCGGCACGTCTTTGTTCAGAACCAGCGATGGGTGGCAACAAATCTGCCGCAGTCGCGTTAATACAGCTAATACATCTACCGCTCCGGCTCGTTGAATTTTGTTCTTCGATATAGCTAACTCCGTGGTATACAGCTCACGCTGAATATCCGAAAGGGGGAGATAAAGCGTTTCGATCGTGCGCAGCGGCAATTCGGGAGCAACTTCTCTCTTCGATCGGCGCAAAATCAGCGGTTTTATCGTCTCCGCCAATTCCCGAGTGCCCCGTCGCGACTTGCCGAAACGCTGAGTAAATTCAGTGACGTCACCAAGATAACCGGGATTCAGGAAATCGACGATGGACCATAATTCCGTCAAGCGATTTTCCAACGGCGTACCCGTAACTGCGATATGATTTTCCGAAACCAACGACTTCGCAGCACAGGTTACCTCGGCATCCGGATTTTTGATTTGCTGCGCTTCATCGAGAATCACGCCGAAAAAATTGATCTTTTTCAGGAAGTACAAGTCATTTCTGATAACCGCATAGGTCGCAATTAATACATCCCAGCGATCCAAGGACGCCAGCAACTCTCGACGCTTTTCGGGTGGACCTTGCAATGATGTAACATTTAAGTCCGGGCACAACGTTTCGGCTTCCTTCAACCAGACCGAAACAACGGAGGCCGGACATACGATGAGCGCGGGATTACCACGAGGTCTGCCGCGCATCGCCGTACTAAGGTAAGCCAAAACCTGCGCCGTTTTACCCAGTCCCATATCGTCAGCCAACAGACAGCCTAAGCCGAATTTCGTTCTGTTGCAAAGGAACTCCACTCCAGTGATTTGGTACTCTCGCAGGTATCCGATTAGAAATTTAGATAGCGACGGGGGTTTAGTGGACAGCTGCGTACGAAGCTCAGATAGAACCTGACCAGTGGATTTCGGTACACGCAGATCGGGGTACTTTGCCAATCCGCGGACCAGATTCTCAGCGCTCGGCACTGGAACGCGCTGTGTTCCCGCGGTTAACTGAAGGTCCGACATTTTCTCACGGAGGTCATCGACTTGTTCCTGATCCAACCTTAGCCATTTCCCGCCTTGAGTGCGAATTATTCCGCACTCATTCGTTGTGACGAAATTAATATCGTCGGGAGTGAGTCGGTCGTTATCGAGCCGATAGTCAATAGTTACTTCAAGCCAACCTTTCACCCGACAAGCAGAAAACGACACTTCAATCCTGTTGTCCCCGAACAACGTGAGCAGTTCTTTATCGATATCGAATTCGGCTATACCCTCTAGTTCCCGGACTGCGTTGTATAACGTATTAATCTCGTCCGGGACCCCGCGGATTTTCCAGGCCGCCCCATGCGCCGCCGTTAATGAAATAGAATGGAGTGATTTCGAAATCGAATCGCCGTCGTCGCACAGAAAGTCGCTTATCACAAATTTACGTCCCTCGCGCCGCAACTGCGCCGCGGTTAACGCCTCGCCCGGCATAAACTGAGCGACGGCCGGCCCGAGAAATATCGTCATCAGAATATCCGCTCCGTCCGCTTTAAGGACGACCCTCGCCTTAGATTTTATAGTCTTACGTACGATCGCCGGACCGGACAATAGCTCGAGGCGATTCTGTAGGATTACGGGAAGATGCTCAATGACTCTATCAGTTGCAACGATGGGGTTGGTTTCACCGAATACCTGACTCATCAGGCGGCTATCAACCGGACAGCTTAAATTATGTACGACGTTATCAATTATAACTCGTGGTTCTCTTGAGTTCCCCGGGTGCCGGCGCGCGCGAAAATAAGGCGTCTCGTTTCCATCAGGAACAACAATCATTGCGCACAGCTGTGTCGTGTCGCCCTTTACTTCGAGGTCGATCCGGATATCGGCCCGGGGTATGTTTTGGGAGTATGCTAAACCGGTTGATTTATCATAGAATCGCGTCGGGACAGACGCCCATTTCTTTAGCACCCGATCGAACTTGGTTCGGGAAATCTTGATCACCTGAGCATTCGACTTTAGTAACCCAGGTTTGTTTACGAACGGCCAAACTTCCAGAAAGAAACTCCGGTCGTCGTCAATCCAATCGCAGTCCGCGTCACGACGAATCTGGTGGCAGATGTTATAAATTTCCTGTATCCCAAGGATAATTCGTTGGTCACCGACACATTGGAACAAACGCAGAATTACGTCCGTCTGCGAGTGCTCAAAATCAATTTCAACCAGCAACTTATCCATCCGAGGTTACCAACCCTTTAATCATACTATACCGAACATCGCACTGTTTACCGTCTAAAACATAGGAGGCCGCTCCCTCGGGGATAACGTGATCTGACCCCGTTATCGCCCGCGGAAGCGGCCTCCTACTATGAAAGACAGCTAAGTTCTATTTCTTAAACTGCAAGCAGTTGAATATTCGACGATCTTTTAACATTGCAGGCAGAGATTCGTTCAGAACTTGTCGAAAACCTGACTGGATTCAGTATAATTATAAGCCGCTGTTGAGAAAAAAGGGCCCCTTTATTACTACACAAAATTGGACTGTTTGCAGTCCTACCAGGCGGCATTGATAAACGGGAAGAAGTTGAGGAAATCGCTTTCCGTCGCAATATTGACCAGGCCAATCTGGATGCCAGCAAGATTGTTGGTGATATTCAGGAGCCCGACCTGTAATCCGCTGAGCGATTCTGCGTAATTAAAAACTCCCCATTGACTTCCGGATACGGAATCCGCGATACTTAAGAAACAGCTGAATTGAAACCCGTCGATATCTCCCTGATTAATACAGATCGCGGCACCTTGCCCGCCGGTTATCGTTCCGGTATTAAAACTGATAATACCCTCTTGGACACCGTTAACGTCGCCGCCACCAATGTTGATAATGCCGAAACTATAGCCATCCAAAGTTCCATTAGTCTTGTTAATTAGACCAAGATCGAAACCGGTAACGTCCTCGTTCGCGCCGTATATCAGATTCAGTCTTAGTCCCATGACCGAGTCACTTTCATCCACCAAGGCAATCGGACTGATCAGCGACAACTGGAATGGCTTCGTTCCGTCTTCTGCCTGACAATTTAAGCCCGTGGAGACGGCGAAAACCAGCATAAACGCAATTAACCCTCCGAAAAATGGATTCTGTCGATTTAGTAAATTAGTCTTCACTTCAATCTCCTTTGTTGTGGTTTTGATATAATTAAGATGTTTGTATCAGCTCGCGGAACTGCTTGAACAAGTATTGCGGATCATGAGGCCCCGGACCCGCTTCAGGATGATACTGTACGGCAAACATCGGCTCGCTCTTATGCTTGATTCCCTCGACCGTATTATCGTTCAAATTAATGTGAGTAACTTCAAGTGAATTACAAGAACTCGTCTCGCAATCGACTGCGAAATTATGGTTTTGCGAGGTGATTTCGATTCCTTCCGTTTCCAGGTTCTTGACTGGATGATTACATCCATGATGCCCGAATTTTAAGCGATACGTCGTGGCATCGCAAGCAAGCCCCAGCAGCTGATGCCCGAGACAGATACCCATTATCGGGACCTTTCCGATCAATGCTCTGGCGCTATCAATAGCGTAAGATACGGCCGCAGGGTCAGCCGGGCCGTTCGAAAAAAAGACGCCGTCCGGTTTCATTTCGAGGACGTCTGCCGACGGTGTTTTGGCTGGGACCACGCGCACATCCATCCCGGATAACCGCATGCGTCGTAAAATATTCCACTTGATCCCGAAATCATAAGCTACGATTTTCAGATCCATGGCCGGACGGTCTTCCCCCAGCCCCCAGTAGGTGCTGTCCTCACTTATTTCGTCCCACGTATAAGATTGGTCACATGATACTTTCGACGCGTAGTCCTTCCCATCTAAACCTTCCCACTCGCGCGCAGCGGCAATGCCAGCCTCGGGTGATTTCGTGCCGCTGACACCCAGGTACGCCTTTAGAGTTCCAACCGTTCTGAGCTTCGTTGTCAACGCGCGGGTATCGATTCCGGCGATCGCCGGAATCTCGTTGCGGACCAGGAAATCCGCCAATGACTCGTCTTTCCGCCAGTTTTCGCCCTGATTTAATTCGTGGATCACAAAGCCGTTCAGAAAGACACCCCGCGACTCCATGTCAACCGCATTTATTCCGGTGTTGCCGATCTCAGGATAGGTCATCGTAACGAGTTGCCCGCAATAGGATGGATCGCTTAGGATTTCCTGATAGCCCGTTAGGCCCGTGTTAAATACGACCTCCCCAACCCGGTCGACATTCGCCCCAAACGAGTGCCCGCGGATCACTGAACCATCTTCCAAGGCAAGAAATGCAGGTTTGTCGCGTTGTTCTTTCCAGCGTGTACGATATTCGGTTAAATCTGGCATACTATGAAGGATTGACTATTGATGATTGACGATTGACGATTGAAAAAAAGAGATCACCTGACCAAACGCGTACGCGACTCGCTGCAGGGTGACATCTCGCCGGAGTAAATGCATGATCAAGTCCTAGCCTGGATTATTCACGCGATTCGTCGCGAGGGACGTTACCATGCTTATAATAAGACGATTAGAAAGGATATCCCAGTGAAAGTGAATTTTCATTCACTGAAATGGGAAATCGAGCTAATCGTTTTATTATGAGCAATGATAAGGGCTCGTAGCAGAATACTGGTGGCTAATTCAGGCTAGTATAAACTGACTTGGAACAAATCAATTCACCCCGGAAAATTCGAGCTAACTTAAACCGCAATCATCTGAAATCTACTGATCCCCTGGAAGTTTTTTTACCGTCAGCATAATCTCGCCATAACCGAACTAAGCGACTGCGGAAATTCCTGCTGAACAGCAGAGCGACGGATCGAAATATATATCGACCGCCTTCGAGTTTTTTAACCGGCCATCATGTCTCGCCATCCGCTTTCGCGAGAGCGCCATAGCTTCAGCGGAGGCACTAGCCGCAAGGCGAAGGCGGAAGCCAACTTGGGTCCGCACGAGCGGACTCGCGCTTATGCGGAGCGACGGCTATTCGAAATATCGTTCGATATCTCTTGCGTGGTTAGTTCAAAGTCATCCAAAAATTGTACTGCTTGCAGTATGCTTCCGAATCTCTGCGCGATTAATTTTTGAGTTGCCTTTCCATACAAATGGATTTGCGGCTGCAAAAGCGTATCGCCGGTAATCCCGCGTTTTTACGGGGTTGATTCGGGAACCTTCAATATTATGTTTAGTCATAAACTCATTGTCGCGAGCCCGAGCCGGGAGCTTTAACGGAGACACGAGAGTCTTTGCACTTGTCTGTTATTTCGCCGTATATTAGGTATCTCGCGTAAGACTCCGACACCGTAAAGTCGTTTCTCTCTGTATTTCCGGTCCGTACGGGCCCCACTGCAGTCGCGGAGTGATTGCGGGTTAAACTCCTAAAGGAATAAATTCTATGCCAATCCATGAAATGCCAATGGGATTAGCGCTTCTCGTTTGTGATACGATTATTCAGGATAAGCAAACAAATAAGAGGACTTTGGTCGGACTCTTCGACCGGCTATTCACCGCGAAACTACCGTGTGTACACCCGAATCTATCGATTTTCGTATCGTTAACCAGCGGGCACGGAAACTACGATTGCGAAGTCGCATGTCGTCATCAGGCTAACGAGGAAATCGTTTTCTCGGTTAAAGGTAAGGTTCAGTTTCAAAACCCGATGCAAGTTGCTGAACTCGTATTTAATGTCCAGGGAGTGACCTTTAGAAACGAGGGCGAGCACTGGATGGAGTTCAAGGTCGATAACGTCCCGGTGATGATGAGACGCATTTTCATCATGCACAAGAAGCCGAATGAAAAACAGTCAAAGGACGATTAATTCGTGCCACTGCATAAGTTTAAAACCTCAGACAACGCGGGCAAAATACAGGAAATCCTGATCGAGGGCGATAACCAGGCGGACGCAACCAGGCGCGTGCAGGTACGCGGCCTTATACCGATTGAGTATATGGGCCAAAGTGACAGTTCGTCCGAAGGCCCGTCTCTGAGCTGGACCTTCCGACGGCGGTTTGACGTCGCGGACTTTACGGATCGCCTGGTACCATTATTACAGGCAGAAATCCCGCTTGAGAAAGCCTTGGCAATCGTGGAAGATACGGGGGATAATCGCGAGGAGAGAGAGGTCATTTCGGGATTGCGCCGCGGTTTACACGAAGGTCGAAAGTTCTCACAGCTGATTCGTGATCGCAACCGTATTTTCCCGAAGATGTATTCGAGTATCGTCGAGGCGGGAGAAGAGGCAGGTGCGCTACCTCAAGTCCTCGGACAATTGCGCGATTACCTGAGCATGACGAAAGAGATGAAGGCGTTTTTGATTTCCTCGTCAATTTACCCGTTGTTCGTCGTTGCTGTCTGCGTCGGCGTCGTATCGGTGCTGCTTGGGGTCGTTGTCCCGAAATTTTCGCGGGTAATACAGAGTACGGGCAGAACACCATCGGACGCAACGCAGTTCTTGCTCGATTTGTCGGAGCTTATGCGCGGTTACTGGTGGGGCGGTTGCATTTTGCTGATCCTCCTCGCCGTCCTTATTCAGCAAGCAGGAAAAGATGGTCGCGTGCGGGAAGCTTGGGATGGCATAGTCTTAAAGCTTCCGCTGCTGAGCCGGATTGTTATATTATCAAACATCGGTCGACAAGTCCGAACAATGTCGATCCTTATGAAAAGCGGTGTACATCTCCTGGATACGGTATCCATTTCAGCAAAAGTTCTGCAGAACTCGAAAATACAGCAATCTATTGCCGGGCTGGCAGCGGAACTTCGGCGTGGAGAACGATTATCTTCGGCGCTGGGCCGTAGCCAGTATATCCCACCGTTGGTAATTCGCATGCTTGCCGTGGGGGAGGAAACCGGTGCGACAGATGAGATGTTAGCCAGGGTGGCAGATCGTTATGACAGCGAACTGCGCCACATAATAAAACGCGCCCTATCCTGGTTCGAGCCGCTGGTAATTATTTTCCTCGGCGGGATGGTCGGTACTATCGTACTCCTGCTGTTTTTGGCAGTGTTAGATATTCAATCGAGCTTTTAGGCAGACTGCGGGCAAAGGGCACGCTGAAATCTTAATCGTACTCGTAATCGTACTCGTAATCTCTTTCGAAGTTTCACCTCGAAAAACGAGTAATATTACGTATCAGAATGTTCGCTTATTTTAGGGCTAGCCTGATTAATTCACGCGATTCGTCGCGAGAGAACTTAACTCGTTCATAATAAGACGATTGGAGAAGGCGCCACGGTGAAAGTGAATTTTCATTCACTAAGATGTGAAGTCAAGCCAATCGGTTTATTTGAGCAGA